>CAYTUV010000012.1:0-96643 GCA_964441505.1 uncultured Melioribacter sp. | reverse complement strand
TATTCGATTTTTTCATCGTTTTCAACAAGATTTCAAATTTCGATGCCCAATCTACTGCCTTAATTTCAAAAAACAAAAGAGAAGTTGAGCATGACTCCTCTTATTAACACATCTGAATTATTTATTTTACAGCGGAATTGGAACGAGGAGTATATATTTTCCTTATACTGCCAATTTTTGCAAGTCTTTCTTCCGCAATTTTGTTGGACGAAACGTGTGTTGGAATATTCTGTTCCTTAGATGCTTTTATAACACGGGAGAGAATATCATAGATTCCTTCTGCATGTTTCATTGCGCGGTCCTGTCTATAGCCTTCAAGTTCATTGGCAACATTAATTAAACCGCCGGCATTAATCACATAATCCGGTGCGTAAAGAATATTTTTCTCAAGAAGCATCTGGCCATGCCGGTCCTCTTCTTCAAGTTGATTATTCGCACCACCCGCAATGATCCTGGCCTTTATTTTCGGAATCGTATTATCATTTAAAACCGCTCCGAGTGCATTGGGCGAAAAAATATCCACATCAAGTTCATAAATCTCGCCGGACTTCACCACATGCGCATTAATGGTCTCAAGAACGCGTTGCACCTTGGATTCATTTATATCTGTAATAAATATTTCAGCACCTTCACTGTAAAGATGTTCACAAAGAGCTCTGGCCACATGACCCGCGCCCTGTACGGCTATTTTTTTACCTTTTAGTGAATCGCTTCCCCACTCGGAATTAGCACATGCTTTCATGCCGACATAAACACCATATGAGGTTACCGATGACGGATCGCCGGAACCACCGAGTGCTTTTGATATTCCGGTAACATATTTGGTTTCCATCCGGACGTATTCCATATCCTTAACATTGGTGCCGACATCTTCTGCTGTTATATATCTTCCACCGAGTCCTTCAACAAATTTTCCAAATGTTCTGAAAAGCATTTCATCTTTTTGAGTCGCAGAATCTCCGATAATAACCGCCTTACCTCCGCCGAGATTTAATCCCGCCACAGCCGCTTTGTATGTCATCCCACGCGATAACCTCAACACATCATTTAATGCCTGATCGACAGATTTGTAATTCAGCATCCTCGTTCCGCCTATGGCAGGTCCTAATGTGGTATCGTGTATGGCAATGATCGCTTTTAAACCGGATTCAACGTTCGAGCAAAACACAACTTGTTCGTGTCCATATTTTTCCATTACATCAAAATTTTCCATGATTTCTCCAAATAATTTAAGATATCAGTTATAACTAGTATCTCGTCAAACGTGAAACGGCAGACGTGAGACGGTCAATTCTCACGTTTATCGTCTTACGTCTCACGTATGAAAGCATCAAAATAAGGTTGACACGACACTAGATTGCAAAAAGCCAGAATAACAGAAGAGCAACACTCTCGCGCGCTCTGTAGAATATTGTCTTATCGAACGACATTGAATACTCCGATGATACGCCGACAACATTTATATTAAAGAATTTCGAGATCTGCACAATTCTTGTCAGATGAAATCCATCAGAAATTAAAAGTATAGGTCTAGGATTCAATTTGTCATAGTACTCTTTCGATAAAAATTTTATCTGTAAAGTAGTTGTTGATGATTGTGTCTCTAGCCGAAGATCTTTTTTGGGGACATCCAGATTAACCAGATATTTATAAGCGGCTTCCGACTCGCTGATTTCACCCGGTGCATTTCCACCAGTAAGAATAATTTTTTTAATAGTTCCTTTTTTATAGAGTGCAAAGGCTTTCCGTATTCTCCCCTCGAATATCGGACTAGGTTTTCCGCGGCTCCAAACTGCAGCCCCGGGTACGCATCCGTATTCGTATTTTTTGTTGGAGATTTTCTCCTCATCGTAAAGTCGTACATTCCAGACATAAAAAAGCGAAAAGACAAGAAGGAGAGCAACAGCACCTATTGTTCTTATAAGAGTTCTGATTTCGAATAAATTTTCTGTACCGAATAACAGTCCCCATAGATACAGCAAAGAATAAAGCTGCATCAGGGCACTTACTATGAACAGAATACCTGTGTAAACTTTCTTCACCGGGAAATTAAGTAAATAGCCAACCGGGTTTATTATGTTGAATTTCACCAGTACGAAGATTAGTCCTAGCGAAACTGTGATCAGAAATTGGAAAAAGATGAGAAACATCACCCGGCGTGGATCAATATTTTTTTTCTGAATCAGCTGAATGACTATTCCCGTGAGTAGCAGGGTGGATATCACCAGGTTTAAAACATTCCCGATATAGTCCAACCGGAATTCATTAAGTGTTAGGCCATTTAGATAATATTTCAGGAAAAGTAATATGATGAGATTGAGCAGTACAAAAGCTGATAACAAAATAAATGAAACGGTATTTTGAGAACGTAATTTCAATTCCGAGAAGTGTTAATGAATGAATTTGGATTTATCAGCACGTTGATAGACTGTCTGTCACTCGTTTGAAATATAGCAGAATCTATTTTAAATATATTTTTTATATTTTCTTTGGTCAGGATTTCCGACTTTTCTCCTTCCATCACAATAGTACCTTCATTCATCAGAGCAATTTTTTTAGAAAAGATGCCCACCAAATTCAGATCGTGAGAAACTGCGAGAACCGTGATCTTTTCTTCTTCGTTCAGTTTTTTAAGAAGATCAAAAATCATTATCTGGTGCTCAAGATCCAGATGTGCGTTAGGCTCATCCAGCATTATAATTTCAGCCCTTTGAGCAAGTGCGCGTGCAATAAAAACCCGCTGAGCCTCTCCGCCGGAGATTTCATTGATGCCTTTGTGTTTTAATTTTTCAATCTGCATTCTATTAAGGGCTTCATCCACAATTTCTTTATCAGCACTATTTTCGAATCCCATAACGTTCAGGTAAGGAGTTCTCCCCATCATTACAATCTCATAAACCGAAAATAGAAATATTGAAAAATTCTTCTGCGGCACGTAGGCAATCTTTTTTGCTAATTCCCGCCGCCGTAATTCTAGAATATTTTTCCCATCGATCGCAATAGAACCGGTTTTAAGATCAGTCAACCGGCCTATTAATCTTAGTAGTGTGGATTTACCGCAGCCATTGGGACCCAGCAGGCTTACAAAATCCCCTTTACTGATTTTCCAATCGGGAATCTTCATCACGAATGATGAACCGCCATTTCCATTTTCGTAGGCGAATTGCAGATTTTTTATTTCAACAGCGTTCAAGCTATTCCGATCTTCTGGTAAAAGAAATTTATGATTACGGGGCAATTATTATTTTATGGCAAAACAGTATTTTATTGCGCCACAAATATAGACAGAATTAGACTCGATTAGTAAAACTGGATTGACAAAAATTGTCACTCAATTTTAGCTTTAGGAAGCTAAAATCAAATATTTTTTGTTTCCGGTTCCTTGACTTTAAGGGAATTCAAAAAGAGATATACCAACCCAATACCGAGTGAACCGCCTACAACATCCGCAATCCAGTCATATAGATCACAGTATCTTCCCGGAACCAGCATTTGATGAAACTCATCAACAGCCCCATAAGCTAGGATGAAAAGAAATGAGAAAATGAAAGCTTTGGATGATAATAAATTTGATCTCGACTGAAAAAATAGAGCAAGTGTTAATAGAAACGCCAAGACTCCATAGGCAAGCAGATGTTCAATCTTATCCTGATACTGAAATAGGTGCGGCATTTTATCAACCGGAATTGTAGTCAGAACAAAAAGTAAAACCCAGTATACTGCCAGAGGCAAATATATAAGATAAAGCCGGTGAGTACTTAATCTGTTATACAAAAGATTTAAGAATGAATTTGATCGCATTTGGAATTTCTTCAATTAAATCCTCGGATGTATAGCCATATTCTGTCTTCTCTTCAAGAAGAAGATCAGCGGCCAAACTGTGAATGTAAACTGCGCTAATAAGTGCTTCTTCAATTTCATCTGTCTGTGCAAGAAATCCGGAAATAAGTCCTGTTAACACATCACCGGATCCAAATTTTGCTAAACCGGGATTCCCTGCACTATTAATAAAAACTTCTCCCCCCGGATTAAAAATCATTGTTGGTGCGCCTTTTAGAACTAAATAACTACCGCTTTCAATGGAAAAAGTCTTTCCGTATTTCAGCAAATCCTTTTCCAACTCATCGAGTTTTATTCCAATCATATCTGAAAATTCTTTATGATGCGGTGTAAGGACCTTCCCCTTCAGATGCAATTTTTTGTACTCTTCATTTCCAAGAGCATTAATTGCATCAGCATCGATTACTATTTTTTTTGATTTATATATCTTTAATAATTCAATGACAGCATTTTTTGTTGATTCTTCCCTGCCCAGTCCCGGGCCAATGGCAACAACATTAGCCCAATTAATTTTCTCTTCCAGTTCTTTTAGATTTGTCTCACATAAATATTCTTTTGATTCGTCTTCATATGCAAGCACTGTTGCACTTCCAAGTCTTTGCTGAGCGAGTGTTTTGATAGATTTAGGGAATGCCAGAACAGATGAACCCGCTCCGCATTTCAATACCGAATTAGAAGTTAAAAATGATGCACCTGGTAGCTTACCGCTACCGGCAATAACAAACACTTTACCAGCAGAGTACTTATGCTGATCAAGACTTTTTGTTGGCAATCCGTAATAAGCATCCTCCGGTTCAATCAGATAATCTGTAATGCTGAGTTTATCGTAGTATTCATTTCCGATTCCAATTGTACCCTTGGTAATTGTTCCGCAATTTGTGTAACCTCTGCCGTAAAACAACCCCGTTTTAAATTCCGAGAGAGTAACTGTCAGATCTGCATTAAAGACGATTTCACCATCGGCGTTTTCAAGATCCAGTCCGGTAGGCAGATCCACAGCAACTTTGAAAGCTGTAAATTGATTTAACTTCTCAACAATATCTTTATATGGTTCGGTTAAATCACCTCTGCTTCCGGTTCCAAGCATCGCATCAATAATAATGGAACAATCATCTAAGGATGATAGATCTTTCGCGCTCTCATAAATTGAAAGTTTCGAGAATGGATATTCTGTAATCAGATTTTTGGTTACTCTAAAGTTTATTAATGCGTCTCCTTTGAGTTCTTCCTCAGCACCAAGACAGATAATTTTCACGCAGTAATCGTTTACAATGAAGTGTCTAGCAAGTGCGAGACCGTCTCCACCGTTATTACCCTTCCCGCATACAATTCCAACGACATTGTTTTCATACGAATCATCTACGGCCTTGATAATATCAGCATATAAACTTCTTGCAGCATTCTCCATTAAAATTATACTCGGAATGCCAAGGGAATTAATTGCGTAGCTGTCTGCTTCGCGTACCTGCTGTGTTGTGTAAAGTGGTATCATATTATACTCTGTGCGGATTTTCCGATAGTAAAATAAGAAAGAATTGGGAAAGTTGGAATGGAACACAGATTATTAAGATCGTTTATGATTCAATAAGATCATAAATTATCATAACCATCATAAAGATCAGCGTTCTATGATTTTTATCTTATAACCGATGTTATCACATTCATAAGAGTATCCGGTAGAATTCCGAAAACAAGAATCAACAATGCAGTGATGACCACCGCTGCTAAACTGTAAGGTGAGACATCTATTTTGAAATCTTCACTTGAATCCTTAAAATACATAAAGACCACAACACGGATGTAGAAGTAAACACTTATCACACTTGCGAGAACACCGAGTATTGCAAGCCATGTGAGGTGACTTTGAATCGCTGAGATGAACACATAGTACTTGCCGAAAAATCCTGCTAAAGGTGGAATACCGGCAAGAGCAAACATGAAAAGTGCCATGGCTGCAGCAAGAACGGGGCTCTTGGCACTAAGGCCTGCAAAGGAATTTAGATCTGTTCTGGAATCGTTCTCCCCTTCTACCATAGAGATTATAGTGAAAGCTCCGATATTCATAAAAGCATATGCTGCAAGATAAAACATAATTCCTGCGATGCTGAAAATATTACCAGCCGCAAGGCCAATTACCATATAACCGGCATGAGAAATGGAAGAGTATGCTAGCATTCGTTTCAAATTTGTCTGAGAAATTGCAACTATACTGCCGAATAACATTGAGAATGCAGAGATAGCCGCGAAATATGGCCGGAATACATTCGGTGCATTAAAACTGAAAACCGCCGTGAGCACAATTAGTAAAACACTAAATGCCGCAGCTTTACCTGTAGTAGACATTAAGGATGTCACTGTTGTAGCTGAACCTTGGTAGACATCAGGTACCCACATGTGGAATGGAACAGCAGCAATCTTAAAACTGAATCCGATAAGGAAGAAAGCAAATCCGAGTATAAAAATTATATTCGATGAATATTCTACAAAATTTTCAACCAGGTTTTGAATACTGGTCGTACCGGTTGCACCATAAATCAATGCAATACCGTAAACAATAAATCCGGTTGCGAAGGCTCCGAGGAGGAAATATTTCATAGATGCTTCATTTGCGGAAAGTTTTTTGCGGTTGATACCTGCGAGGACATAAAAACAAATTGACATCAGTTCTAGACCCATGAAAATCATCAGAATATCTTTCGCACCTGACATTACCATCATACCGAGCACAGACGATTGAATCAATATGTAGTACTCGCCGTAATAGGTACCATACTTTTTCAAATAATCGATTGAAGAGAGAACAACGAGCGCAGCGCCAATATTAAAAATGAAATTGAAAATAGCGGGTCTGCCGCCAACTTCGATCATCCCGCTGAACAGAACAAAATTCTGATTGATATAAAAAACAGAATAAAAAGCTGTAGCAATAAAAATAGCAATTGAGAACCAGGGCAGTATCTGTTCGCTCTTCTTTGTGAATATTTCAATCAGGACGGAGAGAACAATTCCGCACCCGATTATTAGTTGAGGCATCAATAGAAAATATTCGTAATTATTCTGTGGCATAAGCTTTATTTTATTTTAACAAATTAATTGAATACGATCCGACCTGATGAAGAATCGATTGAGTTGAAGCTTCGGTCAGATTGAGAAAAGTATTCGGGTAAATTCCAATCCAAATAATGAAAACAAAAATCGGAATTATTACGATCATCTCGCGGAGATTCATATCGGTTAATTCGAGTCTCAATGCCTCGTTCCTTACTTCGCCAAAAACAACGCGCTGATACATCCAAAGCATATAAACCGCGGCAAAGATCACCCCGCTTGCGGCAAAGATTGTAAACCACCAGCTATTTAGAACCGCCGATTTGAAAGAGCCGATAAGAATTAAAAACTCACCGACAAATCCGTTTAAGCCCGGTAATCCGATTGAAGACAACATTGCTATCATTAATATGGTGGAGTAAAGTGGAACGATTCTAGCGATACCACCGTAGAATGCAATGTCACGTCTGTGAGTTCGTTCATAGAGAACACCAACCAAAAGGAATAACGCTCCTGTTGATAAACCGTGATTGATCATTTGAATCACAGCACCTTGAACAGACTCGACTGTCATTGCAAAAATTCCGAGCACAACAAACCCTAAGTGAGAGACTGAGGAATAAGCTACCAATTTTTTCATATCGGTTTGTACCATCGAAACAAGAGCACCATAAATAATTCCTATGACTGCAAGTATCGAAATTATTGGCGCAAATTGAATTGATGATTGAGGGAATAATGGAAGACAGAATCGAACCAATCCGTATGTTCCCATTTTAAGCAACACGCCTGCAAGAATTACAGAACCGGCAGTCGGGGCTTCAACATGAGCATCGGGTAACCATGTGTGAAGCGGGAATAGCGGTACCTTAATTGCAAAACTCAGGAAGAACGCGCCGAACATCCATGTTTGAATTTCATGAGGTACCGTAGGACCAACTTTATAGAGCTCAAGTAAATTTGTTGTGAAATATCCAAGCGTGTTTGATGCATAGACAGCAAGCCATATAATTGCAACCAGCATCAGCAGACTGCCGAACATTGTGAAGATGAAAAATTTTACTGCTGCATAAATCCTTCTTTCGCCGCCCCATACTCCAATAATAAAATACATCGGGATTAACATCGCTTCCCAGAAGATATAGAACAAGAAAATATCAAGAGAGATAAAGACGCCGAGCATTCCAACTTCAAGAAATAGCATCGAGAAAGTGAACATCTTTACGTTCTTTTCGATCGCATGCCAGGTTGATAGCAGAGTTAGCGGAGTTAAAAATGTTGTAAGAAGAACCAGAAGAAGAGATATACCATCCACACCAACATGATAGCTGATGTTCAAACTTTTTATCCATATTACCTGATGAACAAATTGGAACTGCGGATCAGCAGAATTGAATCCAAAGTAAATAATAAGTGAAAAAATAAAGGCAACAAGCGATACGGCTAATCCAAACCAGCGAATTAGTTGCTTTTGTTCCTTCTTAAAGAAAAGCACCAGAACACTTCCGATGATTGGAGTAAGAAGCAGATATGTCAAGAATAAGTTTTGTGTCATATTTTTCCTTTGCGTCTCTGTGTCTCTGTGGTGAAAAAAAATAACCACAGAGGCGCTAAGACACAGAGTTTAAAGACTAAGTATCAACCATAAAAGTATGACGGCAATTCCCGTCATCATAACAACAGCATAAAACTGTGCAATACCATTTTGAATTTTTCTTATGAAACCGGAACCGGATTGAACCGATGCGGCTAAACCATTTACCAGACCATCAATAAATTTGACATCGAAGATCCTCCACAGAAATAGATCACTGCCCTTCTGTATCGGCTGAACAACTGCTGCTTCATAAATTTCATCTACAAAATATTTATTGAGTAAAAGTTTATACAAACCATTGAATTTGTTCGACACACTTTCTGCTATTTTTGGTTTTTTGGTGTAAACATGGAGTGCGAAATAAATTGCGCTTAATGCCGCGGCAACCGAAACAGCCATTAATAATAATTCTTCCAGATGTGTGTGAGAACCAAATGAAGAAAGTTTTGCCTGTGCCGGTGCGTAGATCGGTTCAAGCCAGTTCTCAAATAAATTTCCATGCTCACCGGAGAATATTTTTGGTATTCCGATATATCCGCCAACAATAGACAGGAACGCAAGGATCATCAGTGGTACCGTCATCAGAGCAGGTGATTCATGAGGATGAACATGATGGTGATCGAATCGTTCCTTACCATAAAAAGTGAGAGAGACTAATCTGAACATGTAAAACGCCGTGAGCATTGCGGTAATTGCACCAACCAGCCAGAATACAAATCCGCCGTTAGCATAAGCACTCCACAAAATTTCATCTTTGCTGAAAAAACCGGAGAGCCCCGGTACACCGGAAATTGCGAGTGTCGCGATGAGAAATGTCAGATATGTTTTAGGCATATATTTTTTTAAACCGCCGTAATTCTGGATATTCTGCTCATCATGCATACCATGAATTACAGAGCCGGCACCAAGGAACAAAAGGGCTTTAAAGAATGCGTGCGTCATTACATGAAATATCGAAGCGCTGAAGGCACCTACGCCTGCAGCAAGAAACATGTAACCCAATTGACTTACTGTTGAGTAAGCCAAAACTTTTTTAATATCGTTTTGAACCAATCCAATTGTAGCTGCCATGATTGCAGTCAACAGACCGATCACTGCAACGAGAGTCATAACCGCTGGAGCCGAAGCAAATAAGATTGATGCACGCGATACCATATAAACACCAGCCGTAACCATTGTGGCCGCATGTATGAGCGCAGAAACAGGTGTTGGACCAGCCATTGCATCGGGAAGCCAGACGAATAGAGGTATCTGAGCCGATTTACCTGTAGCTCCGATGAATAAGAATAATGCAATCAAACCGAATGTGGATTCTGCGACCGGAAATGAACCTGCTCTTAAAAATACTTCTTTGAAATTAAGAGAGTCGAATGTCATATAGATCAAAAACATTCCAAGCAGGAATCCGAAGTCACCAATCCTGTTAACAACGAAAGCTTTCTTCGCCGCCTGAGACGTAGTACCCTTTTCAAATTTTCTGTCATACCAGAATCCAATTAATAAATATGAGCAGAGACCGACACCTTCCCATCCAAGAAATAGAACAACAAAGTTATCACCAAGCACCAGATTCATCATTGCAAATATGAACAGATTCAGATACGCAAAGAATCTCCAGAAACCTTTGTCCCCGTGCATGTAACCAATAGAGTAAACATGAATTAAAAAACCTACTCCAGTTACTATGAGTGACATTGTTAACGAGAGTTGATCAACGAGATAAGAAAATTTAATATGAAGACCACCGACATTAAGCCAGGAAAACAACTCTACGGTATTCGATCTCTCATCCACCGGAAGACCGAGTGTTTGTATGAAAGCACCAAGTACAACAAGGAATGAAATTCCGACAGCGGCACTGCCGATAATTCCTATTACTTTTTCGTTCTTGATTTTCCTTCCGAGTAATCCGTTCACAAGAAAACCGAGTAGCGGAAGAAGAACTGTAAGGTATATTAGATTTATCATTACCATTTAAAAATATTTATCTCATCAATATTAACTGTCTTTTTATTTCTGAAAATTGCAATTATGATAGCGAGACCCACAGCTGCTTCGGCAGCCGCAACAGTCATCACAAAGAACACAAAAATTTGTCCAATTGGATTACCAAGATATGATGAAAAAGTTACGAGAGTAAGATTGGCCGAATTAAGCATAAGTTCTATGCACATAAATACAACTATTGCGTTACGTCTGATAAGAACTCCGGCAACGCCCACTGAGAACATGAACGCGCTGAGAACCAGATAATATTCCATAGGAATTGACGACATAATGCTTACTCGAATTTTTTCTTTGCTAAAACCAGTGCCCCGATTGTGGCAGCAAGCAACAAAAAACCGGCTACCTCAAAAGGAATAATATAGTTTGTATAAAGCTGTTGACCAATTGTTTGAATTGTTCCGGAATGAATGCTAGCCGCCTCGTCAGGTGTTAAAGCTCTGGATGGCTTACCGAAAAAGATCAGGTAGGCAATCTGAACAAAGACGAAAGCACTGATTAGTAATGCGAAAAATTTGATTGCCCGTTTATCCACAAATAATTTGTACTCGGTTTCAGTATTCAAGAGCATTAATACGAATAAAAATAAAACCATAATAGCACCGGCATAGACAATAATCTGAACTACGGCGATGAACTGAGCGTTAAGCAGAAGATACAATCCTGCAAGTGCGAAAAAGTTGAGTACTAAAAATACCGCTGCGATTACAGGATTAGGGCGTGTAATCATAGTTACAGAAGAGATTGCGGCAACTGTTGCGAGAACTATAAAAAGAATAAGCTGCAAATTCATTTATGGAGTATTCCTATAAATCATTCTTGGGAATGGAATCGCCTCGCGGAGATGATCGAGTCCGCAAATCCAGCTTACTGTTCTTTCAAGTCCAAGACCAAAGCCTGCGTGAGGAACAGAACCAAATCTTCTGAGATCAAGATACCATTCGAAAAATGACTGTGGTAAATTATGTTCTTTAATTCTTTCAAGGAGAAAGTCCAAATTATCCTCACGCTGGCTGCCGCCGATGAGTTCGCCGTAACCTTCAGGTGCAATTACATCAACGGCAAGAGCAACTTTAGGATTTTCCGGGTCGCGTTTCATATAGAATGCTTTCACTTCTGATGGATAACGGTGAATCATTACCGGACGATCGAATTCCTCGCCGATTAAAGTTTCATCTGCGCCGCCAAGATCATTTCCCCACTGGAAGTCGACACCTTTTTTCTTAAGTATCTCAACCGCATCTGTATAAGAAATTCTCGGGAACGGTCTCTGCACACATTCGAGTTTGGTAACATCGCGCTCAAGCTCTTTGAGTTCCTCTTTCATTTCGGTAAGAACTGTCTGAACAATATATTCTAAAAATTCTTCTGCAAGATCCATGTCATCGTCAAGATCATAGAATGCCATTTCCGGTTCAACCATCCAGAATTCCGTTAAGTGTCTGCGTGTCTTGGATTTTTCTGCACGAAAGGTCGGACCAAATGAATAAACTTTCCCCAGTGCCATTGCCCCGCTCTCTTCGTAGAGCTGGCCTGACTGTGTTAAATATGCTTTGCCCAGATCAAAATATTCCATTTCAAAAAGTGTGGAAGTTCCTTCACATGCGCTTGGAGTAATTATTGGAGGATCAAATAAAATAAATCCTCGTGAATCGAAAAAATCGCGAATTGCTTTTACTACGCGGGCGCGGATCTTTAGAATGGCAACCTGTTTCTTTGAGCGAACCCAAAGATGGCGGTTATCAATCAAAAATTCGATCCCATGCTCTTTAGGTGTGATCGGATAATCATCGGCAACCGAAATTATTTTCACATCCGTTGCATCAAGTTCGTATCCGCCGACCGATCTAGGCTCGGCTTTCACTTTTCCAGTAACTTCAAATGATGATTCCTGAGTGAGTTTGTCGGCATTTTCAAAAATTTCTTCCGATACATTTCCCTTAAATACCACGCATTGAACATAACCGCTGCCGTCACGCATAATTAAAAATTTGATTTTTCCGCTCGATCTCTTGTTGTACAACCACCCTTTTAAGGTAACTTCTTTGCCAACATGATCTTTGAGGTCCTTAATGTAAACTTCTGGTTTCATAGTAATATTGATATCTGATTTTGGTTGCCAAATATAATTAACGCTTTGTTACAAAAGCAAAAATTCTCTTATTATACATCATGAATAAAGCAAATTTTACTATTTGAACTCGTTAAACTTTTTTACAATATAAGTTCAACTTTTATTTTAAAATTACGATAATTAGATAATAGGTGAAGTGGGTAAAAAATGTTTTATAGGTACAAAGTATGCAGTCTAATGAAGATATTAAGTTTATCCCACCTCCTGTCATATCTTTTATTGAATATTCAAATTATTGCACAGAGTTTTCCTGTAAGTAATTACACTCTAGAGAATGGATTGAATACTAATTTTATTCATGATGTTACCCAGGATAAACTTGGGAGGATGTGGTTTGCTACAGAGGTTGGTATGTCTGTCTATGATGGCCATTCATGGACGAATTACAGTGAGAAAGATGGTCTGCCCCGAACAGAATATCTTCAAATCAAAGTTGACAGCGCAAATAATATAGTTGCTATGCCAAACTATTGTTCAGAAAATGTGGCGATTTTTAGCAATAACAAATGGCAGCTTTTAGATCCGATACCTGTTGACCTTGGCTCCTTTTCTACATTTGCTTCATTTGATTTTATCTACAAGAACAACAAACTGGTATTATACTTTGCTTCGGCAAAAGGAGTATTATACTATGAGGATAACAAGTGGGGGCTTATTTCGGAATTAGACGGTTTAATTAGCAATCAGGTAAATTTCATTAAATGCTACCAGAATAAAATATATGTCTCTACTCAGTCGGGTCTTTCAATAATACAGGATGGAAAAATAGACAACAGCCTAAATTCAATTTTAAGAGCTCCGTCAAAAAAAATCAAAGCCATGGAATTTGAATTCGTTCGCGAGAATTCAGTTCCGATAATATGGCTTCTTGGAGAGGAATGGATTGGTACAATCCAAAATGGAAAATTCGAACTGCAGGCAGCAAATAACCGGATGAGCAAATTTACCTCCAAGCAAAGAATTAGACATACAATAATTACATATGATGGAAAGGATAGAATCTATTATGGTTCCGAGATTGAGAGATTTTATCTAGAGAAATCAACAAAGAAAATTACTTTTATCGGGCAGGAAAATGGTTTTACCACTTCAGGTAGCTCGGCAATATTTCTTGACCGCGAATCGAATCTGTGGTTCGCAAGTTATCGCGGAATTGATAAAGTAAGCAACATGTCTTTCCAAAATTATTTTCAGGTAAACGGACTGCTCGAAAATGAAGTTGCCTCCATTCTTGAAGTCCTGCCCGGCTATCTCATTTTTGGTCATAACAACGGACTTACCTTATTGAAGGATGGGAAATTCAGAACATTTAAAATTGCCAATAAATCAAACGGTTATTTTTTGGAATCGAGGGTTCTAGATTTGTGCAAAGATTCACTAGGCACTGTTTGGATTGCAGGTCCTGAACTGGGTCTTGGAAAACTTATTAATGAGAATGAGATTAAATGGATTGGCGATAAGAACAAAATAATACATATCTATTCGGTTCAGACAGATCCGGCCGGAACGATTTGGGTTGCAACAGATTCCGGTTTATACAAGGTGTCTCCAGATCAAACTAAGCTTATCATGGTAGAGAATAAAATATTTAAAAATCTTGTTAGAAGACTCTACTGCAATGAAAGGGGTGTAATTTATGGTGCTAAAGCAAGTGGGCTTGCCATTTTCAAAAATGGAGCAGCAAAAGAAATTTCAAATAGTAGATTAATTTGGGGAAATAATTTATATGCTGTACACGATTATAAGAATGACACAAAACTTCTTGGAACCGCAGATGGGTTGTATTTATTGGAAAACGAATCCATTCGGAAATTCAATGAGAATAATTTTAGCATTGATAAAAAAGTCTTTTTCATTACTCGCGATAAGCAAAATAATTTTTGGTTCGGGACAAATGATGGGATAGTTAGATGGGATGGAACTAATGCAAGAAGATTTAGTGTTGAAGATGGACTTTCGGGGGGGGAAACTAACCGTGCTGCTTATACAGTTGATTCGTTTGGAAATTTGTGGATAGGAACAGATCGGGGGCTCTCATGTTATACTCCTCAGTATGACACACCTGTAATGCCTCCCGTATTATCTTCCCTGCAAATTGAAGACTTAAAAGGAACGCTCCATGATTTGGATAAATCATTTGACACAAGCAATGGAGAAAATTCATTCATATTTCGATTCAGGTCAATCTCGTTCATAAACGAAAAACATATAACATACAGAGTAAAACTCGAAGGTTTTGAAACCGAATGGATGGATATTGGTACTAATAACCAAATAAGGTACACAAACCTTAAACCGGGTGAATATAAATTTCTTCTTCAGACAAAAAATATTGGAAGCGATTGGAGTAAAACATATTCTACTTCAAATATTATCCTCCATAGGCCATTTTACTATCAATGGTGGTTCATATCATTGGTGCTTATTATATCCGCTTCCATTTTCTACACCAGCTACAATTATATGACGCAATTGAAGTTTAACGCCAGATTAACCGCTGAAGTTAAACAGAGAACAAAGGCACTCGAAGAATCGGAAAATAAATTAAGAACTATAATTCAAAACGCACCAAATACAATTTCTGCAATTAATCGTGAAGGTAAATTTCTCTATATCAGTCAAATGTGGAAAGCATTTAATAATTCAAATACCGATCATCCTGTGACGATATGGGATTACATACCCAAAGAAAAAGTAGAGTATATTAATAAAATTCTTGCCGAGGTGTTCGATAATAGAAAAACAGTGAATTATGAAATTAATTATGTGGATAACAATAACATCGAACATTGGCTTGATAACAGTATTAGTCCAATACTGAATGAGGATGCAGTACCCGAGGCAATTATTATTTCAAATGACGTCACGGAACGTAAACTAAATGAAATGGCCAGAAGAGAGATCGAAGAAAGACAGGACGCTGTTCTTAAAGCTCTCCCCCTTGTTTTTTACAATAGCAATTTTGAAAGTAATTTTGCCGCGACCTGGATTACTAGTAATGTTTATTCTTGCACCGGATTTGAGATTGATAGTTTTTTAACGGTGGAAAATTTTTGGAATACGCGGATTCATCCCGAAGATAGAGAATTCGTACTTAGGAAATATGAAGATCTTCTTTTGGATAAACCTATTAGAATAGAATACCGCTGGCTCTGCGCAAATGGTATTTACAAATGGTTTCTGGAATATTCAGTACCGAAAGGAGTGGATGAATCAGGCAAAAAAGAATTCCTGGGTATCTGGCTGGACATTACAGAAAATAAACAGATGCAGCAGCGATTAGAACGTCTCAACGAATGCTTCCTTAATTTTGGCATTGATCCTATGGAAAATATTCAACGACTCATAACTCTTTGCGGGACTGAAATGGGTTCCTCTTTTGCCCTTTATAATTATCTCAAAAATAATTTAATACAAAATATATTATCGTGGAATATGAATGAAAAAATTGCACCTTTTTCACAAGAAGGACGACTTTGTAATGAAGTATTTAAGGCTAATAATAGGAAATTAATTGTAATTGAAGATGTTAATAATACACATTATTTCGATACAGACCCTGCGGTGACTCAACTAAAAATAAAAACATACGTCGGAACCCCAATAATCTTTGATGACAAAACGACAGGTTCACTCTGTCTAATCTATCAGCACCGGAAACAAATCTCGGATAGTGATCGCAGATTTATCAGTATTATTGGTTCTGCCATCGCTGTAGAGGAAGAGCGACGGAGGTCGGAGGAATTAATTCAGAATTCTCTTAAAGAAAAAGAGATTCTTTTAAAGGAAATTCACCACCGCGTCAAGAACAATTTGCAAGTCATCTCTTCCCTGCTCTATCTTCAATCGGAGGACATCGAGGATGAAAAAATTTTATCCATGTTTAAGGATAGTACAAACCGAGTTCGATCAATGGCTTTAGTTCATGAAAAATTATATCAATCCAAGGATTTGGCTCATATCAACCTCGATGATTATATTAATAATTTAGTCACTTACCAGTATAATGCATTCTCACCAAAATTTAACATCATCAGGAAAATTGAGGTTGAAGAAATTTTATTGTCCATAGACCTTGCAATGCCATGTGGTTTGATAATTAATGAATTGTTGACAAACAGCCTGAAGTATGCTTTCCCAAATCAGACAACCTATAATCCGGAGATTCTGATTTCAGTTAAGCAAATTGAAGAACAAATTATAATAGTGGTTTCAGACAACGGAATTGGTCTGCCGAAAGATTTCAAGATTGAGGATGAACAAAAAACTTTGGGATTAAAACTGGTAAAAATGCTGACAAATCAATTAGACGGAATGATTAAGGTTGATCGGCACAATGGAACCAATTTTCAAATCACATTTAATAAAACATTTGACAGCTAGAATAATATGGCAAAGCAAAAGATTTTGATAGTTGAAGATGAGCCGATAATCGCGATGGAATTAAGCCATCGTTTGAAACGGAGCGGATACGATGTTATTGGTACTTCAGCAAGCGGTGTTGATGCGATAAAAAAATCGGCAGAATTCAACCCGGATCTGATCTTGATGGATATACATATACCAGGAAAAATGGATGGGATTGAAACAGTTGAAATTATTCATTCTACTCAGGATATACCTGTAATTTATTTGACTGCTTTTTCTGATGAAAAAACTTTTGAGAGAGCTAAGCTTACTCAGCCGCATGGATTTTTAATAAAACCATTTGAACAGAGAGAATTAGAATCAACAATCGAGGTTGCACTTCTCAATTGGTCAAAGGGAAAAAAAGAAAGAGAGAATGAACAATGGCTTGATGCAACTTTAAAAAACATTAATGATGGAATCATTACTACAGATACTACCGGTATTATTAATTATGCAAATCGTGCAGCTGAAGAAATTCTTTTAAGAAAGAAAGTTACATTGATAGGTAATTATATTAAGGACATTTTCAATGTCAAAGATTATTTTACGAGCGCAGACTTAGAAAATCCTGTGACCGGGATTCTGATTGACAATAATAAAGAATTGAATAATTATGAAATGATCCTGAAAAGGTCGGATGATAGCTGTATAATAATTGAAACGACTGCTTCACTTATAAGATTGCAACAAACAAATATCTCCGGGTCAGTTCTCGTCTTTCGTGACATTACTGAAAGGAAAAAAATCGAAACATATATCAAGGAATCCGAACAAAAGTACAGAACACTTTTTGAATCGATGGGACAGGGTGTGGTTTATCTTGATGAGAGAGGATTAATTATTTCAGCTAATTCTTCTGCACTTGAGATTCTTGGACTTACAATGGACCAATTGTTGGGCCGTTTATCTGTAGACCCAAGATGGAGATCAATTCATGAAGACGGCTCTGATTTTCCGGATACAGAGCATCCGTCAACAGTATCCCTCAGAACAGGTGATCGTATTAATAATGTAATTATGGGTGTTTATAACTGGCAGGAAGAAAAATATAGATGGATTAAGATTGATGCCGTTCCCGAGTTCATAGAAGGTTGTTCCAAACCGTTCAGAATATTTACAATCTTTACCGATATAACTGAACAAAAAAATATTTTAGATGAACTGAAACAGTCTCAAAATGAACTTCAAGAACTCAATGCTTCAAAGGATAAATTCTTCTCAATCGTTGCCCATGATTTAAAATCTCCATTTCAAGGACTATTGGGATTTTCTGATCTGCTGGCAGAGAATTACGATGAATTAGATTTTGAGGAGGTACGGAAAATCTCGACTTACATTCATATGGCTACAAAAAACTTATACACACACATCGATAATCTTTTAAACTGGTCCCGCCTTCAGTCCAACAGAATGGAGTGCAACCCGGAGAAATTGGAGCTGCATCCTGCCATTTTATATGTTATTAATCTTGTGGCACTTAATGCTACAAGAAAAAAGATTCACATAGAAGAAATTATTAATGATAATATCCAGGTGTTCGCAGATGAGAGGATTCTCAGTTCAATACTTGAAAATTTAGTTTCCAATGCTATTAAGTTCACACCTGCCGGGGGAAACATTACCATTTCGTATAAAACCATTGATGATTTTGTGGAAGTCTGCATAAGCGATACAGGTGTAGGAATCGATAAGAATAATATCGCAAACCTGTTCAAGATTGATAAAAACCATTCCACAAAAGGAACGGAAGGCGAGGTTGGTACAGGACTTGGTTTAATACTTTGCCATGAAATGTTAAAAAAACTTGGTGGAGATATTCATGTAGTAAGCGAGAAAGGAAAAGGATCTTCATTTTTTATTAAAGTGCCAAAAGCAATTTAGAATTCTCAAGAAAGAATTAGAGAGGAACTACCTCAACAATTATTTTTTTAGCAAAGATTTCTTCAAATAATCCTTTTCTTCTCTCGAAATTCCATAATTCAATTTCTGCATTTTTTGTTTTATCTACTGATAATCTCAAAACCACATTATCATTACTTATCGTTGAGTTTATATTCAAAATCACTTTTGAATGTGTTCTATCCAGAGCGTCAACCAGCCGAAGCACAGCAGCCAACTTTTTAATAATCAACTGCGCTTTTTCCGTTAAAGCGGAAAAATCATCATGACTTTGTTTTGGATGACTCTTACGATGATAACGAGCAACATAGGCTATAATGCTTATCTCGGTTTCATTGAACCCAAGCAATTCACTATTCTTGATAATGTAGTAACTATGTTGATGATGGTTGGTATGAGAAATTTGATAACCTATATCATGAAGTATGGCAGCTGCTTCCAGATATTCACGGCATGCATGATCTAAATTGTGCAAAGACTGAAGCTGATCATATAGTTGAACCGATAATGATGCGACATAATTACAATGTTCACGGTCGTATTCAAAAATGTCTGATAGGTGTTTAATACTGTTCCGTCTGATGTCTGAAAATGTAGGTTTGGTTTCATCGGTTTGCTCTTTCTGCAGAGTATCAATGATGATCCCTTCTCTCAATGCATAGGCAGAAATGGTCATTCTTTCCAAATCAAAAAGTTTGAAAATTTCATCAAGGATGATAATTCCGGCAGGAATAATATCTGCACGTTTATCATCTAATCCCGGTATTTTTTTTCTTTTCTCCTCGGTTTTTCTGCTTAACACCTCATCACAAATATCAAAAAAATCTTTTCTAGTAAACTCGTAATTATTTAATAGTATGTTTTGTTCCCTTCGTTTCTTAATGAATGACTCTATCATTAATCCGGTTGCCATAATTGTTCCGGATGAACCAACACAAAGATCGAACCCTATACGCTTTGCAGTTTCGGCAACATTGAAAATTTCACCGTGAACCCAGTTACGGCATTCCTTTATTGAATCCTGAGTCAATTCATAATTTTTGAAGAATTTTTGTGTAAGACGAACTGCACCCAGCTTCAGGCTCACGGAATAATAGGTCTTCCCCTTTTCGCCAATCAAAAATTCAGTGCTGCCGCCACCGATATCTATTACTAAAGTTTTTTTATCAAACACCGGTACAGATTTCAGAATTCCGAGATAGATTAATCGTGCTTCTTCGTAACCGCTGATCACTTCAATTTCAACACCCGTGTCATCGAAAACTTTTTTTATCAGCTCATTTTTATTAAGAGATTCACGTACCGCGCTTGTGGCTACAGCTCTTACTTGTGCGTTATGAGAATCGGCAATACCTTTGAAATGTTTGAGTGCTTTAACAGCACGTTCAATTGCCCGTGGAAAAATATTTTTGATATCACCGGCATTTCCTTCACCTAGTCGGATTACTTCACGCTCACGGTCGATAATTTCGAAATTACCGTCTGCTTTGACATGTACGACTATCAGATGAAATGAATTCGTACCAACATCAATAGCGGCAATGTATTTTTTATTTTTTCTCATCTTTGAGCTTCTGTTTTTCCAATATAAATTCAAATAAATCAGAAACATCAATTACAGAAACATCATCTATCAATTCGGATTTACGAATAAAAAATTTTTCAGGGCCAATAGGCGCCCAATTGAAAGGATTTGTGGGACCGAATAGAGATATTTGCGGTGTTCTTGTTGTACCGGCTACATGCATAACGCCCGTATCATTTGTTATGAAGAAATTACTCTTGTCTATCAAGGCTGCAAGTTGTGGAATTGTTCTATCGATAAAAAAGCCGCAGTGGTTATCAAAATGATTTTCCATGAAATCAATCTCTACTGAGTCAGCTTTACTTCCTGTAAAATAAAATTTGATCTTATATTTTGATTGAATCCGCTCGATCAGTCCCGCATATTTAAATAGAGACCATCTATTTTGCTGCTTGCCTGCCCCGATATGAAAGCCAATTAATAATGAAAACTGGCCAGGACCGAAAGTTTCAAGAAATTCATCCGCAGTTTTAATATCATCCTCTGTGAATGAAATGCTTGATTTGAAATTCCTTGTTTTTATTCCGAACGGACGAACTATATCAAGCGTGAAATCGGAAACATGTGCATCCGGGCACTTGCCCCAGTCGAGGTTAATTCTATGGTGAAAAACATAAGCAAGATCATTTTTGTCGCCATTCAGAATACCCGGTCCAATTTTGATTTTAGCTTTTGAAAATGCAGCAATTATACAACTGGTTAGAGAGACCGCTACTGTTGCAGGTACTATTGCTAAATCGTAATCCATCCGTAGTATTTTTTTTAATTGAGTGATATAAGCTGGAGACAATAATTTTCTTCTATCGTAAATAACCAGATTATCAATGAATTCATTTTTAATTACTGCTTGGTGATTTTCTGCACTTGCTATTAATGTTAAATGACATGATGGAAAAGATTCCTTTATTGCCCGCAGAAGCGAGACGCTTGCCAGCAAATCTCCGAACTGATTATGCTGACGAATAACAAGTATCTTTTGGGGACTACCAATTGATTGATCGGTGAGTTCAGGTGCTGCTAAGAATTTCTTTAGTAGATTTATGGTAACTTTTCTGAAACGATCTTTGATAGACATTAAGAATTTTCTTTTGTTTTACCAGATTTAGTCGAATCGATCTCTTCAAAATGAGCATCTATAACATCTTCCTTCTCTATACTATACTTCGATTTCTTCTGCTTTTTAATTTCATTCGAGCTGTTTTTAGGCTGACTCGATGTAAGAAATTTCATAACATTTTTTGCAGTTTTAAATAAAAGATAAATCAGGATCGACCAAAGAATAATTTGTAATAAACTCATTGCTTACCCTTTTGGCTCCGGATTAAAATACTCCATGAATCCTCTGTCTTCTCTAAAGACCTGCGAACAAAGTTCCTCAAAGTCTTCGTCCCGATTAACAAAATCGATTTCCGAGGTATTTACTATTAAGAGCGGCGTATTATTATATTTGAAAAAGAAATTATTATACGCCTCAGAAAGTTCCGTTAAATAAGCACGTGTCAGATTCCGTTCAAATTTTCTTCCGCGTGTTTTAATATTTTCAACCAATCTATCCAGACTGGACTGAAGAAATATTACAAGATCAGGCTTGGGAATATCACGTTCTAACAATGGGAATATTGTTTCGTATAGTTTCAGTTCTTCACCTGTCAGATTCAGATATGCAAATATTTTATCCTTCTGAAAGATGTAATCGGAGACCATATATTTAGAAAAGAGTTCCTGCTGATTGAGCTGCTGCTGTTGTTTATATCTATTTATCAGGAAGAACATTTGTGTCTGAAAAGCATACCGTTTTCTGTCATCGTAAAATTTTTCAAGAAACGGATTCTCCTCAAACTCTTCCATTATAAGATTTGCGCTTAGTCTATCAGCAAGTTTTCTTGCCAGAGAAGATTTGCCGGCTCCTATTACGCCCTCAATAGCTATGTACCTTAGTTCTGCCAATTTGATCTATAAATTTGTTGGAAATTCTACTTTATTAATGATATGCTTTTCGAGTGACGAAATATCAAATTCACGGATTTTCTTATTCATACCGGGATAAACAAAATCCGGAGCTATTTCCAGTAATGGCACCATTACAAAATCACGTCTCAAACATTCCGGATGAGGAATATTCATCTTATCGGCGTTATAAATTACGTCATTATAAAAAATAATATCAACATCAATTTCTCTTTGACCCCATTTTTCTGTACCCGGGGTTCTGCCAACCTCTTTCTCTAAATCTTTCAGATAATTCAACAATTCTGCTGCAGTAAATTCAGATTCAATTTCAATAACTGAATTAATGAAATCGGGTTGATCAATTTTGCCGTAAGGTGATGTTTCATAAATCGAAGAACATTTTAACAATTTGCATGCTGGATTTCTACTTATTCTAGCGATAGCATCAAAAACGAATTTGGTTCTCTCACCAACATTCGAACCAAGCGCTAAAAATATATTATTTACCATTTTCTTTGATCACTTCAGCTTCAACACAATCGAGCACGCCGCCAACAGGTACACTGTGCTTACGGACTCGAACCGCAATTTTTTGAATGCCCGAGTATTTTTTTAAAAGCTCGTCGGCAATCATCAACGCAAGGGTTTCTATCAGGTTATATTTTTTTTCGTGTACAAGTTTTTTAATAAACTTATACACGTCATGATAATTGATGGTCAGCTTTAAATCATCTTTCCGTGCTGCTTCAGAAAAATCTGTGTAGATGTCAACATCGGCTTCGAATTTTCCGCCCATGTCCTGCTCTTCCTGCAGAGCACCGTGATATGCGTAAAATGAAGCATTTTTGATACGAATGATATTTGTCATTTTATATTTTTCTTGAGATGATGTAATTTTTCAACCCTCTAAAGTTAGCAAATAATATTCCGATTAACACAAATGTACTTCCAATTAAAGTTTGCAGAGAAAAATTTTCATTGAGTATTATCCATCCCAGTATTACTGCTACAATAGGAGTAATAAAAGCTGATAGCGAAAGGATTACAATGTTCATTCTTTTCAGAAGCCAGTAATAGGTTGTGAAAGTTACCACCGTCCCGAAAAGGGCAAGGTATATAATTGAAGAAATGGACGTTAGATTAAAATTCCAGGTCGAGGAATTTTCAAAAAGAAAGGAAGACGATATCAAAATTAAACCGGCAAAAAATAACGGGACAAAATGCATAGATAAAGGATTAAGATGCTGCCCGTATTTTTTAATCGTCACTCCTATTGCCCCCTGCATCGATGAACTCACCAAAACTGCAAGTATCCCAAAGAGTTGTTGCGACAGGTCTAATGACAATTGTTCAGAAAAGATAACTACGATTCCGCTGAACCCAAGTATAACGCCGAGTATCTGATTGAAAGAAATTATATCCTTCGGAAAGGCAACTTTTGAAAAAACAATTACACAGAACGGCATTACCGCAAAAACAATTGATGCAAGTCCTGAAGGAATAAACTGCTCTGCCCAATAAACCAGAGCAAATGGAATTACAAACGAAAAAAGTGAAGTGATAATATATAGTTTGATCGAGACGGAATCGGTTTGCAGCATTATTTTTTTGATGCGCATTAGACCGAATACAAAAAAAGATGCAAGAAAAAATCTCAACCCTGAAGAGATCAATGGTGTGAGTGATCCCAATCCCAGACGTATTGCAAGCCAGGTCGATCCCCAAATAAGGCAGATTAAAACATAACCGGCAGCTATCTTAAATTTTTCTGTGCCCAATTATTTTTCCTTCATGGCAATTACACCCAGTGAGCGACCTGAATTTTTACCATCTCTTCTATATGAATGCAGTAATTCTTTCTCTTCATATGAGCAGAACTGAGATGCCTCAATCTGATCCTCCGGAATTCCGAAATTGCAGACCATATCATAATTAGCATGAATAACATTTAGACACAATTTCCCGTTAAGCATCGTTAAATATTTTTTATCGAATTGCTCCGCAACTTCCTTCCCTACTTCATAATTTTTTTGACAGATAGATGGACCGATATACACATAAATATCTTTTCCCTCCGAACCAAAATTTTCTTTTAGAGCAACTAAAGTTTTGCGCAAAATTTGCTGCTGGGTTCCGCGCCATCCTGAATGAATTCCGGCTACTACCTTTTGGGCATGATCATATAAAAAAATTGGAACGCAATCTGCGGTAGAAACTGCAAGACCAACATTGAACTTGTCTGTTATCATAGCATCGCTCTCACCTATAAGACCCGGCTTCTCGACAAGAGTTACAATATCAGAATGGATCTGTCTTTGAATAGCTATTTGCGAGGAAGTTAATCCAAGTTCATTAAAGAAAACCTCTCGATTTTTCCAAACTGCATCAGGATCGTCCCCTACTGTAAGAGACAAATTAAAATGAAACGGTGAATTGTTGTTTACTCCGTTCTTAGTACTCAGACCAAAAACAACTTCGGGAAAACGTTTAAGAAGATGGGATTCAAGTATTTGCATATTCCATTAAAGGTCTCCCCCTCTTAACTCACCTTTCGGCAAGTTTTATAGAGGAGGAAATAATTGTGTGGTTAAATAGCTTTTAGTGATTCATCAAGATCAAGCAAGATGTCGTCAGAATTTTCAAGACCGATTGCAAGACGAACACCGCCGGCATCGATTCCGCGTTCACATAATTTATCAGCCGGCACAACAGAATGTGTCATTGAAGCAGGATGTTCAATTAATGTTCTAGTATGCCCGAGCGAAACTGCAAGTGTCATTGTGTATGCGTTATCCGCAACATAATCCATAAATTTGCCGCCAAGTTCTCTGGTCTCCGCAGGAGTATTACCCTTTAGAACAAAATAAATTAGACTGCCAGGGGCGAAGTTTCCATTAAAATCAACCATCTGTTTTTTTGCAATTTCATATCCCTTAAAGCTTGGCAAACCTGGGTAATTTACAATATCGACTTTCGGATGAGCATTAAGATATTCTGCAATACGCATTGCCGATTTGATCTGATGTTTCTGACGCAAAGCAAGTGTAGGTAAACCATATGTGAGAATTGCCCATGCGCTTTTTGTGTTCAATACTGCGCCAAAATCTTTTCTATAAAGAAGAAGTAAATCACGATATTTCTTTTTCCCTATGACCACTCCGCCCATATCAGCACCGAAACCGCCGATGCCTTTAGTTAGAGAGTGCACCACAAAGTCAGCACCATGTTCAATCGGCCTCTGGCAGAATGGAGTCGAAAAGGTGTTATCAACAACAATCTTAATCTGCTGATTTTCTTCTCTCTTTTTATTGATCTCCTTAAGGATCTCTGCAACAGCTTTAATATCTACAATGTCCATATTAGGATTAGCGGGAGTTTCAAAGTAGATCACTCTTGTTTTATCGGTAACAGTGTCGAGAATATTTTTAGTCTGGGTGAGATCGATCGGTGTTACTTTAATGTTATACTTGGGGTACCAGTTGTTGAAGAGTGATATAGTGCAGCCGTACAAAGTACTATGAGTAATGATTTGATCATCACTCTTCGTCAAAATTCCAAGTACCGCAGAAATAGCGCCCATTCCACTTGAAAAACTTAATGCTGTCTCCCCTTTTTCTACATATGCCAAATTTTCTTCCAACATATCCTTATTGGGTTCACCAAGCCGGTCATAAATAAAAATTGGAGCTTTATCGCCGAACTCTTCAGTATTTGCAAACTGCATAAAACCCTGAGCTCCCCTTTCAACAGAATCCAGTCTGAATGTTGTTGATGATGAGATAGGTGCTGTAACATGATGTGAGTAATCCCATTTGTCGGAAACATCTTTGCCATAAATCAGATGGGTGTCCATCGAATACTTCGAATCTTCAACCTGATTTTTCTTCACTGTTTTTATTTCATCGGCCATATTATGCCTCCTTAATTTTGCCAGATCAAAATTACAAAATTAAGAGATGGGAATAAAATTCAATTGAGGGAGAGAATTGTAAGGTTCATTGCTTGTGAGTACTAATAAGCTAAACACTCGATACATAGTTTAAAAAAAATCCTTCAACAATACCTCGCTTTGCTTTGCAATGAAGGAATTTATTTCGGCAGTTTCCTCTACTTTGATGGAATAAGAATTAACCGTTCTTGCGGTTTCTGCATATATTCAGCTCCATCTTCTGTAATAACAGCCATTTCTTCAACAGAAATTGTTTTTGTATTACCATCAGCAAGTTTCCAAGAGAAGAATCCATCATAAGCAAAAGTTTGTCCTTTTTTTAATATTCTAGCCCCGCTTCCGATTGGTTTATCGCTACGTGCCGCACCACCTAAAGATGGTCCGGCATCATGAGCCCAATAACCAACGGGATGACCGGTACTCCACATTACCGGTAATGAACCGGTTTCTTTCATCCAGTCTCTCTGAACTTTATCGGCATACCATCCGGTTTCACCAGGTTTCATCGCGGAAAGAATTTTCCGATGCCCGAGTATTGAATTTTCAAAATATTTTTTTATTTCCGCGGGAGCGTCTATCTCTCCGGGCTTTAGGACATAGGCAAATCTCTGAACATCGGTACACCAAACATCAAAGACCTTAATACCGAAATCGCATTGAATAACATCTCCCGGCTGAATTACTTTTTCAGTTGCATTTGAATGTCCTCGGTCACTTCCGGAATTCACATTCGGGTTTTGATTCGGTTGCCAGCCATCAGTAACCCCGAGTTCCTTCATTCTTTTCTTTAAAAACTTTGCAACATCAGAATCCTTAGTCTTTCCAGGTATTACTGTTTTGAATGCTTCATACTGAAGTTGAGACGTTAATTCAGCAGCCTTTTTCATTATCTCAATTTCTTGAGGTAGTTTTACAGATAGCCATTCCATAACCAAATCTATGGATGGCACTAAACGAGGAATGAAATCCTCACCAAGTTCTTCTTCAATCGCTTTACGCTGAGTATATGATAGTCCATCAGCAATGCTATAGCCGGATGTATTAATTGCTATCTTTTGTGGCTCTGCTTTCCGAATCTGTTCTTTGATTGTCATCCAAATATTAGAGTTTCGTTCTATAATAATAACTTCATCATGCAAATTCATATCCTTTAAAGCTATTGCCTCCCCCTCCGGAGAAATTACTACAGATTTAATTTTAATGCCGTCCAGAAAGAACAGGAATGCTGCCATACCGCCGGCATTTTCACCTCCTACATGTAAAGCAAGTGGATCATTATGGTTTTCACGACATACTACTATCCAAGAATCAACTCCAGCATTTATCATTGCTTCAGGCAAAAGTTTTTGAATGCGCTCTTTGCGGATCTGCTGCCAAGGGTTAAATTCCATAGGGAATGGGTTTGAATTTTGAGCAAGGATCGCTGACGATAGAAAAAAGTGCAGAACCGCTACTAATATTTTTAATGATTTCATTTAGCACCTTATTATAGCTAGTTTCTGATAAAATCCATCTCTCTTTGATTAGCTAATAATTAGTTTTATAAATTAGAGCCATATTCCTCTTACCACACAGGGCAAAACAAATCACTATGCAAAAGATTTGTACTGCTATTTCAGTTGCATAAACAGATACGAGAATACAAGAGCATTTTCAAATGCTCTCTGCTTATTGGTAACACCGGCGGAATGACCACCTTCAGTATTTTCGTAATAATAAAATGGGATTTTCATCGACTCAAGTTTGGCAGCCATCTTTCTTGCATGACCGGGATGTACTCGGTCATCACGTGTTGAAGTCATCAATAACATCTTCGGATATTTTTTATCGGCAGATACATTTTGATAAGGTGAATATTTTTGAATATATGCCCACTCTTCCGGCAGATCAGGATTACCATATTCACCCATCCAGCTCGCACCAGCTAGTAATTTATTAAACCGTTTCATGTCAAGTAAAGGTACCTGACAAACTACAGCATTATACAGATCCGGTCGCTGGGTGTAAACAGAGCCGACTAGCAAACCACCATTACTTCCACCCTGAATACCCAGATGCTTGGATGATGTAACTTTTCTTTTGATCAGATCTTCCGAAACTGCGATCATGTCTTCATTTACTTTCTGGCGATTTTCTTTAATAGCAGATAGATGCCATTTCGGTCCGAACTCTCCTCCGCCACGCAAATTGGCGAGAGCATACACACCCCCCCTTTCCAACCAGGCCGTACCAATTACACCCGAATAAAACGGCTGCAACGAAACCTCGAAGCCTCCGTAGGCATAAAGCAATGTAGGGTTTGCACCGTCAAGATTGATTCCTTTTTTATGAATAAGAAAATAGGGAATATTAGTACCATCCTTGGAAGCCGCTTCATACTGCTCAACTTCAAAATTGCTTCCGTTAAAAAATTCCGGCAGACTTTTTACTTTCTGAATTTTATTATCATCCAACACAAAATAAAGACTGGTTGGAACCAGAAAACCGGTGTATGTAAAGAAATATTTTTCCGAGAAATCATCTGTCGAGGCTATTCCGATTGTCCCGTAATCCGGCGCTTTAACTTTTTCATGGGACCATTTACCGTCTTTCAGAGAATATTTATATAGCTCGCTGCGAACATTGTTGAGTTGATTAATTAACAGATAATTCTTGGTGTTTCCGACCGAGACAATACTAGACCTTTCTCCTGGTTTTAGTATAAGATCAAAATTGCGGTCACCTTTCATAAATTTGTCGTAATCAATACTTATGAGCGATCCCTGTGTATATACTTTCCCGCCAATGTCCCAGTCAGATTTAAGTTCAAGCAGCATCTGATTTTTAAATAGCCCAGAAAATGAAGCGTCATCCGGGATATCCATTTTGGTCAATTTACCATTTTCGATTGCATAAAGATGAGATGTGTAAAATGTAATTCCCCTGTGTACAAAATCATAATTCCTTTCAGGTGTAAAGAGTGTATAAGCCGAAACGGAAACGTCTTTCGTTTCACCCTCAAAAATTGTTTTTGCTTCAGCCAGGGGAGTTCCGCGTTTCCAAATTTTTGCAATCCTAGGATAGCCTGATTCTGTAAGAGTACCTTCGCCGTAATTAGTCATGACATATAAAGTGTTCTCGTCTTTCCATGAAGTGGAACCTTTAGCTTCCGGAAGAGAAAAACCATCCTTAACAAATTGCTTGGCCTTAAGATCCATTTCACGTTTAATATCCGCGTCACCGCCGCCTCGCGAAAGTGAGACTATACAACGGTCATAGTTAGGGAACAAAAAGCTGGCGCCATGAAAAACCCATTTTTCATTTTCAGCTTTTGAAAGTGCATCTATATCAAGTACTACCTCCCATTCAGAGGATTTTTTCATATACTCATTTAATGTTGTTCTGCGCCAGACTCCGCGTTCATTTTTTTCATCCTGCCAGAAGTTATATATGTAATTTCCTCGGATATCCGGTGAGGCGATACGCTCTTTAGAATTGTATACTTCAAAATTCTTTTTGTTGATATCCTGGAAGGCAGGATATTTTTCAAGTTCAGCGACTGTAATTTTATTTTGTGATCTTACCCAATCCAGCGCTTTTGTCCCGTCGATCTCTTCAAGCCAGAGATTCGGATCTTCTGTTACCTGTGCATTCATATTTTGAACCGAACAGAGAAGAATTATCATTGTAAATAAAAAGTATAGTTTATTTTTCATGTTCGTCAATCCTTTCATTTTTATAAAATGGATTTTAGATTTATTATTTCTGTTGTGTATAATCAGTTTCAAAGAAGATTATTTTTTTCATACCACTCATCATTATAAATTGTGCTGAAGTACTTGTAGCCGCTGTCGCAGATAAGTGTTACAATGTTAGCCTCACAATCGATCTCCCTTGCCAGATGAACTGCGCCATAAATGTTGGCGCCGCTTGAACCGCCTGCAAGTATTCCCTCTTCGAAAGCAATTTTCTTTGCCCAGCCAAACGCTTTTTTATCCTCTACCTGCATCATGTCATCAAGAACATCAAGTTGAGCAGTGTTAATTAAGAATTCATCTCCCATACCTTCAACTAAATATCGATATGGAGTAATCATCCTCTTGTATTTGAACCAATCGTAAAAGACAGAGCCTATAGGATCGAGGCCAATCAATTTAATGGCCGGATTTTTTTCTTTAAGATATTTTCCCGCGCCGCATAATGTTCCCCCGGTTCCTACGGCGGCAATGAAATAATCAATCTTCCCTTCCATCTGCTCCCAAATTTCAGGTCCGGTTGTCATATAATGTGCTTCGTTATTATCCAGATTATTGTGCTGATCGATGTAAAAAAGCGATGGATCTTTTTTGACGAGATTAACCGCAAATAAATTATAAGAATCAGGATGCTCGGGTGGAAGCGATGCATCGACTTTAATAACATCAACACCAAGCACTTCAAGCATTTTAATTTTTTCTTTACTGGTTGTGTCTCTTATAACAATTTTTAATTTGTAACCTTTTTGTCGGCATACAATTGCAAGTCCCATTGCGGTATTGCCGGAAGAGTTCTCAAGAATAGTATCGCCCGGTTTTATCTTTCCTTCTCTCTCGGCCTTTTCAATCATGTATTTGGCAATGCGGTCTTTGATACTTCCGCCCGGATTCATAAACTCCATTTTTGCCCAGATAGTGGCTTTAAGTCCTTTTGATATATTTCCAAGTTTTACAATCGGTGTACGGCCGATTGCATCCATCACACTTTCATAACGATTATTTCTCATCATAATTCCATTACTTGATAAAAGAGTACCCTCTTAAAAATTCTTCTGCGGTCATTCGTTTGCGCCCTTCCGGTTGAAGTTCCAGAATTTGGAGCAGATCATTACCGATGCTGATAAATATTTCTTTTTTAGTTTGAATAAGAGTTACGGATAATTTAGAATTTAGAGTTGCTAATTGTGAATTAATATTTGAATTCTCAATTGTCAACCTTGCCTGCCAACTGACAGTTTCGCCATTCTCCATTATTTTTGTTTTGAATAGTTTAAAAGTTTTTCCATCGTACTCGAAAAACGCTCCTGGATGAGGCGATAGCCCACGTATAAGATTGTGAATCACTTCAGCGCTTTTATCCCAGCTAATTTGGCAAATCTCTTTTGCTATTTTTTGTGCAGGTGAGGCAAGTGAATCATCCTGCTTGAAAGTTTTGACTTCTCCGGAAGCAATCATGTTTACAGTTCGAATAACAACATCTGCACCCAGAATCATCATTTTATCATGAAGAGAACCAAAATCATCGGAATCTTCAATTACAATTTTCTCCTGTATAATAATGTTGCCAGTATCGACTCTATCTTCCAAGAAAAAAGTAGTTAGTCCGGTTTCCTTCTCACCATTTATAAGTGCCCATTGTATCGGTGCTGCCCCGCGATATTTAGGCAATAACGAGCCATGGAGATTGAAGGCACCTTTGGCAGGAATTGTATAAACTTCTTTGGGTAAAATTCGGAAAGCAACCACTACGAACAAATCAGGCTGAAGCTCCTTCAACCGCTTAACAAATTCCGCATCTTTTAAAGTGACAGGGCTAAGGACTTCCAATTTATTTTGTAATGCGAATTCTTTTACCGGAGTGAATGAGATCTGTTTGCCCCTTCCACGTTTTTTGTCCAGCGCCGATACCACAGCAACCACATTATGATTACTCTCTAAGAGTATTTTGAGCGAAGGGATTGCGAATTCAGGCGTTCCCATAAAAACAATTTTCATTTTAACTCCTTAACTCCGCTCAAAAATTTCGGTAAGAAATTTACGGTGTGAACTACCCTTCTGTGATGGGGTAATCAATGTCAACTTCCCTGTTCATAATACTCGATAATTCTTTAGATAATTTTTTCTTCACATCATCAGCCACACGATCGGGAATCATCTTGCCGATCAAATGATCATATTCGTGAAGAATGACGCGTGCAAGAAGACTGTCTGCTTCAACTTCCACTTCCTTCTCGTCTGTATCTATGTAACGAATTTTAATTTTTTCTGAACGCTCAACATTAGCATGAAGATTTGGCAGACTGAGACAGCCTTCCTCCTTAATAATTTTTTCATCTGAGTAGAGCAGTATTTGAGGATTAATTATAACAACAGGTTTGAATTTCTCGTAACCTTCCACGCCATCCAAATCAAGAACAAACATAGAGTCACGGTAGCCGACCTGGTTTGCGGCTAAGCCGATTCCGTTGGCATTGCGCATAGAGTCGAACATATTTTTAATTTTCCCAATGATATCGTCTGTAACTTCTTTTACCGGCTGAGCTTTTTGCCGTAGGATTTTATCACCGTACACTGTAATTGGAATAATAGCCATAGTATTTTTTTTCTAATGCGCTTCAGCTTTAATGATATCGGCGCTTAAATCGTTGAATAAATTAACTTCTGTCGAATAGAACAACATTCTCACCAACAATCGAAAGATAATTAACATTTGCTGAAGAAAAAAGGAGAGGAAGAGAAAATAGAAAGGTGTCCTCGGAATAAATCTTCCGATGACATTATAGACAATTGAGCCTAGTGCGCCAATGATTGCTACGATCAAAAATGTTATAAATACTTTGTTGAAGTTGTTTAGAATAAATCGAATTGCATTATAACATTCACGTAAAATCTGGTTTTTATCTTTTACCGCGAGAGAAATTTTTGAGTAATCAGAGACAATTGTAACAATTCCAATAAAAAAAATCAGCAGAATATATCGCACAGCTTTCAGTATAAAATCTGCAACAACGTTTTCAGAATTTTTAAAGATTATTGTGATTAATTCTCCGGAGTAATCATTCAACTTGAATGCCGCGAAGAAAAAGATCAATGAGAGTAAAAGGACTTTAGTAAATCTTAAGAAGTATTTTACTCCGCCATAGAAGAAGTCGACTGTGTGGTTTTTATCCGGTGTATGAAAAATCGAAATCAATCCGCCAAGGAAAAAAGTCTGTATGAGTGCGTATATACCGACTACAAAATAGATACTTAAAGGAATCTGATCGAGTTGGATTGAATAAAGATTTCTAAACTGCAGGTACCACATATAATCAAAATTCATTGCCAACCTGTCACTGGTGAGTGATGTACCAAGATTTTCAACAAGTATATTATAAACTGGAACGGCAAGAACAAGTGCCAAAGCCGCATTGGATGCCCACATTAGAATCACAAATTTAGCATTTTGAAATACCGAACGAACTCCGTGAAGTAATATCTGCTTAATGCTCTTGATCATCCGATACTTCCTAGAACCATTAGTGCGTTCTGAATCCAGAAGAAAAAACGAATTACAAGTGAAAGTGAGGCCCAAACGCGTGGCTCGATAGTAAAGGAATTATTGGCAAAATTAACATCGAGCATGTTTTTTCTTTTAGGATCTACCTCTGCTGCGATAACTTTATTGTCAGTCTGGAATCTTAAAATTTTCCATCTTTCCGATCCATCCCATTTTTGAATAAGTGTCTCCCTATCAGTATATAGTGCAATTTCATTTTTAAATATTCCATCACCGAGACGTTCAACGAGAACCTCATATTGATTGGAAACTTTTCTTGTTATCGAGGTGACTTTATAATCAAACGATTTTGGAGTTTTGTAAAATTCATCAAAAAACCAACTCATATCCTCATTACTATTTTTCTGAACTATGTTAATGAAATCAGTGGCTCGTGGATGCTTGTATTTAAAGTTATTGTAATATTCTTTTAAAATTTTCATCATCTTTTCTTGCCCTACATATCGTTCTAAAGTGTGCAAGACAAGTTCAGGCTTTGTATAAGAATTAACGACATAAGATAATCGAGTTGGAAGTTTGTATGATGTATCTGCAAGCGAACCAACAGTCATATTTTTATAGTAAGAAATGGCGCTTCTTGCACCTTCCGGGGTTTTGATATCAACAAGCGTATATATAAGAGGAATTTCATTATACGAAAGAAAATTTAATCCGTATACCGGTATGTAGGATGCGAATTTAAAATTCTCGAATATGTCAGGTTGATAATGATGCATTATTTTCGTGGTGATATAGGTGGTAAATCCTTCATCAAGCCATGCTTCATAAACCTCATTATTTGCAATTAATCCGTGAAAGAATTGATGAGAAAATTCATGCGTTACAAGATTCTCTGGCCAGCCGGTTTCTTTCGGAGAGAATAATTCTGCACTCACGGTGAAAAGTGTTGGATATTCCATTCCGCCAGAGGCTGATGTTCGCGGAACATCAACCAGAGTAATATTTCGATAAGGATAAATTCCGATGTTATCTTCAAAATACTGCAGACAGTTTTTCACACTCTTAAAGTACCGCTCAAAATATTTCCGCCGTTCGGGTTGAACATACGCCTGTATTACTATTTGTGTTCCATCTTTTCGCTTATAAATACTGCTTTGATGGAGAATTTCATCTGATGCAAGCCAGACAAAATCGTGCACGCCGGATTGGACAAAATGAAAGGTTGTAAAATCTGTATCTGATTTTTTGTCTTTCTCAACTCCAGTTGCGGCTACAATGTAATTTTTAGGAACTTTTATATTTGCTGAGTAATCACCAAAGTCGGAATAAAAATTCAGATAAGGATGATATTGACTACACACCCACTTTCCGTTTTCAAAAACACCGACTTTAGGAAACCACTGGGAAAGGAAGAAAAAATTTCTACCGCTGGCATAACCTAAGCGCTTTACCGATCTTGGAATTTTCATCGTATAGTTAAAATAGATCTTAATACTATCACCTGGTTGAATCGGTTGATCTAATAAAACTTTTGCGACTGTGCTATCATGTTGGTTTGCAATTTCGGGTTGAAAATAGATCAGTTCTGCTGGCATGGAATTAACAAGAAACGACTTCACATCAATTTGAGTTTGTGTTTCTGAATTGATTGGATAAACTTGGCCAAAGAGTGTGTTGCCATTTTTATATCCGTTGGCATAGAAATGAAATTGAACCTCGGAGGTCGGCTCCAAGGTTTTGTTGATCCATATAATGTTTTCTTTCACATAAATTTTTTTTTCGACCGGATTAAATTCAACATCGAGGGTGTAATTGGCACGTTTGTCAACTTTTGCTATTTCTGAGATTAAGATTCCGTCTGTGTAATCCTTCGTTAATTGAGTTGGATCGGATTGCTGAATAATAAATTCATTCCCGGATAAATAAAGTAATCCGCTGAATAGAATCAAAAGTAAAAATGGAATAAGTTTTTTCATCGCAGTACTAAATTAAAGAGAAGCGATATCGAATTCAATCAGAAGAGTTTAAAAATAGAAATCCCACCGAGGCGGGATTTCTGCTTAATACCTGACGAATGAGAACTGATTACTTTATCTCAATCGTCTTTGGTTTCATTCTTTCATGCTTTGGAAGATTTACGTTAAGTACTCCGTTCACCAGCTTAGCATCAATTTTCGATTCATCAATATTTTCGGAAATTTTGAATCTGCGATAGAAGTTTCCGGTTTCAGTTTCTTTAAGAACATATTTACGATTAATTGCCTCATCGAAAGTGATTCTGCCCATTATCACTAAGAATCCATCTTCGAGTTTAATTTTAACATCCTCTTTAGCAACTCCTGGCATCTGAGCCATCAGAAAATAATCTTCGGTTGTTTCGTAGATATCGATTAATGGTGCAACCCATGATTCTTTTTCGAGAGCTTCATCCCAGCTTCTTTTATTTTGTACTTCCATAACATCTTTTTGTTCAGTCATAACGACCTCCATCTGTTTTTTTGTTATTTATTTTATTTACTTTTTATCATCATCAACAACTTCGTAAGACGCATCTTCAACATTTCCGTCATCTTTCTTTCCTTTCGAGGATTGTTGTTTTGGCTCACCATCAGGTTGACCGGCAAAAGGTTCTCCGCCGCCTGCACCCGGAGGTGGACCTTGTTGCGCGTACAACTTCTGCGCTATCTCGTTCCATATTTTTGTCATCCCCTCGGTTGCGGATTTGATTTTTTCTGTATCGTTAGCTGCCAATGCATCTTCAACTTTTTTGATTTCACTTTCGAGCTGGTTCTTCTGTTCGGCAGTGATTTTGTCTTTCATCTCTTCAATCTGTTTCTTTGTCTGGAAGATGAGATTATCAGCTTGATTTTTTACTTCAACAGCCTCTTTTTTCTTCTTATCCTCGGCTGCATGTTCTTTTGCAGTCTGCCTCATCTTTTCAACTTCCTCTTTTGAAAGTCCGCTCGAAGAAGTAATTCTGATGCTTTGTTCTTTGCTTGTAGCTTTATCTTTTGCAGCAACATGAAGAATTCCATTTGCATCAATATCAAATGTTACTTCAACCTGTGGAATTCCACGAGGCGCCGGTGGTATTCCATCGAGATGGAATTTTCCCAGAGTTCTGTTGTCTGCAGCCATTGGCCTCTCACCCTGGAGAATATGAATTTCAACAGATGGTTGATTATCAGACGCTGTAGAGAAAACTTCGCTCTTCTTTGTAGGAATTGTTGTGTTAGCTTCAATAAGTTTTGTGAAAACTCCGCCAAGCGTTTCAATTCCAAGAGATAATGGAGTAATATCAAGTAAGAGAACATCTTTTACATCACCGGCAAGCACGCCGCCTTGAATAGCCGCACCGATGGCAACAACTTCATCCGGATTTACGCCTTTATGTGGTTCTTTTCCAAAAAGTTTTTTTACTAATTCCTGAACTTTCGGTACACGGGTAGATCCGCCGACTAAAATTACTTCATCAATTTGAGATGTTGACACACCTGCGTCTTTGATAGCGCGTTCACATGGTTCAACTGTTCTTTGAATTAGATCATCAATCAACTGCTCAAATTTGGCACGGGAGAGATTGATATTTAAATGTTTCGGTCCATCCTGTGTAGCAGTAATAAACGGAAGATTAACATCGGTCTGCACAGAGGAAGAGAGTTCAATTTTAGCTTTTTCGGCAGCCTCTTTAAGACGCTGAAGTGCCATCGGATCTTTGCGTAGATCAATTCCCTCAAGTTTTTGAAATTCATCGGCGAGATAGTCAATAAGTCTTTGGTCAAAATCATCACCACCAAGATGAGTATCACCGTTGGTAGATTTCACTTCAAAGACACCTTCACCCAACTGTAGAATTGAAATATCAAATGTTCCGCCGCCAAGATCATAAACAGCAACAAGTTCTTCTTTGTGTTTTTTATCTAATCCGTATGCTAATGCGGCTGCAGTTGGTTCATTTATAATTCTTTTTACTTTTAATCCGGCAATTTCACCGGCATCCTTTGTAGCCTGTCTCTGCGCATCATTGAAATACGCAGGAACAGTAATAACCGCTTCAGTGACCTCCTGACCAAGATAATCTTCAGCAGTCTTTTTCATTTTCTGTAATACCATTGCACTAATTTCGGGTGGGGAGTACAAGCGTTCATCAATTTCAACTCTCGCAGAGCCGTTATCACCTGAAACAACTTTGTAAGGAACTTCTTTAGATTCAACGTCAACTTCTTCTCTCTTTCTTCCCATGAATCTTTTGATTGAGAATATTGTATTCTTGGGATTTGTAACTGCCTGACGTTTACCTGGTTGGCCTATCAATCTTTCGCCAGATTTTGTAAATGCAACAACAGATGGTGTTGTTCTTCCACCTTCAGAATTTGGAATTACCACCGGCTCGTTTCCTTCCATAACCGCAACGCACGAGTTAGTCGTTCCAAGATCAATTCCTATAATCTTTCCCATTGACTTATCCTTATCGATTTATTTTTGAAATGAGCTGAAGGATTTACTTCAGCTCTATTAATTTTTCACTTTTTACTTTTGGTGAAAGTTTCTTCATCTGAATATGAAGCATTCCGTCTTCAAATTTTGCATCGACACTTTCAGAATCAACTTCCTCCGGAAGTGTGAAGCAACGTTTGAAAGATCCGAACATTCTCTCACTCCTGTAAAAGTTATTTTCTTTTTGCTCTGAATCTTTTTTCTTTTCCCCTTCTACTGTCAAAATGTTATCTTGCAATGTGATTTTTATATTTTCTTTTTTGACTCCAGGGATTTCTGCTGTGACATTGATGTTGTTTTTATCCTCAGAAATATCAATTCTCGGATAAAAATTTTCATTCATGCTGAATCCAAAGTTGGAGAAATCATCAAAATATCTTTGAATTTTGTCATGAAGAGTTTCAAACTCTCTCATAGGTTCGAATTTAATGAGTGTCATTTTATCCTCCGTTATTGTTAATTGTTCGTTTTTACTATAGCAATGGAAATGCCAAACGTTAATTTTTCTCTAAACACTTATTTTTTATTAGCTTAGCTGAAACGCAGAGCTTTTAACCACGATGACATGTTTGTCCGGGATTCAAATTTTATTTCCGGCAGGTATGATATTCTGGCTGAAATTGAAATTTTATTTCATAACAATTTTTTTAGGAGATAATAATTTTGTTCAAGATTGAGGATTTTGATATCAAGCTGGATACCGATTACATCGGCAGGAATTTCATTTATAGCGATGAAGTTGAATCCACAAATGCAATGTTACTGGCAAGCAAGGATTCAAATCAGAATGGGACTGTTTTATTAGCTGAATTCCAAAGCAAGGGCCGGGGACGAAAAGAAAGAGAATGGATCAGCAGCAACGGGCAAAATCTTACATTTTCAATTCTACTCAAAGGTGAGTTCAAAGAACAAAAAATTAATTTGATAAATTTTAGTGCTGCGGTTGCTGTGGCACAGGCTATTGAAAATCTCTATCAACTTGATGTTGAACTAAAATGGCCGAATGATGTTTTAATTCATAAGAAAAAAATAGCCGGTATTTTATTGGAATCTGTATCTAAAGCAAATAAAATCGCGCGTGTTGTTGTGGGTATTGGTATAAATGTTAATCAGCCAAACTTCCCCGGTCATTTTGAAATAGCACCAACCTCAATAAGAAAAGAATTTCATTCAATAGCGAGCAGAGAAAAATTACTAAGCGAGGTTCTTAATAATTTTGAAGCGATGTTAGAAATATCCAAAAAATCCGGTAAGAAAGTTTTAAACGATTGGCGAAACCGGTGCAAAATGCTGGGAGAAAAAATTAAAATTGTTGATAGCGAGCTTGTCAAGGTTGGAATTTTTGAAGATATCGATGAAAATGGATTTCTTGTATTACGCACTGGTGACAAGTTAGAAAAAATTCATTTCGGTGATGTCAGTTTAAGATAGAAAGGAATTCATGAAAGTTTATTTCGACTACGCAGCTACTACTCCGGTACATCCTAAAGTATTTGAGAAAATGAAGTCCTTCTTAACAGAAGATTTCGGCAACCCTTCCAGCATTCACTCTTATGGCAGAACAGTCCGGGTAGCAATTGAAGAGGCGCGGGAAACCGTTGCTAATCTTATTAATGCTAGTCCGAGTGAAATTTATTTCACAAGCGGCGGAACTGAAGCGAATAACTTTGCAATTTTCGGAATTGCTAGAACAGAGTATGAAGAGAGTGGACGTAAAAAGATTTTCTCATCAAAAGTTGAACATCATTGTGTTCTCGACGCTTTCCATGAATTAGAAAAAGAAAGTTTCAACGTTAATTGGTTAGAGGTCAACCCAGATTCGAGGGTAAACTGGCAATCATCATTAAATTATTTAGACAAGGATACTACACTTGCTTCGATAATGCACATTAATAATGAGACAGGAGCTATTAACCCGATAGGTGATATTTCCACTCATGTCAAACTAAAAGATATTTTTTTTCATACTGATGCTGTCCAGAGTTTCGGTAAGTTTCCAATTGATGTAAAAAAACTCGGAATTGATTCACTCTGCGGTTCAGCACATAAGATAAATGGCCCCAAGGGAGTTGGTTTTGCTTATGTGAAAAGCGGAACACCTCTCTCCCCTTTACTCTTCGGTGGATCTCAGGAACGAAACAGACGAGGGGGCACTGAGAACGTAGCTGGTATAATTGGTTTGGCTGAAGCGATCAGAATTGCTGATGAGTCCATGCTAGCAAATTATAACCATGCAAAAAAACTGAAAGAAAGATTCATGGATTCATTTACCGCGCTTGACAACAAAGGAATCATTATCAACAGTGATTCTACTTCATCTCCTTATATTCTAAGCGTTACATTTAAATCAGAATATTATAACAATGACTCTGAATCAATGATTATATACCTTGATATCAACGGTGTCGCAGTTTCGAATGGATCCGCATGTACAAGCGGTACAATTAAAGCGTCCCATGTCATTCTCGGAATGGGCTATCCTCCTGAAGATGCAACAGGTACTTTACGATTTTCTTTTGGTACGAAAAATACTGATACTGAGGTTGATTACGCAATGGAGGTAATCAGTGCGATGGTAAAGAAATTCAGGAGATGATCTACAAACTGAATGCAACTATCTATTTTTAAAGACTGCAGTAATTATTTCAATAAATTATTCATTAAGCCAAGTAATCGATCAACTGCGCAAGTTTCTCTTTCATCTGTTTTCTATTCACAATAAAATCAACAAATCCATTTTCGAGCTGAAATTCTGTCCGCTGGAATCCGCTGGGTAAGTCTTTACCAATCGTCTGTTTAATCACACGAGGTCCGGCGAAACCAATTAAGGCTTTAGGTTCTGCAATTATTATATCACCAAGCATTGCGTAACTTGCTGTGACTCCGCCGGTGGTTGGGTCTGTAAGCACTGATATATACGGCAATTTCGCTTCTGCATTTCTGGCAAGCCGGGCACTTGTTTTAGCCATCTGCATCAGAGAGAATGCCCCTTCCATCATTCTTGCACCACCGCTTTGGCTTATTATAATCATTGGAATTTTTTCTTCATATGCAGCATCAATGGCGCGGGCTATTTTTTCACCTACGACTGACCCCATGCTTCCACCGATGAAATTAAAATCCATGCATGCGAACGCTGCTTTTTTGCCGTCTATTTTTCCAATTCCTGTTCTGACGGCATCATTTAATCCACTTTTTTTAATCGTGGCAACTATTCGCTCTGAATATTTTTTAGTATCCGTGAATTCAAGCGGGTCCCCTGATTTCATTTTCTTATCAAGTTCTTTGAAAGAACCTTTATCGAAAATAATGGTGGCATATTGTTGGCTGCCAATTCTGAAATGATAATTGCATTTTGGACAACACCAGAGATGCACTTCAAGTTGTTTATTATGAATTATTTCACCGCAGTCTTCGCATTTGGACCATTGCCCATCCGGTATATCGGTCTTTTTACTGTCGCGAGAAATATTTTCTTTTTTTCTTGTAAACCAACCCATTAAGATTTTCTCTTTTCAATAGTGACAAATAAAGTTATTGTCTGATTCGGCTGCAGCGGATCGTTTGAATATAGAGTTACAGTGCGGGTAAGCTTTCCTTCCCGGTTAGCCGTATCTAATTCAATTCTAACGTTTCCGGATTCACCGGGTTTCAGAGTTTTACTGCTCAACAAAGCTGCTGTACAGCCGCATGAAGTTTTTACATCATTTATTACAAGAGTGCTGCTGCCTTCATTCTTAAAACTAATCTTCGTATCAACTATTTTTCCTTCTTCAACTTTACCAAAATCAATGCTGGTCTTGCTCAGTGTAAGTTTAGGATTCTTACCGTCCTTCGCTGCGGCGTTTTTATCAACAATAACTCCTACAAAAGAAAGTTTGTATTCCGGATTAATTGGATCGTTTGATGAGACATAAACAAATTTTTCCTGTGGTCCCAAGCGGTTTTCGGAATTAAATTCGACCTTAACAAATGTTTTTTCTCCCGGTTTCAGTTTCATCTTGTCTGGTTTTGCAGCAGTACAACCGCATGATGCACGAACCTGACTAATTACTAATTCAGCGGTACCAGAGTTCGAGATCTCAAACTTATGTGTAACAATTTCACCTTCGACGATTGTTCCGAAATCATGACGATCCTTTTTTACACTGATCTTTGGCGCGTTAATCTGTGCTGTAATACCACTAACAAAACAGAACAAAAAGAATAGTGACATTTTTCTCATTTTCTTGCCTTCACAATAAATTTCTTAAAATAATTTGGTTCAAGATAATCGTGGTCAAAAGTTAATAAATCCTTCCCATATAAATAAGCCCACTCTCCTATTGATTTTGCTGTAGGTCCATTTACTGGATTTGCACCTCCGGTTCCAGCAACATTTCCATAAACCAGTTCTCCGTTAACCAGATTATTCTCGAAATCCTTTTTTTCTATTAATTTCAGCTCATTTAGAATTTCAAACCCATTTTGCTTTTTAAGATACTTTGCAAAATAGAACTCCTCAATGTTTGCGCTAACAGCGATTGAGAAATTCGATCCTTCAGGTAAATATCTTCCAATCTGAAATGCGAATGCATCGAATGTTGGCACAGGAACTATCGGGATATTTGCACCGAAAGCAATTCCTTTTACAGCAGAAAGACCTATCCGCAAACCCGTGAAAGACCCTGGACCCATCGAGACAGCGATTGACTTTACACTTTGTAATTTTACAGAATCTGTCTCTAAAACAGTGTCAATCATTCCAATTAATTTTTGAGAATGAATATGTTTCTGAAGAAAATTCAGTTCAACATAATTTTTTGTATCCGGTAAGAGGGCAACGCTGCACAATTCTCCGGATGTCTCAACTGCTAATATCGGGAATAGATCACTCATGTTTTAAGATAGATATTTCTCGTGATGAATCATTGATACATTTAATTTGGATTTCATAGTTCTTCCGGGGTAATATTTCCGGAAACATATCAGCCCACTCAATAAATATAATTGCTTCGTCATTCATAAGATAATCTTCAAAACCGATATCGTAAAGCTCTCCAATTTTTCTTATACGGTAGAAATCAAAGTGGACAATTTTTTTGCCATTATGATATTCATTCACAATCGCAAAACTCGGACTTGATGCTGTATGTATTCCGAACTGGCTGCATATATTTTTAACAAAGAATGTTTTTCCCGAACCGAGATCGCCGTTCAATAACACTATATCACACGGTAGAAGTACTTTGGAAAACTGGTTAGCGATATCAGCAGTTTCATTTTCCGAGACAACATTTTTATGGAACGGAAATGTCATCTAAATCTTACTCTCCATCGTAATTACCGGAAGTATCATCTCTTCCATCGAGATACCGCCATGCTGGAAGCTGTCTTTGTAATGGCTTAAATATTTATGATAATCTGTTGGATACACAAAATAAAAATCTTCTTTGGATATAATATAACTAATTGTAAGCCCGCGCTTCGGCAATTTATAGTCCAGAGGATTTTTTATAAAAATCGCATGCTTTTCATCTACCTTTAGATTACGCCCGAACTTGAATCGCAAATTTGAAGAAGCCTCTTTGTCACCAAGAACTTTAGCTCCCCTCAAAGTGCGTATGCTTCCATGATCAGTTGTAACAATCACTTTTGCCCGCGGAATTGTTGCAATAGCTCTCAGAGTGCCAAGCAAAGATGAATGTTGGAACCAACTGTTTGTGAGCGAGCGGTAGGCAGATTCATCCGGTGCAATTTCTTTAAGTATCGCGGAATCTGAACGACCGTGAGCGATCATATCCAAAAAATTTACTACTACTGCCATGAAATGTGTTTTTTTATGAGAAAGAACATTCTGCTCGAAAGAGCGGCCCACTTCCGGATCAATTATTTTTACATACTTCAAATCATTTTTCAAAGTTATCTTTCTTCTGTTCAATAGATTCTGAAGCAGATCTTTCTCGTATTTGTTCATACTGTTTTCATCGTCATTCATCGTACCCCAAAGATCGGGATAGTTTTTTTCGATTTCAGAGGGGAACAAACCCGCGAATAAAGAATTACGTGAATAAGGTGTTGCAGTCGGAAGAATTGAGTAATAATAATCTTTTTGGATATTGAAAATATCGTTCAAATGTTTTTCCATAACCAGCCATTGATCGAGTCGTAAACAATCAATCACAAAGAAAAAAACAGGTCCGTCTGTTTTTGATAATTGCGGCAGTACATATTTATCTACTATCTGAGTTGTGAGAGTCGGAACATCCTCGCCGCCAACATTGTCGATCCAATTCTTATATTTTATTTCTACATACTTGCTGAATTCCTGATTACACTCTTTTATCTGTTCAATTAATGTCTGGCGTAAATCAACCTCGGGATGGATATCAAGTTCCATTGCCCAGTTTGTAAGTTTCACATAAATTTCAACCCAGTCATCGTAATCAGGATCGAGCAAAAGTTGACGCGAGATTTCATTAAAATCCTGTAGATAATCTTTTGCAACATACTCACTGGAAATTTTCTTCTGCTCAAGAATTTTTTTACATACCATCAGCACCTGTGAAGGAAGAACCGGCTTGATTAAATAGTCGCGAATCTTGCTTCCTATGGCATCATGCATAAGTGATTCTTCCTCACTCTTTGTAACCATCACTACGGGAATGTTTGGATTGATTTCCTTGATTCTTCCAAGAGTCTCAAGTCCGCCTATACCTGCCATCATCTCATCAAGAAAAATCAGATCAAACTGGTTGTTCTTAACTTCGGAGATCGCATCTTCACCATTAGTAACTGTTGATACTTCGTACCCTTTTTCGTTCAGAAATATTATATGTGAACGAAGAAGTTCGATCTCATCATCAACCCAGAGAATTTTATTGTTTTTCATATTTCGGCAAACACCAGGATAATTTTATTGAATAGCAATTCGAACATCAACACCGGCTTCGTTTGTAGTTGTAGGGGGATATCTTGAAGCACCCTCCGGCTCAATGCTGGTTCGTCTATAAAAAATTGTAAGCGATACGCGTTGGCTCATAACATACCTAATCTTCGGCTCAATTATAGTATTTGTTTTACCTTCCTGCGGTGTTCCGTTTTCCTTGAATTTTTCCATATCGTAAATTACGCTTGAAGTTTTACCGTTTGTATATGAAAAGGAAATTTCAATATCATTCTTTAATGAGATGCCAAACAGCGGTAAATCAAATCCTGATTTTGTAAAACTTGCAGAAACATTTATGTCCCGGTTATATGCTTCGGTAATATTCCGTGTGGAAAGTCCAAGACTGAATGATGACTTTGTGGAAAATCGTACACTCCCCTGAAACGTTCCACCCAAGAATTGTTCAAAATTCATTGTAAGACCAAACAGAGGAGCGAATGAGTAATCGACTCTTTGAGACTGTGTCTCCTGAACTCCATCGGGATTAATTTTCCATCCCTCGCTGTAGTTGGAAATGTAAGCATGGTTGATCTGAACTCTCTTTGCAAAACTAAATATTGAGTATTTCTCTAATCCGTTCCATGTGAAAGTCCAGTTAGGTCGTGGAATATATTTTACAACACTGGATAAGAATGGAATTTTTGAAATAAAGGAAAAAGTTTCAAATCCGTTAAGGAAAGCATCAGAAAGATTTTGTCCGGGATTTTCCGCTTGAGGATTATAAAGTTCATTTACTTTTTTGATTCCATTGCCCAGGAATGAAAAGATCAGAGTAGGCGGTAAACTAAGGAATGATCGATCCAGCATACCGGTTGAAAGAGGTTTTGTTATTTGTACTCCGCCGAGTGGATCAGTTTGTATAGTGATTCCTTTGTTCATACTCCAGCCAACAGTCCAGGTTAGATCTAACTGCGCTCCTTCCCAAAGAGGCCGTTGAGTTTTTAAGGAGATATCATTCTTCTGAGTATAAGTATCCTGCAAATTTCCACCCGCTGCACGCGGACCCACATCATTTGAGAAACCAAGCATAAACATTCGTGAGGGACCTTTCGAGGCACTTTGTGAAAAGCCCCAGAAATTATTAAATCCTGTTCCTTCACCTTCAAGACCACTTCCAACATACGAACTCGATTGAGAGAAAGTGACAGAGATATTATCATAATCTAACAGCAAATATTTCAAGCCAAGTTTCAGATACTCTAAAGTCTTCATGATGGAACTTGGTCCCTTAACTGTGTCTGCAATTGCAACCATCGTGGAATCGATTTTGAGAATTGTTGAATCCTTCACAGCAGGCACAGCCTCATCAACGCGGGCCTGAACATTTTGCTGAGGTGCAGAACGAGGTTTTCCACGTCCGCCGATCGTCCCGCTCTGTTGATCCTGAACTTGAATTGGAACAGAAGTATCTTCCTTAAACAGAGGCGCAAAGATGGATTTCACACGCACAGAAAATCCGAGAGTAATTCTATTCGAATAGCCGGCACTTCTTCCTAGAGCCCCCTGTGAAAAATTATTTTGCCAGTTATAACTTACTGAGTAGCCGCCATTTAGTGTAATGAAATTTTTCAAATCCCAGAGTGAAGGAAGTTTTGGGTTTGTCTTTATATCAAGCACCTGTTTGTAGCCGTAATCTTTTCCGAAGAGATTGCCGCCAAAAATATCACGCCATATTTCACTTTCAGATCTTTCAATATTCCTATCAGTCTTGACGGTCAATAAATCAGTCAGAATTGAAGAAACATCAAAACTATAACTCCAAGAAAGATTTAAGAATCCGCCTTCGGTAATAGGCCAGTTGAATCCCGCACCTCTCGTAGCAGTAAAATCTCTCGATACGTTCGGAGGTGTAACAGTTGTGAGCGTTCTGTTTTGTGTAAAATTCCTTTTCCGGCTGGCTGCCAGCTGTGTGCTGAATGACTGAGGCAGAAAGAAAATTTTCATATCACGATAGTCGGAAAATAGATCGAAGAAACTTCCAATGATCGGAATATCGATAGGCCTGAAATAAAGTTCAGGGCTAAAGTTTACCGAGTAACTCGCGCTTGCATTCCATATCCAGTTATCATTTGATACAATTGATGGTGACTTGCCGGTTGTCTTATTATAATTGAATGAAAAGCTAAGGTTGTTGAAGGTATCTCGTATATACCAAAGATCGGTTGGAATTTTTATTCTGATGTTTTGTACTGCCCACGTTTCGGAGATATTTTCTGTTTGAGCGTTATCAAGCAGACTTGCAACTGCCTTTTCAATTTCTACCGGGTCAACATTTCTTTCGATTAACGCCTGCCTTAGTTGAGTCTGTGCTTCCGAAATTTTAATATCTTTTCCGGGAGTATAAAGAGGACTACTCTTCTGCTCTAACCTCGAGTAAGATACTCTCAGATTACTTCCTGCGAGATTGACAGGTAAAAGTTTTAGAACATCGAGATCAACTGCAATTCCCCAGTTTCTCTGATCATCTCTGCCGCCAAATCGATCCGAGAGACTATGAAAGTAAGGATTCTTCTGACTCATATTTCCGCTGATGCTCAACAGATCAGCTAATTTGAGCGAAGCGGTGGCGCTGTATGCCCAGCCCGGAGTGGCATTAGCCTCAAGCACACGCAACTCATTTATCCAGACGCTTCCCGAGACTGCTTCATTGGGTGCACCTTTATCGCGCGGATTAACAATTCCAATCGTAAAAAATGTTATTCGTGTTAAGGTTGGTTCCCCTCTTACACCATAAGTGTGGCCGAGTTTACCAGGCACCTTTACGGTATATAGAGATTTTGAAGCCAGCGAATCGCGCTGCTGTTTGATTGCCGTAAGTTGCGCGAATATCATACTAACTTCATCCCAGCCATCATTATCAGAATTATATCTTACCGGCTGCCGGTATTCGTAATAGTTTGTTGAATCGGAACCGAAACGAAGATACACCTCGGAAGCATAATTGTTCGCTTTCGTAGAATCAAAATATGAAACCGATCCCGGCAAATCGGTCTTATCGGAATGAATGAATAACTTCATCTCTTTGTAATTGAAAACATCAAGAGGTTTGAAAAGATATCGAACAACTTCTCTGCTGTCACCGTCTTCAAGTTTTGTAATAATTAGATCAAGAGCTTGCTCGTTTTTAAAAATAGTCTCATCAGGTCGTGTTCTATCTCTTTCCTGAAAAACTCCCGGTGGTGATTTATATTCAGGATTATCCTCTATATTAATTGTTGATACTGTCATTACTGTATCAGCCAGAGTAATCTTTGGCGGTTTCAAAACTTTCTGCCACTGATTTCCCACAAGATTCATTTCAGCAAATCTCATATGAACAGGTTTAGTTACCCCTGAAACCCAAACACGAATAAATTCAACTACCGAAAAACTTGGTTTATTATATTCGGCAATAAAATCTTTCAATGGAATTCTATAAAGATACCAGCCGGAATTATTACTACCGCCTCCCTGTATAAATTTATTGATTGTGCGGTTAGTGTCAATTGGTATAACGTAACGGAAGAAACTATTCACGCGGTCGAGTGTGAAATTTCCATTAAGATCTTCTGTATCAGGCAATCTTCCGAGATCAATTGCAGAAGCATTACCTTCCGTTCCGTTAACAAAAGAATAATCCGGATTTGCTGTTAATTGAAATGAATAGTTGTCGTGACTGGGATCTGTATTATCGGCCGCATAAAAAGGTTCTTCGAAATCTTTAACTCCATCTATGCCTGTATCTTCACCATCATCAACAAGGTAGTTAGAATTCTTATCCTCTGTATCAAATCTTCCATTCGGAATTACATCTTCACTGATCTGACCAAGATCGATATTTATTTTCAAATCCTGAGGTGAATCGGTAGTATTCAGCCAGAACTCTATGAATTCTATGTTTTCTTCAATTAGATTATTTGCGGTGGAAGAAAGTCTCTTCATAAAACCGCCCCAATTCTTTTCGCTCTGACCCGGAGTTGGAACATAGTTAAAAGATCCGGGGAGTTTGGGATCAAATTTAAAATCAAGAACTTGAATTTGCGGGTCGCGCCCTACTGATTTCCTGTTTCCATAGATAGTTTGTATCCCTACATCTGAAGGTGTTATGTTGAACCAATAAGTTTTTGCTTTATAATTCATCTGAACATCTTTCTGAAAAGATGCATCATATTGATCAAGACCACCGATGTATGGCATGTCCAGCGGAACACTTAAGTCTTTCCATTGTCCGTAACCTATTCCGACAGGAATAATCCTTTTGGCACCCTCAAAGTCGTCAACATAGGCAATGCTTCTTCCATCATCACTGGAAATTGTACTCTTCTTTGTATTCGGATCGGGGTTGATATAAGCATATTCAGCATTAGCTGTAAATGAGGAAGGAGCGGCAGTAGAGATAACTTTATCCAAAGCTTTGGTAATAAATGGAAGATTTATGTTTGTTTTGAAATCAGCCCCGTAGATAGAATTGTTCATCGGTTCTTCACCGATTCTCACTTTGTCACTAAGTGTCTGCTGATTCAAATTCAAGAAAGAAAAACCAAGCGAGGTTTCTCTGCTGAATTCAAAGAGTCCCCGCAATCCAAGTAAAGTTTTAGAAGCAAGTTGGAACAGATCATTCTGTTCGTAACTAATTTTCAGATCGGCGCCCGGAACTAATGCAGTTCCATCTCTGATGAGTATCTGTCCCAGATTGTAATCTACGGTATAACCAACTCCCTCTTTCAGCGGCTGTCCATTGAGAAGCACTTTTACGGAATTCTCAACCGCGCTGAAACCTATACTATAAACGGAAGTCACGGAGGCGGAATACTCACCTACAAGAACAAATTTATCTTTCGAGCGAACTTCTTTTGCCTTTGATACCGTTGTATCATAAATAGCCTGGTATTTTAATTCTTCCGGTAGTTTACCAGTGGGAAAATCATTTCCAAAAGGCTGAAGTACGGGAAAGATAACCTCACCTGTACTTGGAAATATTGTTCTGGTGGGGAAGAAGTCAAAGGCTCCATCGGGCTGAGTGCTTGTACCGCTCTTATCGGTCTTATCAAGTCCAAATGCTTCGAGTAATTTTACACCCTGATAATTATTCTGAAGTTCCTGCCCCTCAACTCTGAAGTTCATATTAAGAACAAAACCTTCTTCTTTCACAGCACGACCGCCAATGGGATAAATATTCCTAAGTTGTAGTTTCCAGGCTTTTGTGAATGCCGGCTGCAGGTTGGGCGGTTTAACAAGTTGCAAAACTAATCGACTGACATTTGAACTTTGCAAATCGTTAACAAATTCTCCGTAGTAAATATCATCAGTTGAAGATGCAGGACTACCTTCCTGCCGAAACGCAACTGCAATAGCTTCCTGATCCTGTATCTGAGTAATCAACGTTATAAAACCAGTTGATTCATGTAACTCATAATCAATACCGGGTTGAAGCAGGACAAATGTCCTATCAATTTCTCTTACACCAGGAATCGTGGCAAGAGTACTATCACGGAATTGGGCGTTATCGTAAAGAGTTCCTGCAGTTCTGGAAGGCAGTTCAAGCCAGGCGTTTCCTTTTCGTTCATTTCCTTGGGGAAGACCTGATTTCGTTTTCCAAACTTGAATATCTATAACGCGCAGTCCTGTATTCACTTTGGGTACAGGGTTTCCGAAATAATCATTAAAGAGAACAGGATCAGCATACTTTTCATGAATAAAGAAATGATTAGGAGAATAATCGTAAGCATGAATTTCAAATTTCTGAGATTTCGCTCCGCCGCTTACCGATACTTCCTTCACTTCACTTTTCTTTTGAGATGCCAATGCGGTTAAACTGAAAGGTCCCATTTTGAACAAAGCCTTAACACCAAACAAAGCCTCGCTTCCACCAATTAAAGGTGATGTCTGAAGCGAAACGTTTCCTGCTTCGATGCTTTGAATTATCTCATCCTCAAAGCCGGTGTACTTTAATTTAAGCTGATTCTCATATTGAAATTGACGTTCGGTATTCCAGTCGGCTCCAAGTGTAAGTTTGTCCCCGATTGTGCCGGCTAAATTTATTTGTACGGTTTGTTTGAAGTCTGGTTCGTTACGCGTATTGCCGAGCGCAGAAGTAGTGATACCGGTAGTTGTTTCATTACGCCAAGCACCGTGTATATCTACTTGACCATTTATTTTAAGGTTGATATTTGGCTTTCCAAAAATACTCAAGAGTGGAGAACTTGGTAATGGAATGTCGATGTTTGTTAAATCGGTAATCAGTTGATTCAGATCTTTTCTTGTTTCTTTCAACTTGTACTCATAGGCTTTGGCTTCCCATGTATCGCGTGTAATTGCACTGAGCCGAAGTTTCATGTATTCATCGTATGTCATTTTAATAGGTATGCGGAATGGAGAAGTGCCAATATTCTCTTTGATCGTGACTATCGAACCCGTTGAATCGAGTGTCTCCGTCCGGGTTATTAGTCCACCTGAAGGTTGTGCAAAAAAACTGGATCGTTTTTTCGGTCTTAGCAAGACATTTGGGTAATCGTCTCTGTGATACCGGAAATACTTTAACCGTGCTGTGGAATCCACCGACATGGCTGCAATTCGCTTTAGAGAATCCTGCTTTGTCTTGGTACGAATCGAATCTGCAATTGAAATTTTTGGTTTTAGAGAATCAGGATGACTTCCATTTTCTGCTTTTTTTACCGCATCAATTGAAAGGATAGCTTTCGGATTGACTATGTTATCATCAACAACTTTATTCTTCGATTTCAGAGTTGAATCGGAGTATACTTTTAACTTTTCAGTTGTATCGGCAACAGTTTTGACCAATTTTGCAGTTGAATCGGGTAAAGTTTTTACTTTGGGTATGGAATCCGAAATAGTATGGCTAAAATCCGGAATAGGGATTTCCAGTAAAGATTTGTTATTGGATTCTACTGAGGAAATATCGGCTGAATTAATTCTAGATAGTAAATCGAAACAAATTTCCAGTTGAACTTGCTTGTTTGACTCTGTGAATTCTACATTTTTAAAACCTAGAAATACAGAAATGGTAAAAACAAAAAAGGGAACCAAAATAAGTTTGAATCCCAGCTTTAAGTTATTTTTGAGTAGAGGAGAAATATTTATCTCGCGAATAATGATCAATCGTAAAAAAAATTTCTATAAACCTCCTTAATTTTTTCTATTCAAAGTTTACTAAAAAATAGCTAAATGGCAAACTTTTTTTGGGTAATTTTTATTCGCCATACAGTTGTTGTTAAGTTAGAATAAAAAAGTCAGGCAGCAAAACTTTTAAGAATTCCACGGACTACTCTCAATAGTAGACTTGACCGGCTTTTTCCCGATACAAAATTCTAATTGTGTTAGTACTTAATTATATCTTCCATGTGAGTCTTTTCTTCAATCGTCTCTATAATCCTATTCTCATGAACGATAATAGAACTCAATTTATTTCCCAGGAAAACTCCGGTATCTATATAGACAGCGTTTGAATCCTCAACTAATGTAATTTCATGTTTGGTTGTGTGCCCAACAATTTGCAGTTTGCCAATATTTAAGAGCGGGTCACGCGTCCAAAGAATCCCGCGGTCGCCCCGAAGATCGTTTACAATGTATGAATCAAGAACTTCCAGGTTGTCGCGGAAATTTAACGGTAAAAATTTCTCATACTGATGCGCAATACCGGCGTGTGAAATAAAACAATCGGGAAGGTTATAGTAAAGCGGTGCCAATTTAATTGCGTCTATGTGCTTAAACATATCTATTTCCCGGTTCTCATAGGATTCAAGTGTAGATTCGTTCCCGTTAAAAAACCAGGATCTGGCAAAGACACTTTGTGGATCTTTGAAAAAATGATAGAACATGTAATCATGATTTCCAGGCGTGAAGATAATTTTATTATCAAGAATAAAATTAAAAACCTCGCAACTGTGGTTTCCTCTATCCACCAGGTCACCAACTGTGTATACAGGAACATTTGGATAAGAGATGATAATTTTTTTGTATAATTCGGCCAATGTATAATAGCAGCCGTGAATATCCCCAATGATAGCAACCATAATTTGTCTGCTTAAATGTGATAAGTTTTTTTTGCGAATTCTGTTAGTTCATCTCTGAATGCAGGATGAGAAATATCTATCAAAGCCCGCACTCTCTCCTGGATACTTTTTCCGAACAAATAGGCAACACCATATTCAGTTACAACATAATGCACATCGCCTCTAGAAGTAACTACTCCGGCACCAGGTTTAAGTGTAGAAACAATTTTCGAAACTTTAAGATCTTTTGTTGCTGCCGGTAATGCGATGATAGGTTTACCTCCTTCCGAATGGGCGGCGCCACGTACAAAATCTACCTGACCCCCGATGCCGCTGAAAAATTTTGTACCGATCGAATCAGAACATACCTGCCCGGTCAAATCAATTTCAATTGCAGAATTGATCGCGACCATTCTATCATTCTTAGAAATTAGGAATGGATCATTTACATATTCCTGCGGATGAAATTCGAATACAGGATTGTTATCGATAAAATCATAAGAACGTTTTGTACCTAGAACGAATCCGGCTATTATTTTTCCTGGATGAAGCGTTTTTCTTTCACCATTTACAACACCCTCCTGAACCAGTTCAATCAATCCATCAGAGAACATTTCCGTGTGAACACCGAGATCATTCTTATGATGAAGATATTTCAGAACAGCATCGGGTATTGCACCAATTCCCATCTGAAGTGTAGAACCGTCTTCAATCATGCCTGCAACATGCTGGCCGATTTTATCATAGATCGATAACATTTCCGGAGTCGCATCAGGATCAACTTGCGGCAACTCTTTAAGAGGTTCGTCCACTTCCACCAGGAAGTCTATTTTGTTCACGTGTATAAAACTGTTACCGAGTGCACGCGGCATATTCTTATTTACCTGAGCGATAACACACTTGGCTTTCTCGGCAGGGGTTTTAATGTTACCTACATCAATCCCATAACTGCAGAAGCCGTGTTCATCTGGCGGAGAAACCTGAATAAGAGCCACATCCGCCTGTATAACACCTCTTTTAAACAGCATTGTGACTTCTGAAAGAAATATTGGTATGAATTCCGCTCTTCCTTCATTAACGGCAGAGCGAGCATTTGCACCAATAAAAAAGGCCTTGTGCTTAAAATGTTTTTCCATTCCGAGTTTGGTGTAGGGAATGTCGCCTACAACAAGTATGTGGTAGATTTCAACTTCGCTCAATTCTTCTTTTCGCCTGACCATAGCATTAATCAATTCAAACGGTGCCGCACATCCGGGCTGAATGATTAACTTGTCTTTCGACTTGATTACCTTAACAGCCTCATCAGCAGAGACAAGACGCGAATTGTATCTCTTAATCCACGGTGCGTTTGCCGGTTTATTAATTTTTATTTCTGTAAGTGTCATTTAAATTCTCAATTTGTTGAAAATATGTGAAGACGTCTATACTCAATATTGAACGCTTCAGCAATGTTTTCGTTTGAACAAAACCCATTATAAGTACAAACACCTTTTGCTAATCCTAAATCACCAAGCAATGCATTCGATAATCCATGTTCCGCGATCTCAAGAATATATTCTATCGATGCATTCGTCAATCCGTAACTTGCTGTCCGTGATGCAAGTGCGGGAATGTTAGGAACACAGTAATGAATTACACCATGCTGATAAAAAATCGGATCGGAAATTGAAGTGGGTCTGCTGGTCTCGATACAACCACCCTGATCGATGGATACATCAACAATAACGGCACCCTTCTTCATCTTTTTAACCATCTCTTCAGTGATCAAATGAGGAGCTTTTTCAGCTTTCATCTGTACAGCACCGATTAGTAAATCAGCGAATTTTGCACCTCTTGCCAAGGTGTAAGGATTAGCTGCGACTGTTGTAATGTTTTTAGAAATTTCAGTACCGATCCTTCTAAGTCTTCGCAGATCTTTATCAAGCACAATTACATGGGCTCCTCTTGCAAACGCAGCACGGGCAGCATTAAATCCGACTGCGCCGGCTCCGAGTATGACAACAGCGGCCGGAGAAACACCTGTTATTCCTCCCATTAGAATGCCTCTGCTGTTCGGGATATCACTCCCAAGAAATTTCTCCCCTATCTGTACGGCTAACTGACCTGCAATTTCGCTCATCGATTGCTGGATCGGAAAATGATCATCCTTCTCTATGAGTTCATAAGCAATTGCTGTAATTTTTTTCTTCAGCAGTTTTTCAATTATGTTTTTCTTACCCACAGCGAGATGCAGAAATGAAAAAACTGTCTGTTCATCCTGGAGAAGATCAACTTCGCTCTCAGTGAGGGGTGCAATTTTAACAATCATCTCAGCGCGCTGATATACTTCCTCTGCATTGTAGACGATGTTTGCACCAAGTTTTTGAAATCCTTCATCCGTAAAATGGCTTTCAATTCCTGCGCCTGTTTCAATATAAACTGAATGCCCTGCCTGGACGAGTGTATGAACTCCCGCCGGCGCTAAAGCAATCCTTTTTTCGCCGCGAAATGTCTCTTTCGGTATTCCAATTCGCATAAGACTCACATTTTTTTGTGATACAAAATAGTTATAGAATAGACGGAATTCAATTCGAATACTGAAATGAGATTTATTAAGATAAAAAAGAAACGTTCAGACGTGAAAGCAAACTATTGTTAATTAAACCGGTGTCAGAGCGTTTTTCTTCTGAAGGACATTAATTACATTTTTAGCACAAAGTTCTGCTATTCCAGAGCGGGCCTCAATTGTAGCGCTGCCAATATGAGGCAGAAGAAAAACATTGTTGAGTTTTAATAATTCCGGATTCACATCTGGTTCGTTTTCATATACATCCAAACCCGCAGCAAATATTTTCTCCCTCTTTAATAATTGAATCAATGCCTTTTCCTCGATTATCTCACCACGAGAAGTATTAACCAACACTGCCGTTTTTTTTATCAACTTAAGATTTTCTTTATTGATGAGGTGGAATGTCTCTTTTGACAAAGGAAGATGCACAGAAATTATATCCGCAGTCTTGAGAAGCAAATTGAGTGAAACTTTCTTCGCATTCAATTGATCATCGAAGATATCTTTTCTGTTTCTGTCATAATAGACAAATTTGGTTCCGAAAGCTTTTAGCCTTTTAGCTGTTGCAGCGCCGATTCGTCCGGCACCTATTATCCCAACAGTCTTTCCTTTCAATTCAAGTCCAAGCAGCATTTGCGGCTTCCAGCTTTTGAATTGTCTGGAACGCATCATTAATTCCCCTTCACGAAGTCGTCTTGCACAGGCAAGAATAAGAGCAACGGTAAGATCTGCCGTTGCATCGGTCAAAATATCCGGAGTATTTGTTACAATAATATTTTTAGTCCGGGCGTACTCAACATCTATATTATTATAACCGACAGCGCAGTTAGCAATGATTTTACAGTTCTGCAGATTATCTATCACTTCTCTATCGATTTTATCGGTAAGCAGTGTAATCATTGCATCAACATTTTTAGTTGCACTCAACAACTCGGATCGGGCAATCGGACGATCTTCCTGAAATATTTTTACGTTGAATTTTTTCTCTCTGAGAAATTTTTCAACACGTCCAGCTAATTTTCTTGTGATGAATACTTTTTTCATTTTAGCAAAATCATCCGAATAAAAGTTTAACTATGAATAGCGCACCAAGAAGACCTGCAATATCAGCAAGAATGCCAGCGGCGACAGCATGACGTGTTTTTTTAATACTTACCGACCCAAAGTAAAGGGCGAGAACATAAAATGTTGTCTCTGAACTTCCGTTAAGTGTTGAGACAAGAATGCCAAGAAAAGAATCCGGACCATGAACAGTCATGACTTCCGACATAATTCCAATAGCGCCGCTTCCGGAAAGCGGGCGCATTATGGCCATTGGCAACGCTTCAGCCGGAAGCCCTATTAAATTAGTCGCAGGCGATAATATCATCATTAAAAATTCCATCGCGCCCCCTGCTCTGAATATTCCGATGGCAATGAGCATTGCGACTAAGTATGGGATTATTCTTAACGCTACATTGAAACCTTCCTTAGCACCTTCAACGAAGACTTCGTAAATTTTTACTTTTTTGAAAAAACCGAATAGAACAAATGAAATAATTATCAGCGGAATTGCGAGTGTTGAAATAATTTGAATGACTGTTTTCATTCCCTCTGCATTAATAAACCCTAAATTCGAAAATAATGAAGACAACGTTCCGGTAACTGCCAGAAGGAGTACAATTAGAGCAAAAGAAAAAAGAGAAACAAAAAATTTCCAGCTTGATTTCAAATAACCGACTGCATCGGAAAAACTCATAGGGAATTTTTCCATCACCTTTGCCGATAGAACACCGACGATTGTTGCGCAAGACGCGCCAAAAATGGAAGTGCCGATTATGATTGTAGGATCGCTGCTGCCCGCTGCCGCCCGAATTGCAATGGCAGTGGCAGGAATTAATGTTAATCCCGCGGTATTCACTGCCAGAAAAGTACACATTGCATTCGTTGCCGTTCCCTTAACCGGATTTAATGTTTCCAATTCTTCCATTGCTTTCAAACCGAATGGTGTTGCGGCGTTTCCAAGTCCCAGCATGTTAGCGGAGATATTCATTATCATTGAGCCCATTGCCGGATGATCGTGAGGAACATCGGGGAATAAAAATTTTGTAATTGGCCGAACCGATTTGGCTATTATCGTTATCAGTCCCGCCTGCTCAGCAATTTTCATAATTCCCAGCCACAACGCCATGATGCCCACTAAACCAATTGCGATATTAACAGCTTTACCCGCATAATCGATTGCAGCATTTGTCACTTCCTTCATCTTAGCAAAGGATATTTTTTCAAGAGTTAAGTGAGCATCGAATGAATCTGAACCAGACTTTCCAGACAGAAATAGTTTCCCGCTCAAATCATTTTCTTGTCCTGAGACTTTGGCCATCTCTTTCCAGATTGCAGGGGATTTATCATCAACAATGAAATAAACAGAGTAACTATTATCCTTTTCACTGTAATTAAGTTTTACTTTCTGGCTGATCTCAGCTATCTGAGAAGTACCATAAAATTTCCCGAAGGTGTTTGACGGTATTTTAATAACTGTTTCGAATGGTTTACTGCTTTTTGCAAATGCAGAATCAAATGAAACAACAACTTCAATCTGTTCCCCATTCTTGTAGTGATTGATGGATTGATTTGAGACGTCGAGTGTTAGTGCAGTTCCTATTCCAAGGAAGAGCAAACCGAGCCAGATGTAATTGAGCATATTTAATTTCTCTGATGAGTGATTGATCCGGGTGCAAATTAAAAATTATCGATGTAAAAGACATTTTTTATTTAATTTTGAATAGAGAATTTTGAATGGAGTATTTAGATGAAACTGGGTCTTGTTCAATACGCACCTGTTTGGGAAAATCCGGAAGAGAATATTCTAAAAATCGAAGAGTTGATAAAATCTTCCAATTCAAATTTTGACCTGCTGATTTTCCCCGAAATGACCCTGACCGGATTTACAATGAATGCCGAAAAATTTGCAGAAGAAATTGATGGAGTTGGTACAAAATATTTTATGCACCTTGCCCAAAGAATCAAGACTGATATTTTTGCAGGTATCATTGAGCTTGACGGGGATTTAAAATATAATTCCTTAGTTCATTTTGACTCCATGGGATTGATAAGAGCGCGTTACAGAAAGATTCATCCGTTCAGCAGAGCGAAAGAAGATCAGTATTATAACGCAGGTGGGGAGATCGTGATCACGAAGATGGACCAGATAAAATTTGGTCTAAGCGTTTGCTATGATCTACGGTTTCCCGAGTTGTACAGGCTCTATTCAAAGGAGAGAGTAGAGATCCTAATAGATATAGCCAATTGGCCTGTTCCCAGAATTGAACATTGGAAAATTTTACTAAAAGCACGCGCGATTGAAAATCAATGTTTCATGGTGGGTGTCAACCGCGTTGGGAACGATCCGGGTAACCAGTACAATGGCTGCAGTGCAGTTTTTGATCCGATGGGAAATGAAATTGTAATGGTTGAAAATTCAGAAACGATCGGCGAAGTTGAAATTGACACGGAGATTGTCAGCATCACCAGAAGTACATTGCCATTCCTGCAGGACATAAAATTGGTTTAGATTTACTTTTCTTGGTGTCGAACCAATATTTTTTGTTATCTACCCGATGACTATGTTAGTACCATCAGATTTAGATTTTTGCACCATTTTTAATAAAAAGAGAGGCATACTTGTCAATTCTAAGCAAACTGAAGGATTTTTTATTTAGAAACGATAAAGTGAAAATTGGAGGCGGTGAGAAGGCGAATCTCAAACAGGCAGCAATGGGTAAAATGGGTGCCCGTGAAAGGATTCATGCTTTACTTGATCCCGATACTTTTTTTGAATTTGATCTGTTTGTTAAGCATGCCGGCAAAGATTTTGGAATGGATAAAAAAGATTTACCTGCAGATGGAGTTATTACGGGTACCGGTTCAATCATTGGTTTTCCGGTTTGTATTTTCGCGCAGGACTTCACTGTTGCAGGAGGATCTTTAGGCTTAGCCCACGCACGAAAAATTACCAAGATTATGGATCACTCGATCAAGATGGGAATTCCATTGATCGGCATTAACGATTCCGGCGGCGCCAGAATTCAGGAAGGCGTCAATTCGCTGGCAGGTTACGGAGAAATTTTTTACAGAAATACATTGGCATCCGGTGTTATACCTCAGATTTCAGTTATACTTGGCCCATGCGCAGGCGGAGCTGTCTATTCTCCGGCATTAACAGATTTTGTTTTTGTTGTTGATAAAATTTCCAAAATGTTTATAACGGGACCGGAAGTAATCAAGACCGTTCTCGGTGAAGAAATTTCAATGGAAGATCTTGGCGGTGCGAGAATTCAGAGCGAGATTACCGGCAATGCACACTTTTTTGCCAAGTCTGAAATGGAATGCTTTGAACAAATCAGAAATTTATGCTCGTTCATTCCATGGAATAGTCAGAAAAAAGCAAATCCTTATCCTGCAAAGAAACCAAGAGCAAATTTTGAGATTGAAAAAATTATTCCTTCCGATCCTTCTAAACCGTACGATATTAAAAATATAATCTACTCCATAGTTGATGACTCGGACTTTCTAGAAATTCAAGAACTTTGGGCTGCGAATATAGTTATCGGCTTTGCCAGAATAAATGGTGAAACAGTTGGTATCGTCGGAAATCAGCCGATGGTCCTGGCCGGTGTTCTGGATGTTGATTCATCTGACAAAGCCGCGCGCTTCATACGATTCTGCGACGCGTTCAACATTCCATTGCTGACACTTGTTGATCTGCCGGGATATCTTCCGGGCGTTGATCAGGAACATGCGGGTGTTATCAGACACGGCGCAAAAATCCTTTATGCGTACAGCGAAGCTACCGTTCCTAAAGTTACAGTGATTTTACGAAAGGCCTATGGAGGCGGATATATTGCAATGTGCTCTCGTCATCTTGGTGCCGATTTCGTATTTGCCTGGCCGACTGCAGAAATTGCGGTGATGGGGCCTGAAGGCGCTGCGAATATCATTTTTAAAACCGAAATAGCCGAAGCAGCCGATCCCGATGCAATGAGAAAACAAAAGGTCGCTGAGTACACAGAGAAGTTCGCCAATCCATATGTAGCCGCAGCAAATGGCTATATTGATGCTGTTATAAATCCTGAAGACACAAGAAAAATTTTGATTCAGACTCTTCAGTTATCAAAGCAGAAGAAAGAACTAAGACCATTTAAAAAACATGGGATACCCCCCTTTTAATTATGGAAGAAGAAAAAAGATCACGAAAATTTATTATCGATGATACGGTTTACGAAACACGTTTAACGAATAAATTCAGAGCCCGTAAACCTTATGTGCCGCATAATCCCAAGATGGTTGTTGCTTTCATCCCCGGTGTCATTCGGGATATAAATGTGAAAATTGGACAGCGCGTCAAGGAGGGAGACCAACTTCTGATTCTTGAAGCAATGAAGATGAAAAATGTTCTATTGTCACATAAAGAAGGAAAGATAAAAGAGATTAAGATTCAATCCGGTGAGATGGTTTTGAAGAATCAATTACTAATTGAGTTTGAATGAATTGGATTGGTCTTATTTCCTGCCTATCTGAAAGATAATACAGATCGGCTCCGCTCTATTTTTTTGGCATCATGCACCATCTATAGAAAGTAATTTAGGCAGTGTCTCTACGTTGACATGCATTCAGCATGATTAAAATCTTTAACGTAAAGGACGCAGAGAAGGCGCAAAGTTCGCAAAGCTTCATTCCATCATCCATCAAACATTTTCCATCAAACATATTCTAACATCCATCTTCTCACCTACTGCCTATTGCCAACTACTTTCTTCATACTCCCTTCTCATTACTATTGCCTAAAGCTTATTGCCTGTCCACTTCCAAAATTTATCAGACAAAATAATTTCATCTTATACCAGAATACATTCCCCCAGACTTGGTAACTTTAATATCCTGCAGTTCAGCAGCTTTAAGACGAATTTCAAAGTGGAAACCGCTGTAACTGCCAAGCGGGTTCCATGTAAAATTCATCTCCCAGCAATGCAGATCGCGGTAGATAGTGATTTGAGGTGCGGAAATCTGTTTACGGTCGAAATCATAACTACCGCGTATAGTGAATTTCCAATTTTTAGTTAAGCTGAAACCCAAATCGAAACTCATATTCGAATATGAGACTGATGAATCTGCTGTAGGCTTGGTTAAATTGTAATTGTAATTCAAACTCAGATTCCACGGGATGGATAAATCCGGCGATTGAGTATCATCGTAAAGTACCGAGTATTCTTTTTTGCTGAATGGATTCTCCGCATCGGTTTTTTCTTTCTGCTGCTGTGAAGTTGTTTCTGAACTTTTAATTTTATCACCACTCAATGAAGTAGAAATGGAAAAACCAAAATTCCTAAGTCGCAAAAGACCTTTTCCGTTTGAAGAGAGAAATTGATTGACCATCGGAAAACTTTCAAAGCCATTCTGAACAACACGAACCTGATCATAAAATGTGTAATTAGATGAGCCTGAGAAACTCAACAGCTCCCCTATTTGTGTACGGTAACTAAGATTCAGATCGGAGAGTTTTATACTATCTGCCGCAAAATTGTAACCTACACTAGCATTAAGATTAAGCAGCTGAATTTTCTTTTGCTCTTTGGTTGAATCATTAGGACTTCTCGCCATCTTAATTTCAAAAATATTTCCGAGCGAAAAGTTTAATGCCTGACTCTGCCCTGTTGATGCACCGCCAAAAATTTCCCTTCCGAATTTATCGTACTTCACTACTTTGCCGTCTGACTGAGTGAAAGAATCAAAGTAGCCCCATTTATCATCAGCGAAGTCGGGAGTGTATACATACGAAACCGAAGGCATCAAAGTATGTCTGAATGATTCTACTCCTAAAAGATTCGGGTTATAAATTCCGTAAAGTTTTGTTGAGGCTGAAACACTCATACTAAATGTTCGGACGAAATTTAACTCGTTGATCATAGATGAGATTGTTGTATCTCTACTCGCGATCTGTTGAGTGAGCGAATCAACGGTTTCCAAAACTTTGTTTTCCTTCTTGATCCTCTTGTTGTACCATTTCTCGGTGTAGTTTACACTTGGTGAAATATTAAAGTAGCCGATCTTCGGTGAAGCACTTAAAGAAATATTATGAAGGAATCCGCCGTGAATATCTAAAGTGGTGTCAGTTACTACTCTGTTATTTGAGAATTGACCGTTATAACTATAGCCAATCAGTTCATACCATCTCTGATCGCGCGTCGACTCAACGTTCTCGCGCTTGAAAGGATACGTCATTGATTTTGAAAAGCTGATATTCGGAAGTGATTCATTCAGATCTCCGGTTCCAAGATTTTGTGTACGGCTGTAATTGATCGACATACTTACACCGGATTCATCCCATACCTTGCTGAATGTTGCATTCGAAGTAATGTCCTGACGAAGTCGTTCATCAATATTAAAAATGTTGTTATTAATATAATTCGAAGATAAGAACCGCAAGCTGACATCAAAACGCATGGTCGGATTAATTTGCTGATTGTGACTCCATAAAAGATTCCAGTCGGATTGCTCTCGTTTATCCGGATCGGTACCTTCACCGATAGTAACTTTTGAATATCCGGCTTCAACAGCTCCGGAAAAATTGTATCGTTCATTGTAACGGAATCTTGTATTAGCTCCCCAGCCACCTTTAAGGTAATAGTCGCCCGTCAGAGACAAATCCATATAATCACTTAAAGCTAAGAAGTATCCAAAATTTCTGAAGTACTGTCCCCTGTCAGCGGCCTGACCATAGGTCGGTATTATTAATCCCGATCGTCTTCCGGTTTCATTCGGGAAAACGGCGAAGGGAAGCGGAATCGGAAACGGTACTCCGCCTATGTACATAAATATCCATCGCGCAATAATTTTATCTTTTTGTATCACTTTCATTTCACTGGCGCCGAAATAAGTATGAGGTGTATCGCTGTCGCACGTAGTAAATGCACCATTCTTAATAAAGTATGTGTTCTTATCAACCTTGTTTACATCCTCGCCGGTGTAATTCTGTCCTTTGTTCTTATTCTTAGCGAGTGAGATATACCCGCGCTGGCTTTTGAAATTATATTTAATCAGCTCCCCTTCATAAGTATCCGTACCTTCTATTAGGCGTGGTGTCTCTTTGAGTTTCACTTTTGCCGTATCGGCTGTATCCGTAATTCCAAATGCATCAAGCTGATTGGTTTTATAATCAACAAAAATTTTACCGCTCTTCAATTCAGTTGTTTTGTACTTTAATGCGCCTGAACCGTAGAGGTACATTTTTTTATTAGGCACTTCAAAGATCAGAGAGTCTGCCGCACTTGAATAAACGACTGCATCCACATCGTATTTTTTGTTAGATTTAGTCGAGTCTGTGTGCGAAAGAGAATCGCTTACGGCAAAACGAAGAGTATCAGAGTTGGGCAATAAACTGGAAGGCCTCTGCTGAGCAAACAAAGAAGTGTAAAACAAGATTGATATGAGAGAAAAAATAAACTTCATAGGTGGAATGTATTCTTTTTCTGTTCAATGCAAAGTTAAGATTTATAAAACACAAGTGCAGATGCACCTTTTATCCCAGCTTCATTTTTTAATCTTGATGGTTTAACAATGATCCGGTTTTGAAAGGATTTCATTACTCTATATTTTAAGGAAGACTCCACAGCATCCAGTAATAATTTCCCGAATCCTGCAACGCCGCCACCTATGATGATAGTTGCAATATCCAATACATGGACAGCAGAAGCCAGAGCATAGCCCAGTTTAGTGCCTGTATCTACTACAATCGACCTTGCAAATTCATCCCCCTCTTCAGCCGCAGTATGAATCAGTTTAGGAGTAATTAGGTCAAGATCACCATTTGTAAGTTTTATAAGTAGCGAATCACTCTGCTCCTGCAGTTTAATCTTCGTCCGCTCGATCAGATATTTATTACCAATGTAAGCTTCCACGCACCCGACCGATCCGCATTTGCATTGTTCGCCATTAATATCGATAGTTACATGACCGATTTCACCTGCAATTCCGGTCTCACCTCGAAATATTTTTTTATCCATGATGATACCGCTGCCAACACCTGTACCAAGTGTAATCATTATAAAACTTTTATGATATTTCCCTGCACCATAAATCATTTCGCCAATTGCTGCGGCATTAGCGTCGTTCTCCACAAATACATCACAATCAAATTCTTTCTTAATAATATTTCCAAGGTGAACTTTGCCCCATCCTGGAAAATTTGGTGGATTTTCTACTGTCCCCTTTTTTAATTTAACCGCTCCCGGCGCACCAATTCCAATTCCTAATATTTTATCGCTCTTATCTTTAAGAACCTCTTTTACCCCTCGCTTAATCTGTTTTATAACCGCATCGAATCCTTTATCGGCATGTGTATCTACAGAAACCTTTTTAATTATTTTCCCTTTCTCGTCCACCAATCCAACTTTGATCGAAGTACCGCCTAAGTCAACACCAACTGCAAATTTTTTCTTCGGCACGGCTTCCTCTAATTAAATGATTTATCAACAATTGTAATCTCATCGGGATACTCTAATTTACCAAGCGGTGTTCCAAGAACCGGTTTAGCAATAAGTATCAGGTTAGATGTAGAACTTTTCACACCTCCCACCTGCAGTAAAAGAGCAAGTATATCATCCAGACTTTTTTCTTTGAATGATTTTGCAACATCAAACTCAATTTGAATTGGAATGATTACCGATTCTCCCCTTCCCGGCACAAATACAGGCTGAGCAATGTTACCCCGTACTGTTTCTTTTTCGTTAAGGTACAGGCGCCACGGGAATGATGTGATATTCAAATCTGTGCGCGGATAACCACCAGTGCCATCATTTGGATTTGAAGCCTCGACATTGATTAAGAATGTTATGGGAAGATTTCCTCTGATGAGACCTGCGGAAAGTTTTAAGATTTCCAAAGAGTTAAAATCTTTCAGAGACTTTTTATTACCGAGTCCAATACCGAGGAGTTGATAGTCCTTCGCCGAATGAATTCTGTATTTCAATCGGGATACATTAGAAAATGTTTGAATCACACTGCATCCCGAAAAAATTGACAACAATACAAAAACCAGAGTAATACGTTGAAACGGTTTTTTGATTACTTTATTTTTATCAACCAACATCGTTAAGCCAACTGGGAAAATTTTTTGCGTTCTTAATCGACTCCTCGATCTTTGTAATAATCATTTCTGCAACACGTAGCGCTTTTAACCCATCTTTGCCGCTTACAATTGGTGTTACACCATTGACAATCGCGCCAACAAATAGTTCTAATTCGAGTTTGAGCGCATTCACTTCCTTAAATTTTGGTTGTTCATAAGCAATAATTTTCTTCTTATTACCAATTCCAATTTCGCCAAAAGTTTTGAAAAATCCTTTCGGTTTTTGATCCGGCGGCAGTAATCGAAATACTTCCGAAACTCCTGTAGTAAAATCAAGTGAGATATAAGTATCGCGCTGGAACATCCGCATTTTTCTCATCTTCTTCTGAGAAATACGGCTCGCAGTTACATTTGCTATTGCTCCATTTTCAAATTCTAGGCGGGCGTTGGCAATATCAATCGTATCCGAAACAACCGGCACGCCGCTTGCGCTGATGTTTTTTACTTCACTTTTTACAAGACTTAAAATTATATCTATATCGTGAATCATAAGATCCAGAACAACTGCAACATCTGTCCCTCTCGGATTAAACTGCGCGAGGCGATCAGTCTGAACGAACAGAGGATTAAGATTATATTTTTCCAGAGAGATTAATGCCGGATTAAATCTTTCTATATGCCCGACCTGAAAGGTTAATTTTTTTTCGTCAGCTATTTTAATCAGTTCTTCGGCTTCCCATATCTGTGTTGTAATAGGCTTCTCTACAAAAACATGTTTGTTCTTTGCGAAAGCCTGTTTAACCAAATCATAATGGGCGCTTGTTGTAGCAACAACATCAACCGCATCAGTTCCACCAAGCAGTTTTCCCAGATCATCAAACGCTTTTACTTTGAATTCATCTCCAACCTGTTTAGCCCGTTCATAATCTTGATCATAAATTCCTACTAGTTCACAGCCTTCAACTTCTTTAAAAAGTTTTGTATGAATTTTCCCAAGATGCCCGGTTCCTATTACTCCAATTTTAACTTTACTCATAACGCTTTGGTTTTTATTTTCTTATAGCCGATAATTTTATCATACCCTCCTTTCTCTTCAGTACCGTAATAGAGGAAAATGTTGTACTCGTTTTCAGTCTGGTAAAAATTACCCTCTAGAATTTCCCAATTGATGTTTTCTACTGAACCGTTAACAACCTGACCCGTAACGTATTGATACTCGTACACACCGCGTTTCAATTCCACCGAGAGATTCATCATACCGTTGTCGTCAAACATCTCATACTCAGGCAAAACTTTCCAATCATTAAATGAGCCGACCAGAAAGATTGAGGATTTTATTTCTTCAGGGGGACGAATACGGAAAGTTACTTTTAGATAATCGGCCCTATCACTTCTGAAATCGAGCAGGTAAGATGCCCCATTAAAATCTCTTCTTCCTGCGGTGAAAAGATTGGACATTTCAATTTCACCGAAGTGAGCATATACAGGCGGAGTATTATACTTACCAATATCCCGGATATCTGTTGTTCGGTACTCATTACCGGGTCTTACATTGCGTGCAGTGAACGAAAATCTGCTCGCCGCGTTCCATTCAAAAAAGCGATCGGCAGTGTAAGAGTTTCTATCGATGACAATCGGATAACTGAATTTTCTGTTCGCAATAATTTCCACCCGCTTTACGTTGGAGGGGAAAAGTGAATCGGGCAAAATAAAATTGGTCCGTATTGCTATTGTTCTTCCTGTTGAAGCAATTTCTTTCATGTCCCCCTGCAATCCCTCTCTGCCAACCTGTATATTCAATTTGACCAGGGGATTAACAACAAAAAATCTTCCTGATGCGAGGATTGCACCTCTATTATAAGAATCGACTATAAAGAATTTCCATTTGCCTGAGAAAGGGAATGTGACATTATTGTTCGGGAAAGATCCTTTATAATGATAACGTGCACCACGGATGTTACTGGGCAATCTCTCAAACCAAAGGTTCGGTTCGGAGTTGTAGATTGGATTCGATAGGAATGCATTTTCATATGGTTTCCAATCGGCATCACAGAATTTAAAAATGATATTCAGGCTTGGCATCTGGTCGGACAGCACATCGAAATCAATTGTGATTGATTCTTTGGCAGGATCTGATGAATCAATGACCGGAAAATTTACCTCATCCCCCGATGAATAAACGCGAAGACTCTTTATTTGAGGATCAAATGCTTTTGTAACCGACCATGAAATTAAAATAATTGAGAGGAACAGGATGAATCGGTGATACGAGATCATCAGAATATCTCAACGCACTTTATAGAACTGTAGGGGATGAAAATTTGAAATAATTTTTCCTCCCTTGTTGCATCCAGAAGTAATCCTTCATCAAAAGATTCGATTAATTTACCCGTCTTGAAAACAATTTCATAAAAGGTCGGGTGTTCCCCTTTTTCTTTACCGTAAACAACACCATAATTCTCATTCATTGTGATGTTTAATGTTTTGCCCACAAATTGACCCCAATCCATTTTCATGTTCGAACCTGTTATTATTAAAAATTTTTTTATGAAAATTTGCAATCGCAGTCAAAAAGTAGTTAAAAACGGAGTCTTTTCCAATTAGAGTTATAGTGCAAAAATGGAGTAAGAATAATAGATGGCTTAAAATAAAATCAGGATCACGAAAATTTATCACGATCCCGATCCCAATGAAACAAATAATTGGGAATATTATTTTTGATCAACCCTGATGTCACCACCCGAAGTTTCGAGTTTCAAAATCTCACCGCCGCCGTTAAATTCTGCATCAACTTCCCCTCGTCTCACACGTTCAGATTTTGAATTGCTGAAATTATTTGTGATACTGCCGCCGCTGGTTTCAAAATGAGCCCTGGCTTTAAAACTTGCAGGCAATTTAACCTGAATATCGCCACCGGATGTTTCAGCCTGAAAACCTTTATTCATTCCTGAGTAATTAATAATGATATCCCCACCGGATGTCGAAGCATATAATTTCCCTTCGCTTAAATCAATTTTAATATCTCCTCCTGATGTTTCTGCATTCAGATCACCTGTTGTTTCCTTACAGATAATATCTCCTCCGGATGTTGATAAATCCATAGCACCTTTATGCTTAAATAAGGATATTTCTCCTCCGGAAGTCTCAACTTTTAACTTTCCATCTGTGTTAGTAGTGATTATATCACCGCCGGATGTTTCCAGTCTAAAGCCGCCTGTAATATTTGCAACTTTTATATCACCGCCGGATGTTTCAACATTTGCGTTATAATTCTTCGGTGTCATAATCTCAATCCTTACACTAAGCCCGCCGCCGAACCAATTGAAGAATGATCCTTTTCTCTTGACTATGACTTTGACAACTTCATTTTCTTGATAAACATTGAAAGTCATTTTTTCTTCGGCACGTCTGTTACTAAATATTTTTACATAAACTTCCTGTTTATCCCAGCTCTCAACTTTAACATCGGCGCCGCTTGCATTAACATAAACGTTTTGCCAGTCCTTCATTTGGAACGATTTTTCACGAATCAGCCGCAATTCATCTGCAAATGTTATTGATGAAACTAATCCCAACAGGCAAAAGAGGGTCAATATTCTTCTCGAAAGGCTCAATTCGAATAAACGGTTCATATTAATCTCCAAAATAATTTGTTTTACTGATTGTTTAGACTCGCCGATTATTGTATTAGTTACATTTATTTTCATTTTTTATTCTGCCGGAAAATCTATTTTATACTATATTCCTTCAAAAGAAAGAGAAAATATTGGTCAAATATTTTATTGTGTTCATTGGTGCAGGTTTTGGCGGAGGATTCCGCTATTGGCTATCATCTTTCGTTCAAAAATATTTCCTTCCATACTTTCCATTTGGAACTCTCGCGGTAAATCTGATCGGCAGCTTTATTCTCGGTTTAATGATATTTGGTTTGGATGAGAAGGAATTAATCAGTCCTTCAGTCAAGTTGTTTATAGGAATCGGTTTCTGCGGCGGTTTTACAACATTCTCTACTTTTTCATTCGAGACATTTAATTTGATACGGGATGCTGAGTTTCTCTTTGCCGGTTTGAATATTCTGGCAAGTGTCTTATTAACCCTTGCAGGCGTCTATATCGCTTACTTAGTTACAAGGTGAATTATGAAAATCGAAGGTGAAGCAAAATTGTTGAGAATCTTTGTTGGCGAGTCTGATAAAATTTCTCACGTACCGGTATATGAAAAAATAGTCACTGAAGCCAGAAAGCAAAACATTGCCGGGGCTACTGCGTACAAAGGAATAATGGGATATGGCGGAAATAGCAGAATCCATGCTGCAAAAATTTTACGACTTTCAGAGGATTTACCACTTGTGGTGGAATTTGTTGATGAACAGATAAAAATCGAAGCATTTTTACCAATCGTTGAACAAATTTTCGAGGAAGCAAATTGCGGAGGCCTCATCACAATCGAAAAAGTTGAGATTATCAGATACACATCAACCAAAAAAATCTGAGGAACGAAGTGACGAAAAATCTCCTACTTCTAAGTAACTCTCCTAATATTAATAAATCGAAAACCAATCGTTTACGATTTAAAATTCATTCCATAGTATTGCTTTTTTTGATGGTCCAACCATCTTTATTTTCGCAAAATGTCTACAACCTTTCCCAATTTTCAGATGAATCGTTTCGTTTTATTCAGCAGCCGACAAAATGGGAGAGCAACGATTGGTTGAAATTCGGATTGATAAGTGCAGGAACAATTTTACTCATGCAGGCCGATCAGCCGATCCGTGAGAATGTTTTAAAGGATCGGAGTTACTATAAAAGTTTTCCAATTGAAGCCGGAAGAATTTGGGGCGAAGGTTATCCCACTGCAATTTTAGCGGGTGCATTTGGTTTGCACGGAATAATAGCGAATGATGCATCGACAAAAAAAATCGGATTTGAGATTGTTCAATCCGCAATATATGCCGGGGCAATTACAACACTCCTCAAGGTGGTAGTTGGGAAAGCACGCCCATTTACAAACAAGGGGGACGCAACTTACAAACCGTTTTCGATTCTGGATGATGATTTTCATTCACTCCCCTCCGGTCACGTTACATTAGCTTTTTCCCTTTCAACAGTTTTGGCTAGGAATACCAAGTCGGATTTATTAAAGATAATTGCATACATACCGGCAGTGCTTACCGCGGTCTCGCGTGTCTATCAGGATAATCATTGGTCGTCGGATGTTTTTCTCAGTGCGGCTATCGGTTATTTTGTTGGGGATTGGGTTGTGAATCTGCATGAAGAAAAAAAATCAAGTATAGAGACTACATTTATTTCCCCTCTTGCAATCAAAATCGCGATTTTCTAGAAATAGAATTTCTTCTAGTAATATGAGAAAATACTTTTTTCTATACGATCGAATTCCATATTTTTCCACCCATAGTTTTTGAATATGATCTATAAGTTCTACACCAAACAGAGGCGAACTAATGAGTAAAATTCTTTTTAAGAAACAACTCTCAAAAGATGTTTACATGATGCGTCTTCACGCTCCCTTAATTGCTGAAGAAAGAGCCGCCGGACAATTTATCATTTTGCAGATAGATGAAGATTACGGAGAAAGGATTCCACTTACAATTGCAGATGCGGATATAAAAGAAGGATCGATCACAATTATTTTTCAAGTAGTCGGTAAGACCACACTCCAACTTTCAGAAAAAAATGTCGGGGATGAAATTCCCGCACTTGTGGGACCATTAGGTAAACCTACTCATATAGAAAAATTCGGAACGGTTGTTTGTGTTGGCGGCGGAATTGGTGTTGCGCCGCTTCACCCGATCGCACAAGCATTAAAGAAAGCCGGTAATCACGTAATTACAATAATCGGCGCCCGCACAAAAGATCTGATCATTCTTGAAGAAGAAATGAAAAATATTGCAGATGAATTTATTCTCTGTACAGATGATGGAAGCTATGGACGCAAAGGTCTTGTAACCGAACCTTTGAAAGAAATTTGTGAACGTAATCCTAAACCAAACATGGCTATAGCAATCGGACCACCAATCATGATGAAATTCTCTTCCGAAACTACCAGGCCATACGAGGTCTTCACACAAGTCTCACTAAACACAATTATGGTTGATGGAACCGGAATGTGCGGCGGCTGCAGAGTTAACGTTGGTAAGGAAGTGAAATTCGTTTGTGTTGACGGACCTGAATTTGACGGTCACAAAGTTGATTTTGACAATATGATGTCACGTTTGAATTCATACAAAGAACTTGAGAGGGAATCACACAGTTGTTACCTCGAACAAGAAATTAAGAACAAGGAGGCGCTTCAATGAGTCATCTTACTCCGGAACAATTATCGGAAGAAGCCAAAAAGTTAATTGTCAATTATTTAACAAAGATAGATGAGTTAAAAACCAAAGACCGCATGAAAATTCCAGCGCAGGAGATGCCTGCGCAAGATCCGGAAATTCGCTCTCATAATTTAGATGAAGTTGCTCTCGGTTATACCATGGAACAAGCGCGTATCGAAGCTATGCGCTGTCTTCAGTGCGTAAAGAAAAATTGCATTGAGGATTGTCCGGTTAAAATTGATATACCTCGCTTCATAGACCACGTAGCGCACGGGCATATTGAAGATGCGGTTGGAGTGATCAAAGAAGCTTCCCTCCTTCCGGCAATATGTGGAAGAGTTTGCCCGCAAGAAACTCAATGTCAATCTAATTGTACCGTTGGCAAGGCATTGAAAGATGTTGAAAAATCTGTTGCAATTGGACGGCTCGAAAGATTTGTTGCCGATTGGGAACGCGCAACAGGCAAAATTGCGATACCTGAAATTAAACCGAATACAGAAAAAAAAGTTGCTGTTGTAGGAAGCGGTCCTGCCGGATTAGTCGTTGCTGCAGATTGCAGACGCGAAGGTCATCAAGTAACAATCTTCGAAGCGTTTCATAAACTCGGCGGTGTATTGCGTTACGGAATTCCTGAATTCAGATTACCAAATGATATTATAGATAAAGAAATTGAAGTGCTTAAAGCAATGGGTGTTGAGTTCAAAACGAATTTTGTTGTTGGCAGAACACGGAAACTTACTGACTTGATGGATAAGGATGGTTACAACGCTGTATTTGTTGGCACCGGTGCCGGACTGCCGATGTTTATGGGAATTGAAGGAGAAAATTTAGTTGGAGTTTTTTCTGCAAATGAATATTTAACCCGCGCCAACTTAATGCGAGCATTCGAAAAAGGGAAAGCCGATACTCCTATTTATCCATCCAAAAGAGTTGCAGTTCTAGGCGGCGGTAATGTTGCAATGGATTCTGCACGAATGGCAAAACGGCTTGGTGCTGAAAGAGTATATGTAGTTTATAGAAGAACCGAAGTTGAAATGCCTGCCCGTAAAGAAGAAGTTGCTCATGCCAAGGAAGAAGGAATTGAATTTTTATTTTTACAAAATGGTCAAAAAATTATCGGTAATGAAAAAGGACGCGTTAAAGAAATGGAATGTGTCCGCTACGAACTTGGTGAACCTGATGCCTCAGGCCGCCGCCGCCCGGTACTTATACCAAATAGTGAATTCATTCTTGATGTTGATACAGTAATTGTAGCGATTGGTAACAGTAGTAATCCGTTGATAAGTCAAACAACCCCTCAACTCAATGTTAACAGATGGGGTAATATAATTGTTGATGAGACACAAAAAACTTCTGTTGATAAAATCTTTGCCGGCGGAGATATTGTGCTCGGTGCTGCTACTGTAATTCTTGCAATGGGAGAAGGAAGACGCGCAGCAGCTGCAATTAATAAAATGCTTGCAGAAGAGATTGAAAAAGAAAGAACTGTTATAAATTAAATTTTTGTAATGGCAATTCAGTGCATCAATGTTTTTGGAATGAAAAATAATAGAACGCTGATGACGCTGATTATACTGATCTTCGCGGATGAATCAGTGTGAATCCGTTAGATCTGTGTTATCTGTGTGCTATTTTTTTAACATTTCAAATTCACATCAACCGAATAGTATCCATTTGATTAGAATTCCATATTCCACGTTTCTTAAGATATTGTTCTAAAGAAATACACTTGTCTTGATTTTTTTTTGCTTTTTCCATGTCAGATATGTCTTCCAGCAATTCAATAGTTTCGCTAAGCGCAGGGTTTTTCTTCATCTTTTCCCAATCGCTGCGTGCGATTTTCACATGTGATTTTGTTTTTGTTAAGGTCATACCAATACCTGACTTCTTTGTTGCAAATATAATGTAATTTTTAATATGTGCCCTAGAATTAATTTTCGTAGAGACGTTCCATGGAACGTCTGGCTTATTTAAATTATTTTGTATTAAAATTTGGTAATTGGCTTTTCAACTCATCCATTAATTCTACAGTCTTGTGTGTATTGTCTTCCATACTAACAAAACAAGAGATTATCTGACCATTGGCTACTATCAGATAACCTAAACCAACCATTAACAATCCAGATAGCCAGATAGCAGTGCCAAAAGACCAAGTGGTTTGGTGAATGCATCTCCACCCATACAACTAACTAAACCCGAGAATGATATTAAACTGCCAATACCAATTATAATCTGTCCAACAGTTGATAATGTTTTACCTAATGCGAGTAAGGTTTTGAAGCGGGAGTTATTTTGAAAGTCCATACTTATTCTCCAATTTCATTTTAGGAGTAATAACTTCTTAGTTTCTGAATAACCTTGTCCTGAGCCAAGCGAAGGATTACCAGCTTGTAAACGATAGAAATAAATCCCGCTTGGTAAAGTACTACCATCAAATTTCACTTCGTAAGTACCGGGCAACTTTTCTTCGTTTACTAGTGTTGCTAATTCCCTTCCAAGAATATCATACACTTTTAGTGTAACAAATTGTGAATTTGGGATTGAAAAATTAATCTTAGTTGATGGATTGAAAGGGTTGGGATAATTTTGAATCAATCGAAAATCTAGAGGCAATTCATGTTCATTAACACTAACAACGTTTACTGTTGTAAACTTCCATATCTGGGACCAATCACTAGTACCAATATTATTCTTCGCATTGATTCTCCAATAATAAGTTTCCCCATATTCTAAGCCCCCAAAATTAACTCTATACGATGGATTCGGAAACGATACGTATAATGTTCTAAAATCTTGATATTCAGATATTTGGAAAGTATAAGACGAAGCTCCAACTACTGAATTCCATTCAAAAACCACAACTGGATCGCAGACTACATTAATTTGATTATTGCTCGGTGAAATAAGTAAAGGAGGAGAAGGAATGCCTTTTCCAGTTGAAAAGTTTGCAACCAAAACCCGATTTAAATTAATAATAAAAGGATAGCTTGAATTCTCAGAGACAATCGAACCACTCTCCGTCCAATTTATAAATGTATACTCAGGATTAGCAACAGCATTTACTGTAACGTTACTACCAGCAAGGTAACTTCCTTCTCCCGTTACACTACCACCATTACTTGGATTACTACTAACCGAAACTGAATAGCCATAAACTGCCGTATATTCTGCATCTCCATTTACTACAATACTTATACTTCTATCAGTTGAATAGACCGCTCCATTTTTTAACCAACGAACAAATGGTTGGTCAGTAAATATATTTGTTGGTGCAGTAAGATTTACTGTGCTTCCATCATAATAATATCTAATAAATCCAGTTTGTCCGTTCCCGTTTCCATTATTGTCGACTGGATCTACGTCAATGATAATACTATAGTGCATTCCAGAATTTGATAACTGACCTTGTCCACTTATTGTTATAGCTCTTAATTGGGAATTTGTTTGTGTACCTGTAAAATTTATTGTCGTCCAATTCTGGTTTAATCCAACAATTTTCCAACTAACTGGATTAAATTTGTAACCATTTTTTGAAGGAGTTACCTCATAATTACCATTGCTAGAAAGATTAGTAAAACTATAATTACCATTATTATCTGTCTGCACAACAACAGAAGATGTTCCAGTTAACGTCATTGTTACACTACCAATGCCGTTATTATTTATATCAATAACTTTACCACTGATAGAATATTTTTGTGAAGGTTGCTGTACTTGAAATGCTACTGAATTTAATCCATTACTGGTAGTTGTGAAATCAAACCAGTTTCCGTTCGAATCTTTCCATCTTGCAACAGCTTGATAAGTCCCTGCCGGATCAGTTAATCTCCATTGTTGAGTTGAAGAATATTGATAACTACCATTAGCTGGTATTGTTACATTATTTTTTACCTCCATATCAACAACATGAGAGCCACCTTGTACAATTGCGCATACTATGGATGCATAAGTTATAGATGCACCAAGTGTTTCTTGAAGTGTAAATGTTGATTGAAAATTATTTCCAATATTAATTGGATTCGGAGAAATGGAAACACCTTGAGACACTTTTGCTAATCCATTCTGAATAGTATTTTGTGCAGAGAAATAATACATGGCTGCAAATTGATTTGCATTACCACTTACACTTAATGTTAACCCTTGCTGTAATCTCTGAAGAGCTGTTTGTGAATCCGAATAAATATTTGTAATATTTTTATACAATACACAGTGGGCATGACAACCTTGAGATAAACCAGTATTCCCAATTTCACCTAATTTTTGACCTGCTAAAATATCTTGACCATTTGATACCGAAATTGAATTAAGATGTGCTATTCGAAATGCAAAATTTGAGTCATCGCTTGAACGAACTATGATATTATATCCATAACCTGAAGTTGGATCGCCACCAGCAAAAATTACTGTACCTTTTAAAGGGGATAAAAAAGAAACACCACAATCTAAAGTTCCACTTAAATTCCAATCATCTGCATAGTAATCTCCTCCCAAATGCCCAACTGTATTCCATGGAGCAATACATCCTGCTGAACAAGTAACATACCACCCATTTGTTCCGGTTGTAGGATTCTGATATTGTGAATTAGGAAATGGCCAATACAATCTTGAAATTCCATTTGGATTTATAGAAAATGTGTTCTGGCTAAGTACAAATTTTGGAAAGACAATCAACCATACTAAAACTATCATAAAAATATTTTTCAAGCTTATCATTTTATCTCTATTATATAAATGAATAAAGTGAAAAAATGTTCTACTCTTTAACTAAATTTATAATTTTTTCCCCTCCTTAATTAATATTTTCTTTTTTCTCTAAGTTTTTTAGCCGCATCTATACATTTAACAATTTCTTCGGAGTTAATGGAATCATTAATACTATTCATCACTTTAGGATATTCGATCGAAAGAATTTGAGATATTGCCTCAGCTCGATAGTCTTCACCAAATATATAATTCTCTTTATTTATTTCACCGCCATAGTACTCTTCCTGATTAAATGTAAAGCTGAGTGAGAAATCTTTTTCATGAGTTTCTAGATTTATTGTCTTTGACCACATTTTTTCGCGCGAAAATGGTTCGTATAAAACTAATTCAGCATTCCCAGATAGCTTGATTTTACCATATAAGATGGTGGGCATCAATGTATCTTGTTTAGCACTTGATTTGATTTCAACTTTTGTTTTTTGATTTGGATTATACGATTCAATAATATTTAAATTAATTTTTTCATCTAAAACTAAATAAACGGCTTCACGGTCCGGATAATTTAATTTTTCGAAGTCTTCAAATATTTTAATGACTTCAAATCCATTAGACTTAAATACATCATCAATATTTTTGTCAAGAGAACCTGTTAGTTCATGAAAAACAAAATCAATATTATTAGTAGCTTCAGTACCAAGGTTTTTAAATATTTGTTGTAATAAGATCTTATTTTGATATCTATAACCTGCGATATTAAGTGAGGTAATTATTTTTGAAAAATTAAATTTTTTAGTGATTGGTTTGGGTGAAATAGTAAATGAAAAATTTACTATCGGATTATTAATTTTTTTTAGTTGTTTTACTGCTATAGTTCCCCTTTTGAGTTTACCTTGTAGGTCGTCATCAATTTGAGTTATTACCCAACGCTCATAATTTCCGTTTGATGTTCGTTTTACTAATTTGTCTTTAAAAGAAGTTCCGAATTTGTCAATTACAACCGGCTCTCCTTCATAAAGATTTCGCTTGACTAAAATTTTTGTTTGTTTATTAGATAATGGAAATAATTGAATTATGATTTCATCCGCCCATCCTTTCCCATCACTTCCATAACCAACATAATTAATACGTCCAATATCACCAGCATCCTCCACTTTGCCATTTTGTATAATAAACTTTTCCTCATCTATTAAAACTATTGGTCTTAACGATGGTAATGTAAGTCCTATTGCTTTCGATTGAGTTAAACCTTCTATTTTCTTGGCAGTGCGTATTGTTGATTTCCATACATCTTGTATTGAATACTCAAAAATAAATTCGACTTGAGAATCGCTAAAAGTACCTATAAGTGTAGCTTCTCTTTGACTTGGAAAATTCTCAACACGGAAATAACTATTTGTGCTCACAATCATATTTTGTATTTGCTGGATTGTTGAGCAAGAGACTAAAAAAAGAAATGTGACAACTAAAAGTTGTTTAATGATCTTTTTCATAAACAACTCCCTCGTAAATTGTTATTACTATTATTCTCACGTTGGAGGGCTTTTGCAGAAAATAGTTGAAAAGATTTTTTAGCTTTTTTAAGACGTTTTTGTAACGCGAGCAAAAATGGAAATTTTTTAATATTATAAATAGCATAGCAAGAAAAATATTACTAAATTGAGAATGAATGAAAAGTAAAGAAGAACATATCAAATACTGGTTGGAGCAATCACAAGATGATTGGGAAGCAGTAGAAGCTCTGCTAAAAGGGAAGAAAAACCTACAAGCATTATTTTTTGCCCATCTTGTTATAGAGAAAATATGCAAAGCGCAGTGGATAAAATATAATCAGTCCAATGTTCCACTCAAGACGCATAATCTCAATTTAATTTTATCTCAAACACCACTTAATTTATCGGATGAACATAGCGAATTCTTACTTAATTTGAACCGCTTTCAATTAGAAGGAAGGTATCCCGATTATATTAATGAAATGCATAGAATATGCGATAATAAATTCACTACGGAGATGATTGAAAAGATTAAACAGATAAGATTATGGTTAATAGAGAAACTGCAATAAATATATCAAAATCTTTTGTCTCCGAATGCAAATCACTTGGATTAAATTTTTACAAAGTATTGCTTTTCGGGTCATTTGCTAGAGAGACAGCTCATTTATCCTCCGATGTAGACTTACTTCTTATATCGGATAAGTTTACAAATAATATTTTTGATAACTTAAAACTTTTTTCTAAGGTAAATATTAGATATCCAATTATAGAAGCACACCCTTATTCAACCAGCCAATACCTATCAGGGGATGATTTTATAAACGAAATTGAAAAAGAAAGTATAATTATTGAATGGCAAAGCATTGAAGAGAATTATAATTCCACGCCTTTAATTTTTTAAGGATTTAACGAGGTTACGCTAATTGTTTCCCAGAAGAATGTAATTGTCCCTTTTGCTGCTTTAACAACTTAGTCCATTTTTCATTGATCTTCTTAAATTCCGCGGCATCATATTCGGGATCTTTTGATTTCATATAAATTGCATCCCGTATTTCACGGACCATCTGAACTGCATGAAAATATTTTTTTGTTTTATTTTTCATTCGTCAAATCCCTTGGGTTTCTAATTTCTAAAACTTTATAGCCATATTTTAGGTTCACAGCATTATATAATCGTATTTTATCAAAATTTACAATGTGTTTAGAATTAATTTTTTTTGCTGAAATATAAGGAAATTCTCTTTATAACGAGTAGATTCTATTTCAAATACTTTACCTTTTTAGCCAGCTTATTTGTGTAATTATTATCAAATGGTTCTTTCAGTTTACCTGCTTTATATAACCGAATATAGTTAGTTGTAAAATTATCTGCAGGCACAATACTATTAAGCTTCATATCATTGCCAAAATTATAAAGAATTGCACCGTGAACATTTTGTTGATGACCGGGAGCGGGTACTTCCTGGACGTAAGCCGTTATAGTTTTTTCTTCTTTGGAAATGAGAAATTTCTCTACGGAATTGTAATCAGAAAGACTAACAAGTTTTCCATAAGCCGTATGTGGGATCAAAATATAATAGCTTGCGCTGTTCTTTTGTTCAACAGTCGGTATGTACAGATCAGAAGATGGACTGAAACCTTTAACACTATCAGGATCGAACACTGCAATAAAAGCAGATTTGAATGCGTTGTTAATTCCACCAATAAATATTTTTTCTTTTCCATCATTATTTAAATCAAAAACTGTAGCTGTTGTAATACCGCCGGAGTTATAGAATTCTTGTAATACTTTACCGGTTTTAACATCTAACTCAAAAAACTTTGTGGGCGCATAGGTGGAACCGGCAATGACAAATAGACGCGTTTTATTTTTTGTTTTGTCTTTATAAGTAAAATAGTTTGCAATAAATAACTCGCCGAACTTCCATCTTGGAGTATCAAATTTAGCTAACGAGCCGCAGCCGTATTTCCATTTTAATCTTCCTTCATTATTAAAACAATAAAGAGTATCGCTAGCAAAAATGCCCTTTGCTGTAAAATTACCAGTAATTAGTAATTCATTTATTCCGTCTCCATTTAAATCATCTAATAACATTTCTCTTGCATTACTTAGGGCTTTTTGATTATCAAATGAAAAATCAGTTCTATAATCTGCCATTCCGGGTACACCTTTCTTCCACAATACATCTCCCATTTCATTATAAACTTTCAGAACATTATTTTCGATCACAGCGAGTGAGGGATTTACATATTTGATTTCTGGCTTTTTGTAATAAAGAAACACTGCTATTAATGCCCCCGCAAGAGCTAATGAACCGGAAAACTTTAGCGGATTATCTCGAACAAAATCTCCTATCAATTTTACCACGGATTTCTTTGTACGTTCAATAATTTCATAGCTGCCGTTGTAAACAGCCACTGCTCTTTTGTGCTCATCGAGTAATTTTTCGTTTTCTATCAGTGCATTTTGTCTCAGTATTCTTTGGGCAGTTTCAGCATCATTTTTTTCACTCTCTTCAGAATTAGTTTCGATGTATGAATAGAAGGATTTTATCCTTTCATAATTCTCCCGGCACAAGTTACACTCTTTCAAATGTTCTTGAATGCTTCTTAACTGCTCAGCGGATAACCGATGTTCATCAAGAAGTAATAATTCTAATTCGCTATCGTTTATGTGATTCTTCATTTTATTCTTTCCGATTCTACAATAAATATTATTACGTTTTATTCCATTTGCTGAAAATCATATTTCTTTCAGCAGATAATTTGCAAACTCATCGCGTGCAAGTTTTACCAGGTACTCCACTTTTGTTCTGTAAGTTCTCAAGTAATCTTCTTTCTTAATCGGACAATAATTGTTAAAGTAATTATAGATGGAATCTTTAGTCTCAACACCATAATACCAATCATTGATAATATCTCTTATCGTTAAATAAATAGATTCAGCTTCTTCTTTATTGATTTTTCCCTTAACAAAATAATCCAACAATATTTTTTCTTTAATATAGTTTTCAACTTTCTGCTTTACTTGAAGGATTTCGTATTCTTCAAATCCATCATTATGAACCGGTGATAAAAGAAATAATTCATTTATTTCATAGGCATCGTTTATCTCAACACTAAAATATTTTTTAAATAATAATACTGCGTCAGTAAGCAATATACTTTTACGATATTCATTTTGATTAATAAGAAGTTGGAGTAGTCCATTCAATAATGAATTAGTATCCGATTCAGTACCATGCATATTAAATTTACTTAGTATTTTTTCTAATGGGAATTCAGGTTTGCAAAATAATCCATCGCAGTTATTTGCTACTAAAGTCAACCCTCTAAAATTTTTAACTATTGTAAATTTGTCTGTACGCCGTACAACGTCTTTGATATTTCTAAGAATTTTTGAACCAATCGGGTCCGATTGAGAGTATAGTTCAGATAATTGAGCTTCTGCAACTTTTATCAAAAAACTTTTATAAGCAAGAAAGAGATTTAATTCTTTAATCTCGTTAATGTCCTGGTCTAAAGAGGAAATGAATTTTTTGATAATATGAAACTTGTTTTCTCCATTCCTGGCAAATGCATCTGCAATACAGTCATAAGATAAGTCTGTAATTGTAATTCCATTTCTTGTGATTAGGTTTAATACTTTAGAACGGTAATTTATAAGATATGATTGAATTATTACTCGTGATATTCTGACAAGTTCAGTTAATTGAGAATGCTTGATAGAATCATTTGAAACGGCACGCAAACATTCTTGAATTCTATTTTTGTCAAATCCCGCCAAATTAATGTCCTATTAGATAATATCTGTCAACTTTTCTTTGAGTATTTCCAACCGATATTCAGCTTTTGATGAGTATAATAATATTTCTCTTAATCGGTTTTGATATTTTACAAATACTTTCTTTTTCTCTTCCAGACCTTCCTCAAGGGTTTTTTCTTTATCATTGTCACAATTCATAAGCTGCAGACTGGCAAGAGTAAACATCCATTCAATTAATTCTTCAAATTTTTCCTTGCTGTAATACAAGATCCCTTCATGTTGGTTCAGACCGAGAAATATCTTGGTAGATTCCTTTGCAATCAGCCCCAACAAAACATTATCCTTCACTTCGCCAAAATCATCAACTTGATTCTCAATCATGGAATCCTCTTCTCGCAGATTAAACACTTCAAGCATTTTATCGGAGTTATGGTGGAAAATATCAAGTAGGTTTATCCCGCCATAGATCTCCAGTTCACCGCGCCCTAATTTTTGTAAAATTCTTTTCACGGGCGAATCGAGAAGCATAATGTCAAAATAATTTTGTTTGTTGACTTTCCCTTCAGGTGGAAATAGTTCTCTCATATTCGACAATATCAGCCACAACATGAATATGATTGAATTATCATGATAATTTGTGTCTCTGGAAACTTGAACTGCACGATGTATTTCTTTATAGACGGAGTTTTTCTTGTAATCAAACTCATCATCAAGCATACGATTCAGTTTACGTACGGCAACTATTTCCTCCTCGAATTTAGCAATGACCGGCATCAGATCAATATCAATATCAAAATGATTTTTCACCGTATCGAGCAGAGTAAAATATTTCTCATCAATAAAGCTTATGCGATCCTCCTCCCTTGCCTTTGCATCTTCCAGAACACAAGTTTTGATAAATCCATCAATTGAATCCTCATTGAACATTATTTCAAATGCATAGTGGATGGATTCAATTTCCATCTCTTTGAAAGCGCGCCACATATTCTTAACGCCCGTGTTTTGAAGTTTCCATGCTAATTTCTCCCATTCACCCGATTCATCGTAAACCTCCCGCCAGTCAAGATAAACCTGAAGTTTGAACGCGCCGAGTTCAATATCAAATCCATTCTGTGCAACATCAATCCCCCTTTTTATGAATTCCAGATCCGAAGTATGCTCTCGATAAATATAAAAATGTTTCGGTGAAGGATTGATTCCTAAAACTTCGGCGATCGTCCGGGTTTCAATTCCTTTCGATCCGCCATAGTTTGTCATTAACTTCGGAGATGAGTAGTGAATTTTCCCGGAAGCGTATTCATATTTGTTATTGTATAAGACAAGCGCACGTTCACCGTGATCACTATTTGTATAAGCAAAAACATTTTCGTTAATTGAGCCATAACCATCTATAAAATCGAACAACCAGAAATTTGTAACTTGGCTGAACAAGTATCTTTTCTTCATCAACGGAAAAATTTCGCGCTGATGCCGATCAACCAGCCATTGGTTCGGAACTTCATGGTAATATGCGCGCTGATATTCCATCCCATACTTTTCAGTATAACCTTCTATCTGTCCGTGAGCAAACATTGGCAGGCCGGGAAGAGTAACCATTAAAGCACAGACACCAAAATATTTATCATCTGTTCCAAACTGTTTGATTGCGGTTTCTTCATCCGGATTGCTCATAAAATTGACATATCGTTTCAAGATTTCAGGTTCGAATTCAAGAGTGTTTGAAATGAGATCCCTGTATTTCGAATTTTCTTCCTTCATCATCATATGCATAAAAGCGCTGTTGTAAACACGGTGCATTCCAAGAGTACGAACGAAATATCCCTCCATCAACCAGAATGCTTCAGCTAAAAGAAGTGTCTCGGGCAATTCAATATTAATTCTATCAACAACCTCACGCCAAAATTCTTCAGGGAAAGTTTTATCAAATTCATCTCTTGTCATTGCGTAATCCGAACGCGAGGGAATGTCGCCTCCCCGCCCGGGTTCCGGATACCACAATCTTGCAAAATGTTTTTTTGCCAACGTCATCGCAGCATCGAAACGGATGATAGAGAACTTGCGGGCAACTTCGAATATTTTTTGTATTACAGCCTCACGAACATCTTTGCGGATCAAGTTGAGTTGAGCCGTATCGTTCCACGGCATATTCGTACCGTCGTTACCGTGATAAATATATCTAACTTCTCCGCTTCGATTATCAATACGCTGAAATACAACTGCCGCATCTCTCTTCTGCCAATATCCATCTTCAATCCGTAATTGAACTGAGCCATCCTCTGAAAGATCCGGTCCGTTAAAACTATAATTTGGAAATGGCGGATGACTTGACTGTATAAAATATTCCGGATGCTCGATTACCCACTTCGAAAAAATTCCCGAATGATTTGGTACCATGTCGCTTGCAAGACGGATACCGCGTGTACGAGCGCGTTCATTCAAATTGTTGTAAGCATACTCACCGCCAAGATCGTGAGCGATCTGATAATCATAAAGAGAATAAGCCGATGAAACGGCGTCAATATTTCCCATGATATGTTTTATTTTCTTTGATGCGCTGCTTCGTTCCCATATTCCTATCAGCCACAATCCGTTGAAATTCCATTTCGCAAGCTGATCAAGTTCTTCATCTGGAATCTGGTCCAGAGTTCTGATATTGCGTTCATATTTTTTTGATAATTGGTCTAACCACACATAACTGTTTTTTGCTATGACTACAACCCGCGGCATCCAATTCGTATCGGGAGTGAAATTCTCCGGTTCATCATAATCTTTGGAGCTATCGACTGCATATTTATAACCAGATCTGCCTAGCATTAAAAAATCCGAATCGCCAGTCCCACTTTTGTATTGCGGTACTACAGTCGGCGCACCGCCGCCGGGTCCGCCCTGTTCTATTATATAATCCTCTTTCATCAAGTCCTTACTGCTTAGAATTCTGCGCATGAATTTTTCATCGAGAATTATCGCAAACTTCTCAAGAATGAAATCGAGTTGTGCCTCTATATCATCGGGATTTTTTAGAATCGGGGTTTTAAAAAGTGTGAATATATCCTGCTTCTCTGGACCAAATTTTTCTTCCTTCCGGAAGAAGAGATCCAGCTCAGTAATAATTTTATTGTAAAGAACCTTTTCCGATAAATATTTTTCATCGAAGAGTTCAATCAATTGTTTGTTTGCGGGATTGAAGTTCGCGAAGAAAAGAAGAATTAATTCTTCAAGAGTAACCTCTGCATTTGACCGGTCGCCACTGAATGAATTCAGATAATCAAACGAACTGATCTTACCTTTGTATATATCCCTCGGCGAAAAGTGCTGGATAAAATCGAACAACAGTTTACGTGTTTCATCCTCTCCGATATTTTCGTTGAGATGGTTTAACGCTTTTTGAAATACACCCGGATTAACCTGCAATTCATAAAGCCGAAAAATGAAATGGTAAATCTCATCCATCAAGCCGGCAGCGTTTACTTTACCAGTCGGGACATGATCCTTCACATCTCTCTTTGAATTCAATTTCTGGACAAAGACACGCACAGCGTGGAAATCCGCGAAAACAATATTTCCGTTAAGAGAAAACAGTTCATCATCAAAATCGTATTTCTTGCGGACATCCGTTGAGATGTGGAATTCGAAGGTTGGTAATGATAGAATTATAGGTTGTATTTCATTACCGGATAATAATCTTGTTCGTGCCATTTGTTCTCTGAACTGGTTTGTTTACATTCTTAATATAAACAATTGGCAGGTATCATTAAACCTCTACGGTTAATACAATAATGATCTATAGGGAGAGATGAATTTTCGAGTTAAACGATTATTCTTGATCTTATTAAGAACTGACAGTAGAATTATTTAATATTCATTATTAGTCTCAGTCGGTTGTAACAATCGCTCTTTTTCTTCTTAGAGAGAAGGTTCCATCAACTGAGTAGATAATTAACGCAATCCAGATAAAAATAAATCCGGTTATTTTGGCTTCACTTAATGGTTCATTGTAAACGTAGGCACCGACAAATAATAAAAGTGTTGGGTATATATATTGTAATATTCCTATTAATGAGAGAGTTATCATTCTTGCCCCGGAAATAAAAATAATAAGCGGCAATCCGCTCATCACACCACAACCGATCAAAAGCAAACTTGTCGGTGTGTTAGTTAAAAACGAACCGCTACCATCTGCAGTTAGATAAATGAAGTAAACTATCACCGGAAGAGAGAGAAGTGCAGTTTCTAATGTCAATCCTTCGATAGAACTAAGAGGGGATTTTTTTCTAAGTAACCCGTATGTCCCCCAAGTAATTGCTAAGAAAAGTGCAATCCAAGGGAATTGCCCGTAAATGAATGTCATGGTTAATACTCCGGTGCAGGCTATAAAAACTGCAAACCATTGGATTCTTCTTAAACTCTCTCCTAAAAAAAATACTCCTAGAAAAACACTAAACAACGGACTGATGAAATACCCTAAGCTGGTTTCGATTATAAAACCCGCGTTCACTGCCCAAACATATGCAATCCAATTGGAGCCAATAAGAAGTGCTGGCAAAAACAAACTAAGTTTATTACTACTCTGCCTTATCTTCCTAAAGAGTCCTCCCCATTCATGGCGAAACGAAATTATTATTATGAAAAATAGTAAAGACCAAAAAATTCGATGAGACACTATCTCAATAGAAGGAACACTGTGTAGAAGTTTCCAGTAGATCGGGTGTAATCCCCAGAATATATATGCGCTAAATGCTAACAGGATACCACGATTCACAAGCCACCATATTGTTTTTGTACCCACACGACATCTATCAGCTCTCCAAACTTCACAGCAACATTTTTAAATCTTCCAACCTCTTCAAAACCATGCTTCTCATGAAATCTCAAACTCTGCTCGTTCTTTGATGAAACATGTGCCAGATAATTTGTTATACCAACTCTCTTTCCTCTCAAAATCAGCTCATCGAATAATTTCGTACCATAACCTTTTCCTGTGTAATCAGCACGAATGAAATATGTGAGCACTCCCGTGCGTTCGAAATTTGAATACGGTTTATAACTGCTTATATAACCAAATCCGATCAACTTTTCATTCCGAAGTAGAACCAGAATAATCCTTGCCTGCTCAATCATTTTTTTGAACTGACTTATATTTAATTCTGAATCGGAGTAAACGGCAAAGCTCTCTCTGGCAAAGTGATTGAAAATAGTGAGCATTTCCGCGAGATCGCTATCATTATAATTACGGATATTTTTTTCTTCTGTCATATTATTCCCATTATTTTATAACCGTGAGTTCAGGCTCCTCTTTCAAAACCTCCGATAATGTTTTGATTGATTCTCGTATCTGCTCTTCACTGACGCCTGTGAAATTCAATCTCATAGTTTCAATTCCATCATTTGGATTCGGGAAGAAAAACTTGCCTGGTACAAAGCCAACACCCCTCTCAATCGAACGTATTGAAACTGCTTCCATGTCCATACCTTTTGGCCCTACGACCCACAGGAACATTCCACCATCCGGCTTAGACCAGGTATAATCTTCTGGAAAAAATTTTCCCATAGCATATAACATCGTCTCAAGTTTCGGCCGGTATAGATTAATAATTTTTTCAACCTGCCGCGGAACATATCCGCCCAATAAATATTCCGTTGCTAGTGCCTGCGTGAATGTACATGTATTGAGATCGACTCCCTGTTTAACTATAACCATCCATCTTCCGAATGCTTCAGGTGCTACAAAAAACCCCACTCTCAATCCCGGCGCGAAGATTTTAGAGAACGTGCTCGCATAAATAACATTATCCGGTGCCATTGATTTAATTGTAGGCAGAGCTTCTCCTCTATACCTTAGAGCACTGTAAGGATCATCTTCAACCAAAAGCACATCATACTTTTTAATTATTTCTGCAATCTGTTCACGCCTTTTAATTTTGATTGTTTTACCCGAAGGATTTTGAAACGTCGGTACGACATAGACAAATTTCACAGGGTAAGTATTGATAATATCTTCCATTGATTCAGGAATTAATCCTTCATCATCAGTTTGCATCTGCAAGTATTTTGCTTCGTAGGCATTGAATGCCTGAAGCGCTGCAAGATAAGTTGGACCTTCAACCGCTACATAATCACCGGGAGAGATTAACAGTTTGCCAATAGCATCTAGAAAACCTTGTGAACCACTGGTGATGTAAACATTTTCTAATTTGGCCTCGATTCCTTTTTCTTTAAGATAATCTATCAAAGCTTTACGCAGCGGGGTAAAACCTTCCGTCATATCGTATTGAAGTGCAACCGATCCGTATTTTTTAATTACTTTGTCAGTCAATTCCATTACAAGGTCGAGCGGGAAGCTGTTGGGTGATGGAAGTCCTCCTCCCAGCGATATCAGTCCCGGATTTGCAGCTAATTTTAATAACTCCCTTATCGCACTCGCTTTGATATTCGATGTCCTTGTTGCTAGTATCTTCTCGTAATTCATAACACCTCCTACAATTTTCAACTAATCAGTTGTTGTAAATTTGTTTGATTGCTTTTGCTAATCTCTCAATGCCTTCTACTATCTCTTTCTCATCTAAACTGGCAATAGATAATCTGAAATACTTTTTCTTTTCAGGACGTGGGAAGAAATCTTTGCCGATTGCTAATCTTATCTTGTTCGAAAGAAATATTTTATTAAGTTCATCATATCCCTGCTTTGTATTTTGCATTGATAACCAGATTGTAAATCCGCCGTTTGGTTCAATCCATGTTACATTTTGATTCCTGATTTTATTTTTCAACGTCTGAGACGCAAGTATCATTCGTTTCCGGTAGATCTTATGAATTTTTTTAACATGCAGTTCATAATGACCCTGCTGACAAAAATTAGCAAGCGCAGCTTGCACAGGCAGCGACGAGCTCAAATCGCTGAAACGCTTTAGAGTAGATAACCTTTTGATACACTCTTTGTCAGCAGCAATCCATCCAAGTCTGATTCCGGGGAAAAGGATCTTGGAAAAACTTCCGACATAGATTACAATCTGATTGATATCCATCGATTTTATCGGCAGAGATACTTTTCCGAAATATTTCATCTCCTCCTCAAATGCATCTTCAATAATCGGTATGCCGTACTTCTCAAAAAGTGCGATCAGTTTTTCTCGATGTTCCTGAGTTGTTGTCACTCCGGTTGGATTATGAAAATTAGGCATCGTATAAAAGAAAATTGGCAATCCGTTTTTGAATTCTTTCTCAATCGCATTCAGATCAACTCCATCTTCTTTCATCGGAATCCCGATGATTTCGCAATCATAATAAGTTAGAGTTGGAATAATCATTCCGTACGTTGGTGATTCAACAAAAACGCGTGAACCCGGTTTTGCTAACAATTTCATGAGCAGGTCAATTGCATTTTGAGCCCCGTTGGTAATTAATATTTCGCCGGAACCCACGGAAATTCCGTGTGATCTTAACCTGTTAGCGATATATTCTCTCAAGTCTGCAAAACCATTGCACTCGCCGTAATCCAATACCGTCTCCCCTTTCTCAGCTATCACCTTACTCAAAGATTTTCTGAATTCTTTTACTGGAAAAATTCGTGTGTCTGGATGAAGCCTTCCAAAATCGATTCCGTTAAATTTTTCAATCGATTCGCTGAACGGATAATTAATACTGCCGAACATCTTAAAAACTTTTTCAGCATTTGGATTTACACGCTGCGCCCATTTAATTGAATTCACCGGTAATTCTAAATCGGGGGATTTTAACTCTCTTCTTTGTCTTACAAATGAATAAGAACCCGACCGGCTTTCGATATAACCGAGAGCCCAAAGTTCCTGATACGCCTTGTATATAGTTGTTCTGTTTACACCAAGCTGATTGGAAAATGTTCGGGTCGGAGGTAGAACGTCACCCGGCTTGAGGGTTTCATTATCAATCTTTTCTTTTAATTGTGAAATGACCTGCCTAAAAAGCGGAATTTCACTTTTCCGATCCAGATTTAAGAGCAGCATTTTTTTCTCCTGTATTTCTAAGTTAAAAGTAAGAATATTTTGGCTCCTCCGAAACAGCCAATATTACAATATTTTGGGAATGCCAATTTCTTGATCGGTCACAGAAACAATTTTGATAATTCCTAAAATATCTGACTCTGAGCCGTTTACAATTCTCGGATGAAGATCCTGAAATTTATAAATCATTCTGTAAGCCCGAATTGGAAACCATTAGAATCATATGAGATATGATGGATAACTACAAAATGCATCTTTGTATCTTTGATTCTAACCCCTCATTAAGCTATTTTTAGCGCAAAATTATAAGCTAACTATGCCAATCACTCCCTTAATGGCGCAGTACGGAAAGATCAAAGAAAATTACCCGGATACAATTTTGTTATTCAGAATGGGCGATTTCTTTGAAACATTTGAAGAGGATGCCAAGATTGCTTCAAAAGTACTCGGAATTACACTTACTAAACGGGCAAACGGAGCCGCAGGTGAAGTCCCCCTTGCAGGTTTTCCTCATCATGCAATTGATAATTATCTGCCAAAACTGGTCCGTGCCGGATACAGGGTTGCCGTCTGCGAACAGATGGAAAATCCGAAGTTTGCCAAAGGTATTGTTAAGCGGGATGTAATTGAAGTTGTCACCCCAGGTGTTACAATTTCCGATAAGCTTCTTGATCACAAAAAAAATAATTATCTGCTCTCGGTTTATATCGAAGATGAAATTGCCGGAATATCTTTCTGTGATATATCTACCGGCGAGTTTTCTACTTTCGAGGTGAAAAGCTCTGAAGTTGCCCAGCAACTTGGTTCGATTAATCCCGCAGAAATATTAATTCCAAAAAGACTGAAACATGAACTTGAGCCGCTGATTCACAAAGCAGTTCCATCAGCCAGAATTACAAAAATTGATGACTGGATTTTCAATTTCGAATATGCTTCAGAATTACTGATGAATCACTTCAACACAAAAACATTGAAGGGATTCGGAATTGAAACGATGCTTACCGGAATTTGCGCAGCCGGTGCGGCGTTAAACTACTTACGCGAAACACAAAAAGCCAATCTCACACACATTAATAAGATTTCGCGGCATAATCCTTCCGACTATATGATCCTAGATTACTCGACTAAGAGAAATCTTGAGATCATGTTCACAATGCAGGAGGGTGAGCGCGAAGGTTCACTGATTTCCATTTTGGATAAGACGGCTACATCAATGGGCGGACGAATGATGAAAAAGTGGATAGCTGCCCCACTGAGAAAATTGGAACCTATATTAAAACGGCAGGAGTGTATCGAAACTCTTCTTCAGAATAGAACACTCAGGAAAAATCTGCAAAATGAATTGAAAGAAATCGGCGATCTTGAACGACTTATCTCAAAAATTTGCACTGGAAGAGTTAATCCCCGCGAACTGCTTCACTTAAAAACTTCTCTGAAAAAAATTCCGCTCATCAAACAGCTTTTAGATCAGACTTCAATTGAGACACTTGTTACCATCAACCAGAAACTAAATTCACTTGAACAGTTAGTTGAGAAAATTGAAAGATCTATTTCAGATGATCCACCACTTTCAATTTCTGATGGAGGAGTTATAAGAGATGGATTCAGCCCTGAACTTGATGAAATGCGCGGACTCTCGACAAACGCGAAAGACTGGATTGCGAATTTACAGAAGACGGAACGTGAAAGGACAAAAATTTCTTCTCTCAAAGTGAGCTACAATAAAGTTTTTGGTTATTACATCGATATAAGTCACGCGAATAAAGATAAGGTGCCGGACAATTATATTCGCAAACAAACTCTTGTTAACAGCGAACGCTTTATCACTCCGGAATTGAAAGAATACGAGGACAAAATTCTAAATGCCCAGGAGAATATTGGAAATCTTGAGTATCAGCTTTTTGACCAGGTGAGAATTTCCGCAGCAGTTGAGACTGAAGCCATACAGGAGAACGCTCGTTTAATTGCAATGCTTGATTGTTATCAATCGTTTGCAGAGTGCGCCGATGAATATAAGTATGTCCGTCCCCAACTTGATGAATCCGACAGAATTGACATTACTGAAGGACGGCATCCCGTTGTTGAAAGAATTCTTCCCCCAGGAGAAAAGTTTACACCTAACGGTTACAAACTTTCATCTGCGGAAGAACAAATAATTATCCTGACCGGCCCTAACATGGCAGGTAAATCTGTTTATCTTCGCCAGGTAGGATTGATTGTATTGATGGCGCAGATTGGTTCTTTTGTACCGGCAAAAGAGGCACATATTGGTTTAGTTGACCGCATTTTTACACGCGTTGGTGCAAGTGATAATATCTCTGCAGGTGAATCCACTTTTCTGGTTGAAATGCAGGAAGCAGCTAATATCTTGAATAATGCAACAAGCAAAAGTTTGATTCTGCTGGATGAAATTGGTCGCGGCACAAGTACATTTGACGGTATCTCAATCGCCTGGGCAATTACCGAATACTTGCATGAGAATCCGAACCTTGCGGCAAAAACTTTATTCGCTACGCACTATCATGAGTTGAACGAGATGGCAACATTGTTTCCGCGCATAAAAAATTACAAAGTTGAAGTTCGCGAATACGGGGACAAAGTAATCTTCCTGCACAAAGTAACTTCAGGAGGCGCTGATCATAGCTACGGAATTCAAGTTGGCCAGATGGCGGGCTTGCCCATTTTTGTTACCAACCGTGCTAAAGAAATTCTTGCTAACTTGGAGAGTAAGGAATTAACTCCTTATGAAATGAAGAAAGCAAAACTCGCAAAACTCAAAGGCGGAGATGATTTTCAGATCAACCTCTTCGAGATGAAAGATGAAGAATTACGTAAACATATTTCCGATATTTCCATAAACAGTTTAACACCTCTTGAGGCGTTGAATAAATTGAGTGAACTGAAAAAGAAGATTGACGATGAGAAATAAGATAAACTCTAATAGCACACAGATGAAACAGATCGAACTGATAAACACAGATTTATCAGCGAAAATCCGTCCAATCCGCATCATCTGCGTGCTATTCATTATTTTATTTTTAGTTGGATGCGGAAAGAATTATACACCTGAACAAAAAGCATATATCGCCAGGATCGGAAAAGAAAGAGAAGCAAAAAATGAATGGATGAAAAACGATGACTCTTCCCCATTCAACAAAAAAGGGAAAATCGAATTCCATAATCTAAATTACTTTGATGTTGACCCAGATTTTGTTTTTAAGAGCAAACTGTTTCAGTATTCACCGAAAGGCACAGTAACAGTTTTTGGTACCAAGGGTGATGAAAGAAAGATGGTACGTTACGGTTATTTCATGATCAACTATGATAAGAAAGATTATAAGGTAAATTTTTACGAAGGCACAACCAGAGGCGGTGACAAGTACTATACAATTTCATTTACGGATCAGACTACAAATGATGAGACTTACGGCGTAGGAAGATATATTGAGATGGAACTAAATTCAGATCCCGATCATTTATATGATATAGATTTTAATTTAGCTTTCAGTCCTTACTGCGCTTATAGTCCGGATTATTCATGTTCGATTCCGCTCAAAGAAGATTACATCCCGATAGCAATTCGGGCTGGCGAGAAAAAATATCACGATTAAAAACGGAGAATAACTTGGTTGTTATATTACAGAAAAATGCTACCGAAGCTCAAATAGAAAACGTTGTTAAGCATCTTGAAGAATTCGGATTTCAGATTCATAAATCCACAGGTGCAGAGAGAACAATAATTGGAGCAATTGGTGTAAAACCAAATTTCGATACACGCAATATCAGCATTCTTGATGGTGTTGATGAAGTTTACCGTGTTACCACTCCATATAAACTTGCAAGCAGAAGTTTTAATGAAGAAAATACAATAATCAAGATCAAAGATGTTGAGCTTGGCGGGAATAAGATTGTAATGATAGCAGGACCATGCTCAGTTGAAAGCGAAGATCAGATTTTCCGGCTGGCAAAAGTAGTTGCAAAATCAGGCGCGAAGATTTTAAGAGGCGGCGCTTTTAAACCGCGAACCTCACCCTACTCATTCCAGGGGTTGGGAGAAGAAGGATTAAAATTGATGCGTGCGGCAGCCGATGAAAATAATTTATTGATGGTGACTGAAGTTATGCAGATGGATCAGATAGATCTTATTGATCAGTATACAGATATCTTTCAACTGGGTGCGCGCAACATGCAGAATTTTTCTCTTCTTAAGGAATTAGGCAAGACCTCAAAACCGGTTATGGTTAAGCGCGGTATTGCTGCTACAATTGAAGAATGGCTGATGTCCGCCGAATACATTTTAAGTGGCGGAAATAAAAATGTATTTTTCTGCGAACGCGGTATCAGAACATTTGAGAATTACACTCGAAATACATTTGATCTATCGGCGATTCCGGTGGTTCATAAAAAGAGTCACCTGCCGATCATTGCAGATCCGTCACATGCTACAGGATTAAGAGATCAGGTTCCGCCAATGGCGCGTGCCGCTGTTGCGGCCGGCGCTGATGGGATTATGATTGAGATACATGACGACCCTGAACATGCATTATCTGACGGCCCTCAAGCGTTATTGCCTGATATATTTCTCAAATTAATGGACGAACTTCGTCTTATTGCAATTGCAATCGGCAGGACTTTATAATTGAAGATTGAGAATATTTCAATAATAGGTCTGGGTTTAATCGGCGGGTCGATCGCGAAGGCTATTAAAAATTTCTCCACACAGTACCGGATAAATGCTTTCGATAATACGGAGATTCTTGAAAAGGCAATCCGGTTAAATGTGATCGATAATAAATTAGGATCGGTCAATGAGGCTCTCAATTCCGATCTCATTTTTATTTGCTTACCTGTTGATGCATCAATAACGGCATTTGAAGAATTATCACCTCACATCAGACCAAATCAAATTATTACCGACGTCTGCAGTGTTAAATCAGTGTTCCAGGAAATCTGGGATAAGAAAAAGCAGAATGGATTTTATATCGGCGGACATCCGATGACCGGCAAGGAGAAAGGCGGCTTCGATAATTCCGATCCACTCCTTTTTGAAAACTGCGTCTATATACTTAACGATTCAGCCAAAGATTTTGGATCCATCGATTCTTTTACGGAAATAATTCATCAGCTTGGTGCGAGGATAACTTTTCTTAATCCGAAAGTGCATGATATAATCGTCGCATCTGTAAGTCATCTACCACAGCTTGTTTCCGTGTCATTGATTAATTCAGCAAATTTCAAAGAGAGCGCGCTAAACTTTTTTGATTATGCCGCGGGCGGATTCAGAGATATGACACGTATCGCTTCTAGCGAATTCAATATTTGGGAAACGATAATCCGGAAGAATGGAAAGAACATCATTCATGCGATAGAAAATTTTATAATTGATCTGGAACAGATAAAAAAATCTATTGCCAAAGAAGATTATGAAACTCTCTCCCAGAAATTTGAAAGTGCAAGAGTCAAACGCGATGAAATTCCAAAATCCAACAAGGGATTTATAAACCAGATCTATGATGTTTTTGTATTTGTAAAGGATGAGCCTGGAGTGATTAGCAAAATTTCGACGGCGCTTTTTGAGAGCAACATTAACATAAAAGACATCGAGCTTCTGAAAATCCGCGAAGGTTCCGGCGGCACATTCCGTTTGGCCTTTGAAAGTGAGAGTGATGCTGACAAAGCTAAATCAGTTATCGAACAAATTGGGTTTTCAACAAAGGTTTGATAATTGCCCATCCCTCTGAAGGAGTCCTTCGGACAACCCATCCCAAAGGAGCGCTGTACAACGCAAATTCTGTAAAACACAACCTTCGAGGTTGACACATTGCCGGTGGTATTATAACCTAAAAGGTTGCTTACAGCATATGTTGAATGGAACCCCGAAACAAAATTATATATCGGTATTATTCCGGTAATGTAAGATGAGTTGGAAAACGATGGCAAAACTTTTCCATTCACAAAATCCGTAATACATGAGCTGGAATAATTATTTCACCGGGACACATGCAGAAAAAATAAACTCCGCCATCATCAACTTGACATGCTAAATTATAACTTGATGCCGGCAAAGAATTTCTTAAGAAGGAACTTTTTGAGAATTTCAAAAAGGATTATGAAAAATATTTCGAGATACAGTTAGGTAAATTTAAATGACTGAAAGATGCCGCCAAGATAATAAGGGATTAGAGTTACAGAAAGAAAATCAGGGGCTCCCTTGTTGAGAAATAGATAATGGCAAATAATATTATAATCCTTAAATTATAATCAGGCAAATATTTGCTCATATGATTCGACAGTTATCGTGAGAAATGAACAAAACATATCTGCTGAAACTTTCCGCAACCTCCCTCTATTTTCGGAGCTGACTGCCCAACAATCAAAACGGATAATTTCTATTAGCAAGATAGTTAATTATAAAAAAAACGAAATCATATTCATGGAAGGCGATGCCTACAAAGGATTTTACATACTTCTAAATGGTTCGGTTAAAATTTATAAAATATCTTTCAAAGGAAAGGAATCAATCCTTCATCTGATTAAACCATTTGAATCATTCGGCGATGTCCCGCTTTTTGAAGGCGGTAACTATCCCGTAAATGCACAGCTAATTAGTGATTCGGTTTTAGTTTTCATCCCGCATAAAGAATTCATTCAA
>CAYTUV010000011.1:0-100418 GCA_964441505.1 uncultured Melioribacter sp. | reverse complement strand
AACGGACAAAACCTGTATCGGGAGAGATATCCGGATTGGGATTAACTTCAATAACGTATGGAATATTTTTCTGATTCAATCGGATGTCTACGCGAACGTAGTCCCTGCATTCCAGAGCTTCGTACGCTTCGAGAGCCATCTTTTCAATTTTTTGTTTTAACTGATCATCAAGAGGCGCAGGACATCTTGGAACAGTGTTCTTATAATAGACACTTTCCGGCGACCATTTAGCTTCGTAAGTAACAATTTTCGGAAATTCTTCAGGAAGTCCGTCAAAACGGATTTCGGAAATCGGAAGTATCTGATCACCGAGTATGGCAACGTTCAGTTCACGACCGTCAATGTATTCTTCTATTATAACTTCCTGTTTGAAAGATGTGAATAGATATCCCAGTCTTTCTTTTAAAGAATCAAAATTATGGACAACGGAAAATTCTGATATGCCTATGCTCGCGTCTTCGCGAGCAAGTTTCAGAATAACAGGAAATTTCAATAAGAAATTATCCTTTGAAGGAAATTCGTTCACGTGTGCAATTAAATGTTTTGGAGTTCTCACACCATGCGATTGAAGAATCTGTTTCGTCCTTGATTTACTCAAACAGTTTCCAAGACTAATAGCACCGTTTCCGGTGTAAGAGATTTCTAAAAGATCAAAAAGTCCGGCAACGTAACTCTCGAAATTGGAATTGCCTTCCACAGACTCCACAAAATTAAAAATCAGATCAGGGGAATAATGGAGAATTTTTTTCATTGCGTTTTTTATATCGCTATTTATAGCCAGCGTTTCAACACTCATATATTTTTTCGAAAGAACTTTTTTTATGGAAGCGATTTGTTTCAAAAATTCTCTTTCGGAAAGGTCATTGTTATCGTTGGAATTCGATGATTCTTTCCCAAGATAATTATCGTAATATCGGGTAGGCTCGTTATAGCAAATCAATACTTTGTGTTCAAGGTTCATAATAAATTGTGTCTTTTAGCTGCTGTTAATAAAACTTTGTTAATCATTTCCTGATACGATAGACCATGCACCCGGGCTGCTTTCGGAAAACATGAATTGTCTTTCGGGTCGGGCAGTATTCCCGGTAATGGATTCACTTCAATAATATTCGGTTCACCGCCAGAATCAAGTCTAACATCAATACGGCTCCAGTCTCTGCACCGCAGAACTTTATAAGTCTGAAGAGCAAGATCTTCGATCTTCTTATAAAGTGTTTTGTCCACATTCGCGGGACAGCTGAAAATATTCAGCGGATTCTCGCGTGTATCTGCTATCCATTTGGCTTCGTAAGAGTATATCTTAGCTAATTCCTTGGGAAGCTCATGCAGATTTATTTCAACGATCGGCAAAACCTCCGTGTCGGAGTTGTTGCCAAGTATCGCAACCGTGAATTCCCTTCCGGGTAAAAACTCTTCAATTAAAAACGGTTGCTGATAAGTCTCAAGATTTGCCGCTAATCGTTCAGTTAATTCTGTAAAATTGTTCACGAGTGATGAGTTGAAAATTCCTTTGCTAGATCCTTCAGCCACCGGTTTAATCATCACAGGGAAATCTAAATTGAAAAGTACAAGATCACCGATAGACTCAACCAATAAAAATTTTGCCGTAGGAATTTTATGGTAAGATAAAATTTCCTTTGTGCGAGCTTTATCAAGACATGTTGTGAGTGTCAGAGGATCGGAACCTGTGTAAGGAATCTGAAGCATGTCAAGCATTGCAGGTATCTGCGCTTCTCTGCTCATTCCGTTTGCACATTCAGCTACGTTAAAAACAATGTCTGGCCGGGTGTTTTTAAAATTTTCAAATGCATTTTCGTTTGCTTCGATCATCGTAACATCATGAAAAAGTTCTAAAGCATCTTTCAAAGCATTGATTGTCTCAAATGTATCCCACTCAGCATAAGTATCATTGTGGAAATCCATCCCTTCGGGAAAAGTTTCTTTTGATTTTTCGGGAAGAGAGAGAGGTATTGTGTCGGAAGAATTATTTTCTTCCGGTTTTACATTATATGTGAGAGCAACTTTTAATTTTTTATTTGGTAGATAAGAACTAATATGGCTTCCTTCCAAAATTTCTAACAGAAATATAACGAATTAATTTTTTTTTGCAACAAATTGTTAAAAATATTTTTCTCCAAAATTTTTTTTGGCATGAGTAGTGATGAAGAAAATTTTGGTGTGGTGCTGATACAGTCGATCAGAAAAAATATTTCCGGGTATCTAAGCTATCTGCGCGAGATGAATGTGCTGATAATAATTTTTGTGAAGCGTACTCTTAACTAACGAGTTGAGCGGATTAGTAAGCTGTGGATCACTTTCAATTATTTTAAAAGCGGTCTCTCTTGCAGCCAGCAAGATGTCTGTATCCTCTATGATGTCCGCATATTTTAATTCCGGCAATCCGCTCTGCTGAATTCCAAAAATATTTCCCGGACCGCGCAGTTTCATATCAATTTCGGAAAGATCAAATCCGCTTGTGTATTTTACCATCGAGTTGAGACGAATAAGTGACTTATTCTTTTCTATCTGTTCGGGAGAGAGATAATCGAAATTAAAGTTGAACTGTGAGGATCTAACTGCAAATTCATCTTTAGCTACAAGAATGCAGTATGCTTGCTTCTCGCTTCTTCCAACTCTGCCCCGCAGCTGATGCAGCTGTGAGAGACCAAACCGGAAGGCATCGTTGATTACTATGATGTTCGCGTCTGGGATATCGATTCCAACCTCAATTACCGTGGTCGAAACGAGTACGTCATATTCTTTGGCGGCGAAATCAAACATTATTTTTTCTTTCTCACGCCAGTTCATTCTACCGTGAATCAAGCAAAGACGTAAATCTTTCAATTGATTGATACTCAATTCCTCGAAGTAAGATTGAGCCGCTTTCAATTCAACTTTCTCTGATTCCTCCACGAGAGGGTAAACTAAAAATGTCTGATAACCATCCTGAGCTTTTGTACGGATGAATTCATAAATCGCGGGAAGTTTCTTCTCGCCGCGCAATATAGTTTTGATTGGTTTTCTATCCTTCGGCATCTGATCGATGACTGATACATCAAGATCACCGTAAATTGTCATTGTCAAGGTCCGAGGAATTGGTGTAGCCGTCATTATAAGAACATCAGCTTGTAATCCTTTCTGAACAAGAGTTGAACGCTGCAAAACTCCGAAGCGATGCTGCTCGTCAATTACAACTAATCCTAGTTTATGGAACTCAACTGTTTCTTCGATCAATGCATGGGTGCCGATGATGATATTTGTTTTTCCCTCTTTGATGTTCATTAAAACTTTATTGCGCTCGGATTTTTTTTGTCCGCCGATCAATTCGTCAACTTTCCAATCGAAAGGTTCAACCAATTCAGAAATTCTTTTGTAATGTTGGTCTGCTAAAATTTCTGTAGGTGCCATCAGAACAGCCTGAAAATTATTTTCGACAACGATCAGCATGCTTATCAGAGCAACAATAGTCTTACCGCTTCCAACATCGCCTTGAAGCAAACGGTTCATCGGGTGATCGCTCTCCAAATCTTTTCTGATTTCGCTCAATACCTTCAGTTGAGCTCCGGTTAATTCAAACGGAAGTGATTTCAAAAATTTCTTCAGAGGTTCCGGTTTTGCTTTAAACGAAAAATTTTTCTTCTTCTTTTTGATCAACTGCTTGCGTATTGCTACCAAACTTTCAAAGTAGAACAACTCCTCGAACTTAAGCCGATGTTTTGCGGAACCGAGCGATGAGTATTCTGCCGGAGAGTGCATGTTCCTTACCGTATCTATTATTCCAAGCAGCTTATTTTCCTTCAAGATGAATTCCGGAAGTGACTCAGCGAGTTTGGATGAATATGTTTCCACAGCTTGATGGATGATTCTTCGTAAACTTAGATCACCAAGGTTCGACTCGCGCAATTCTTTCTGCACGCGGTAGAACGGAATTATTTTGCCGGTATTCAAAAAATCTCTCGATTCATTTTCTGCGAAGCGGTCAAAATCGGGATGGACGAGTTGAAGATGACCGTACTTAGTTAATACGGGTTTGGCAGATATTGCAAAATGATCGCCCGTTTTGAAAACATCTTTAAAAAATTTAGCACCTTGAAACCAGACGCAATCGAAGAATCCCGCCCGGTCTTTCATACGAACTTTGAAGACTTGCTTTCTATTATAGTAATGAACTTCCGACTCAACTACTTCTCCAATTATCGTAACCTCGCCCTGATAACCATTCACAACAAGCTGCATGACTTTAACGCTGTTCAATATTGTAGAACGGTCTAAATAGCGGGAAGGGAAGTAGAAAAGCAGATCCTGAATGGTATTAATACCAATTTTAGAAAATGACTCAGCCCGTTTTGGTCCGACCGATTTTAAGTACTGAACCGACATTAAGAGATTTTCGGGCATGAATTAATTGAGTTTGTTTTGTATGGAAAGAAATATAAATAAAAAAAGGGAAGGTGAGAAGTTATTTACTCTTTTTCCGCCTTCATATCGCGTGTCATCAATTCGTATGTTGCTTTGGTAGGATCTTTCTCTTCGAATAAAATTGAGTACACTGCTTTTGCTATTGGTGTTTCAATCTTATGTTTCAGAGAAAGCTGATGTACCGACCGGCAAGTTTCAACGCCTTCGGCAACCATCTGCATTTTTTTCAAAATGTCTTTTAGTTTTTTTCCTCTGCCAAGTTGTTCACCAACAAATCTATTACGGCTATGTTTACTCATACATGTTACAATTAAATCACCCATGCCCGAAAGACCGGAGAAAGTTTCGGGTTTGGCTCCGAGAGCAATTCCGAGACGAGAGATTTCTGCTATACCGCGTGTCATGATGGCCGCTTTTGTATTATCGCCAAACTTTGCACCGTCTATAATACCGGCACCAATTGCAATAACATTTTTGAGCGCACCGCCATATTCAACGCCAAGCATGTCTGTAGTTGAATAAACACGAAAATAAGAAGTGATAAACGCCGACTGGATTTGTTTTGCTGTAAAAGGATCGCGAGAAGCTGCAACAACTGCAGTTGGAATTTTTTTAGCTACTTCTTCTGCGTGGCTGGGACCAGAGAGCACACCAATATTGGTATTGGACAAATTTTTTAATTCATCTTTGATAATTTGTGAAACCGTGAGTAGTGTATCTTTCTCAATTCCTTTAGCAACACTTACAAAGATTGTATCGTGAAAATCGTAACGCTTCATCTCCTTTAAAACACTACGTATAAATTGAGACGGGACAGCAAGAACAATCATATGCTTGTTCTCACAACTCTCCGACAGGGAATGAGTGATGTTTATCTCTTTAGGAATTTTAATTCCTGGGAGAAGATATTTATTCTCGCGTGAACGACTGAGCGTTTTTGCGTAACTTCGTTTGTATTCCCAGAGTGTAACTTCGTGTCCATTGTAATGGAGAAGTATGGCTAAGGTTGTTCCCCAGCCGCCGGCGCCGAGAACAGAAATTTTCATTTATACCGATTTCTTTTTACGAATGATACTTTGCTTTCACTGCCTTTGAATATCCGGTCGATATTCTTCCGGTGAGTGTATATCACTAAAAGAGCAAGTGCTATTGTGAAGGGAAGTACGGTATGATATCCCTGTATATCTATACCGAAAATATTTTCTCTAACGATGAGAATTAGTGGAACGGCAACTGCTGCCGCGATCGAACCAAGAGAAATGTAACGCGAGAAAGTTACAACAAGAAAGAAGATACCGAGTGCCAAAGCCATGTCTATAGTAACAATCATAATTAAAACGCCAAGACCGGTAGCAATTCCCTTACCGCCACGAAATCCGGCAAAGACAGTCCATATGTGACCTATCACGGCCGTGACTCCGCATATAATCTGGACAAGAGTGAAATCATCAAATGGAGTAATATTTGAAAAAGGGAAACTATCTAAATATAAACGAGCAACAACAATAACTGCCAAGGCACCCTTTAAAGCATCAAGGAGAATTACTAGAATTCCATACTTCCAGCCGAGAACTCTGAATACGTTTGATCCTCCGGCGTTACCGCTGCCGTGTTCTCTTATATCTATCCCGCGAACGAGTCTACTGGTAATTATACTGGTCGGAATTGATCCGGCTAAATATGAAAGTATAACTACAAAAATGAGATTTAACATGTGCTATCCAACAAAATGTTGATGAAACTTAGAGAAAAAGTATTTTATAAACAAGCTACTCTTTTAACTCAATTATGTTCGGTAATAATCTGAAAAAGTTTAATATCGTCTGTGTTTGTAATCTTGAAATTTAATGATGAGCCATCGACAATTTTAATTTCATTTCCCATTCTGTGAACCAGCATCGATTCATCGGTACCGGTGAATTTCTCTTTTTCCGCATTTTTCATTGCTTCAAGAAGGATTTTATACTTAAATACTTGTGGAGTTTGAACGTAGTAATATTCTTTTCGATTAACATAGGAGATGACGGAATCGTTCCCCTGAATCAAAGTGTCCTTTGCCTTAATTGCCACTACCGCACTGCCTGATTGTTTTGCAACAGCGATTGCGTTAAGGAGAACTTCTTGCGGAAGGAGCGGACGTACCGCATCGTGGACAACAATCAAATCATCATCAGAAGCATTAAGAGATTGAAGAGCGTTGAAGACAGAATTCTGCCGTTCTTCGCCCCCTTCAACAATACTTTTAAGTTTTGTAAAAGAATATTTTTCTCTTATCTCTTTAACTAATTCCAGATAATCCATTTGAGCAGAGATTACAATCTCGTCGATCAATTCACAATTCTGAAAAACCTCCAGAGTGTAAGCAATCAATTCTTTACCGTTGAATTTAATATACTGTTTCGGCAAAGATGAGTTTACCCGCTTCCCGGTTCCCCCTGATGGTATTATAGTAAATATTTTCAAAAACCGATTTCCATTTCCTTTGAATCGATAATGACCAATCCAGAATTATAGATTTGTAATTCAGCCCTTAAATAATCAACATCGCATCACCGTAACTTAAGAAGCGATAACCGTCCTTCAGTGCTTTCTTGTATGATTTCATAATAAAATCGAATCCGCCAAACGCAGCAGCAAGCATCATTAAAGTTGATTCCGGCTGATGGAAATTTGTGATCAATTTTTTTGTTACTTTGAAATCATAAGCCGGGAAGATGAATTTATCTGTCCAGCCGGAATTCGGTTTCGCAAATCCATCTGCAGTTACACTGCTTTCAAGGGCGCGACAGGTACTTGTTCCTACCACAAAAATATTCTTCTTTTCTTCGAGCGCCTTGTTAATAACTTTTGCCGTCTCTTCGGGAATTTCAAAATATTCCGAATCCATTCTGTGTTTCGTCAAATCTTCTACTTCAACCGGTCTGAATGTTCCAAGACCTATGTGAAGAATAACTGGTACGAACTTAACCCCGAGCTTCTCAGCTTTTTTAACCAATGAAGGAGTAAAGTGCAAACCGGCAGTGGGAGCTGCAACAGAACCATCTATCTCGGCAAAAATTGTTTGATAATCTTCTTTGTCTGAGGCAACGGCCTCGCGTTTTATATATGGAGGAAGAGGAGTGTGACCGATTTTTTCAATTGCCTTAAAAATATCCCCAGCATCTTCATTGAAACGAACTGTTCTGCCGCGGGAGGTTGTGTTGTCGATTACTTCGCACCAGAGTTTATCGTTAAAATAAATTCTATTGCCGATTCTGACTTTACGGGCAGGATCTACAATAACGTCCCATATATTTTCTTCTTTGTTCAATTCACGAAGAACGAAAACCTCAATTTTTGCGTTTGTCCGTTCTTTCTTTCCGAATAAACGCGCCTGCATTACTTTTGTTTGATTGACTACAACAACATCACCTTTTTGCATGTAGTCAATAACATCAGAAAATTTGTGCTGCTCAATCTCGCCGGTTGCACGGTTTAATACCATCATCTTTGCTTTATCGCGCGGAGAGACTGGATTTTTTGCGATAGCCGTTTTAGGTAAAGTATATTGGAACTCTGATAACTTCATTTATTCTCCTCTTTTTAAACTCTGAGCGACGGGAAGAGTCTCGTGATTTAGAGACTCTTCATCGCATCGCAATCAGAATTATTTTTTACTTCTTCTTTGATACTTTCTTAATTACTTTTTTTGTCTGAACTTTTTTAACAGCTTTCTTTGCAGCAGATTTTGCCGATTGCATTTCCTTTACGACTGCATGCGCAGCAGCCAGTCTTGCAATAGGAACACGGAATGGTGAACAGCTAACATAGTTCAAACCAATCTTGTGGCAGAACTCAACTGATTTTGGTTCGCCGCCATGCTCTCCGCAAATACCAATTTTAAGATCAGGCCTTGTAGATCGTCCACCTTCAACAGCCATCTTCATCAATTTACCAATTGCTTCTTGATCAATTGTTTGGAACGGATCAACCGGAAGAATTTTTTGTTCTAGATATTCAGGTAAGAATCCACCGATATCATCACGAGAAAATCCAAATCCCATTTGGGTCAAATCGTTTGTTCCGAATGAGAAGAATTGCGCAACTTCAGCAATCTTATCGGCTGTTAAACATGCACGAGGAATTTCAATCATTGTACCGGTCAAGTGTGGAATTTTCTTCAATCCGAATTTCGCACACACTTCATCATGAATTCTATTTACGATGACGTACTGATGTTTGATTTCATTAACATCACATGTAACGGGAATCATTATTTCCGGGAAAGGTTTTTTACCTTCTGCTAACAACTCTGCAGTTGCTTCGAATATTGCACGAACCTGCATCTCCGTGATTTCAGGAAATGTAATACCAAGACGAACACCGCGGTGTCCCATCATCGGATTGTTCTCATGCAATGCATCTGCGCGTTTATTTAATTCTTCTAAAGATATTCCCAAACTCTGCGCTAATTTTTCTCTCTCTTCCATTCTGGTTGGAACGAATTCATGAAGAGGCGGATCGAGTGTTCTGAATGTAACAGGATATCCGTCCATTGCCTCAAGAGTTCCTTTTATATCATATTTAACATGCGGAAAGAGTTCATCCAGAGCGCTTCTTCTTTCAGCTTCTGTGTTTGAGTGGATCATCTTGCGGAGTTTGAACAGTGGTTCTTCGGAATGTTTTCCGTAGAACATATGCTCTGTTCTGAACAATCCGATTCCTTCGGCACCGAATGCACGTGCTCGTGCTGCGTCTTCAGGTGTGTCTGCGTTTGTTCTTACTTTTAATTTTCTTACCGCATCACAAATCTTCATGAATGCTTGGAAGTCTGGATTTTCTTCGGCGGCTTTAATCATAGGAAGTTCACCAAGATAAACGCTTCCTTTCGATCCGTTCAATGTAAGCCATTCACCTTCACGAACGGTCACATCGCCAACGGTAAAATACTTTTCTTGATAATTTATCTTTACCGAGCCGGCACCAACGATACAACATTTGCCCCAGCCACGAGCCACAAGTGCCGCATGCGATGTCATTCCGCCACGCCCTGTTAAGATAGCTTGAGCGGCACGCATTCCTTCGATGTCTTCCGGATTTGTTTCTTCACGGACTAGAATTACTCTCTTACCTTGTTTAGCCCATGCAACTGCATCGTTTGCAGAAAATACAACTTGACCGGAAGCACCTCCGGGACCGGCAGGTAATCCTTTTACTATTACAGTCGAGGTAAGTTCAACTTTAGGATCAATGATTGGATGAAGAAGTTCATCTAACTGTGAAGGTTGAACTCGCATTACTGCTTCTTCTTTGGTAATTATTTTTTCTCTGAACATATCAAGAGCCATTTTAACAGCAGCAGGACCGTTTCTTTTTCCGACACGGCACTGAAGCATATAAAGTTTGCCTTCCTGAATTGTAAACTCTATATCAAGCATATCATGATAATGTTTTTCGAGTGAGCGCTGAATTGCATGAAGCTGTTTGTAAGCCGGGACCATTGCTGTTTCAAGTGATGGAAGATGAGCAGTGTGCTCGCTCTTTCCAACTTCATTAATTGGGTTTGGAGTTCTAATACCGGCAACAACATCTTCACCTTGTGCATTTGGTAACCATTCGCCGTAGAAATAATTCTCACCGGTAGCGGGGTTACGTGTAAACGCAACACCTGTTGCTGATGTATCGCCCATGTTTCCAAATACCATTGATTGAACATTTACTGCAGTGCCCCATTCATCGGGAATGTTTTCGATTCTTCTGTAAGAGCATGCGCGTTTTCCCATCCAGCTCTGAAATACTGCCGATACAGCGCCCCAGAGTTGAGCCATCGGATCTTCAGGAAAAGGTTTACCCAAAACTTCCTGAACTTTTGCTTTGTATATCTCGATCAATTCTTTCAAATCTTCGGATGATAAATCTGTATCGTTCTTAGCACTGCGTGATTCTTTCATGTTGTGAAGTTCTTTCTCTAATTGATGGCGAACTCCTTTTCCTTCTTCAGGTTCGATACCGGCAGCTTTTTCCATAACAACGTCTGAATACATTTGGATTAAACGGCGGTGTGAATCATAAACGAAACGCGGGTTGCCTGTCTTTGCAATCAATGCTTCGCGTGTTTGATTATTCAAACCAACGTTTAGAATTGTTTCCATCATACCGGGCATGGATGCGCGGGCGCCTGAACGAACAGAAACTAAGAGGGGATTAACTTTGTCGCCGAACTTAGCGCCCATCTCTTTCTCGGTCTTTGCAAGAGCCGCTTTAACCTGAGCTTCAACTTCTTTAGGATATTTTCTATTGTTCTTGTAATATGCTGTACAGACCTCAGTCGTAATAGTAAAACCGGCTGGAACCGGTAATCCGATATTGATCATCTCGGCAAGGTTTGCGCCTTTACCACCGAGCAATTCTTTCATTGTAGCGTGTCCATCTGCACGTTTGCCGCCGAAATAGTAAACATATTTTTTTGCTGCTTTAGCCATTAACTTATCCTCCGATAAATGTTTGTCTTTTTTCTTGTGTTAGTTAATTGATTTATAGATCAGTTCATTAAAACTTTTTTGCTCATCCAGCTTTAGTTCTATTTTTAAGTAATAAATATCTATGTCGTCAAGTTCTTTAGAATATTTTATAAACTTCACCGCATCTTTCTGGGTTGTAAGCACCGAATAAGAATTTGTATCATAAAATTTCTTTCTTATCTCCTGTACTTCTTTCAGATAATAATTTTTATGGTCATCAAAAATCATCTTATTCGTAATATCAATATTGTTCTTCTCAAGCGCATTCAAAAAGGAGTAGGGACGCGCTATTCCACAGACCACCAAACTTTTTTGTCCTTGAAACTCATTCATATCAAAATAATGATGAGTCTTTACATCGAATACTCCAGTCGGTTCATAATATCCTGTAAATATCTGTTTATTCAAAAAATGTTTTTTAAGCTTTCCGGGTATTTCAGCAGGATCGGAAAATTTTCTATTAATAATGATTATATCAGCCCGTTTCAATGAATCAAATGGCTCACGCATTGAACCAAGCGGAAGCATCCGCTGTTCCATCTGTCCTGCCTTTACCAGAAATCTTTGGTCAATAATTACAACATCAACATCGCGGTAAATCCATCTGTGCTGAAATGCATCATCAAGAATTATAGTATCAACTTTAGAATCCTGCATCAACCTCTCTGCGCCGGTTACACGGCTTTCTGCAACTGCTGCGGGAACTTTTAATTCCTCAGCCATGAAATACATTTCATCTCCGCATTGATCAACCGAAGTGTCGATGTTATTTCCATCGCTTACAAAAAGATATCCGCGGGAACTCCTGCCGTAGCCGCGACTTAAGAGTCCAACTTTTCTGCCACAGATTTTTAGAGCCTCTGCTATCATCATTGCCGCAGGTGTTTTGCCGGATCCGCCTACGGTTAAATTTCCTACCGATATTACTTTCGCTTTAACTCTGGTTGCAGGAAAAATATTTTTATCAAAGAGCCAGTTTCTGAATTTTACTATAGCAGAATAAACAACCACGAGCGGTGAAAATATTTTTCTTAAGAATTCTAACACGTCTTCAGAGCATCCTTTTGCAGTCTATTTAATAAGTCTTCACATTCTAAAATCTTTTGATTCGTTTCCTCATAGCTCAAATTCTCATCTATAAAGATTGGGTCGGAGTAAATTGCGACAACCTTACTGAATGGAATCGGTACTTCAAACCGATCCCAACTTTTTAAGGTGATTTTATTTTTTATCCCAATTCCAACCAGGAAAAGCGGTGCATTCGATTTCTTGGCAGAAATGACCGCGCCTGCTTTCATTTTGTAAATTGGTCCTCTTGGACCATCCGGGGTAATTGCTAACGAATAATCATCGCGCATCAGGAAAATCATAGCTGTTAACGCATCGCCACCGCCGGTAGAACTTGAACCGCGAACAACGTTATAATTCCATTTCTTGAGAATGGCTGCAAGCACGTCTCCGTCTTTACTCTGGCTAACGAGTGATGCCATGTTTCCGTTCCGGTGAAGATACCAGCCGATCATCATTGATCCATGCCAAAATGCCGTAACAAAATTTTTATTTTCCCTTATCTGGCTTTTAATTGAATCACTATTGATGATTGTGAACCGCAATGTTTTCAGCAGAAAATTTATAGCTGAACTAGCGAATCTAATTCCAATATATCGAAGAACATTTCTTTGAAAGTCACTTAATTTCATTTAACCGCGCATAGATTAGCTCGGCAGCTTTTTTTGAAGCCCCGGGTCCGCCAAGTTTTTCTTTTATTAATCCAAGTTTCTGTCTGATTGAATCATACTTTTTATTGTTGCCTAAGACCGCAGCACATTTTGAGTAAATATTTTCCGCATTAACATCATATTGAATCAATTCATCAATCACATTCTCACCGAGAATGATATTTGCCATAGCGATGCTTTTTATCTGAACAAGAATTCTTCCAAGTGCGTAAGTAATAAAATTTGTAGAATACACAACTATGAATGGAAGCTGAAACAATCCAGCCTCAAGTGTTGACGTTCCGGATTTTATAATTCCGAAATGTGAATGTTTGAGGAGATCATATGTATAACCCTTGACCAATCTGAAATTTTTTTCTTCTGTTAATCCAGTGAAAATATTCTCATCTATGTTTTCAGCGCATGCGACAACTGTCTGCAAATTGAATTCCCTAGAAAGTTTATCTGCCGCTGTAATACATTCCGGGAAAATTTTTCTTATTTCGTGTTTTCGGCTTCCGGGAAGAAGTAATAAAATTTCTCTTCCTTTCTCCAAACCAAGTTTTGAATAAAGCTCCTCTTTTGACAGATAGGGATAATTCTCGACATGTTCGATAAGAGGGTGCCCCACATAGTTAACATTCATCTGATTTTTACGGTACATTGTTTCCTCAAAAGGAAAAACTACCAGCATCAGATCAACTAACTCTTTTATTTTATCAATTCTGCCTTTTCCCCACGCCCATACCTGAGGGGATATATAATAGATAACTTGAATTCCTTGCTCATGCAATCTCTTCGCAATGTTCAGGTTAAATCCGGGATAATCGATAAGAACCACAGTCCTGATTTTTCCATCAGAAATTTTCTGAAGAAGCTCCTTTCGGACTTTGCTTATGAAAGGCAGGTGCTTAAGAACCTCGATGAATCCAAGAAATGCCATCTGCTTAATATGGAACTGCGTCTTCATTCCGGCAGCAAGCATCTTATCGCCGCCAATTCCATAAATCTCAATTGAAGAATCGAGCTGCTTCAATTCAGTTATAAGGCTCGCGCCATGTAGATCACCAGAAGCCTCACCGGCAATTATCATTAACTTTTTGTTCAAATTTATCTCAACAAATAACGGACTACGATTATCAAAATTATTATACCGAATGCCTGAAATGTTCTGCGTTCGGAACGAAGACCTTTTAGTAATTGATATTCCGGCTGCTCTAAACCGGGATTCTTATATTTCATGAGGCTTGGAATCAATTTCGGAACGGCTGCACAATATTCTTCGTAACTTTTACCATACTTGGAACGGAGAAATCCTTCCTCTTCTTTTATGATAACACTGTATTGCCAAAAGAAAAATGCCAACGCAATAATTTGCAAGTAGGGGAAAAGCGCCCAAGACATTATACCAACGCCAAGATACATCAACATATTACCCACGTAGAGCGGATTGCGAACATATGCGAATGCGCCGGATACAACAAGAAATGTTCCGCCGACTCCGTCTGTAGTGCGTGTTTCACTGCCGGCATGGCTTACTCCCCATAAACGAAAGAATTCGCCAATTAGTGCAATTGTAAATCCTATCAGCATGCTGGAAATTGTTGCCTGCTGAAAAACCACCATCAACACGAGAAAGGGAAGCGGCGTGTAGCTTCTGTATCTAAATATTTTCAATGCAATTTTTTTCATAGTATTTAGTAATTAGTTATTAGATTTTAGCAATTAGCTTTTAGCTATTTTCATTATGAAAGCATTCAACATTTTCTTGATTTCGTTAATTTCTGTTATTAATTCTACAGCAAGAAATTGTTTTATAAACTCCAGGTCTCTTGATAAGATTAATAGATATTCAACTTCACTTGTTGAACCAGCGGCAATACTTAAATATCTAGCAAATTCTTTTTCGGTCTGTTTTCCGCTTCCTTCTGCAATGTTTGTTGGAATTGATACAACCGCTCTTCTTAATTGTGAGGTTATTCCGTAAAGTTCTTCTTTAGGAAAAGATTTTGTAACCTTATAAAGGTTCAGTACAAATTTGTGAGATCTTTCCCATACTTTTAATTTCTTAAAGTCTCTCATGTTCTCTTCCTTATATTGTTTAGAAATAAGCCAACAGCTAAATGCTAATAGCTAACTACTAAATGTTATTATCCTTGAATAAAAACTTCTCTTCGTTTCAGTTCAGCCTGATGTCTTTTCTTCAGGCGCTTCTTTTCTTTCAACTCATAAATTTTTTTAATCACATCGGCAAAAGTCGAATAAGGGAAATAAGTGATTCTATTTATTTCACAAAAACGAAGCAGCGAATCTTTTGCAAAAATAAAATCGCAAAATTGTACCGGACAAATATCCGTGTTGCCGTCACCTATATAAAAAGTGTAATCGTCTTCACTGCTGAATTTAAGAACATGATTCCGTTTACAATTAGCGCATTGTGTACATTCTTCATCTGTAAAGGGGAATAGAGGGATTAAATTTTTCTTTTCATCAAATGTTAGTTGATTAGAATAAACTTCCAGATGATTCAGTCCTTCACGGCGTAAAATTTTATCTATGTAGTAATCGAAACCGTCACTTAAAATCCGCAGTTCAAATCCTTCACTTTCACAATAGCTAACAAATTTTTTGAAAGACGGATCAATCTTTATTTCATCTAAAAAAAATTCGAACTCCTGCTCATTAAAATTTTTAACTGAACCACAGAGCAGTCTCCACAATTCAGCTGAATTTATTTTCTGACTGAACCATTCTTCAATCCATTCTTTTGATTTGACAGCATCTCCGAACCTGAGAAACATCGCTTCACCGACATCAGTCTGAGTTATTGTGCCATCGAAGTCAACAAATATTTTGTAAGATTTATTATTGAGATTCATAACTGGATGGAATTTCCTCAAAACGAACACCGACCAATTTGGAGATACCTTCTTCCTGAATCGTAACTCCGTACATTGTTTCAGAGGCTTCCATGGTTCGCTTGTTATGTGTTACAATAATGAATTGTGTCTTCACGCTGAATTCTTTAATCAGCTTGGTGAAACGGTCAATGTTGGCATCATCAAGCGGAGCGTCAACTTCATCAAGAATACAGAAGGGACTCGGTTTTACAAGATAAATAGCAAATAGAAGCGCTGTGGCTGTTAAAGTCTTTTCTCCTCCGGAGAGTAATTCTATTGATGTCGGGCGTTTACCTTTCGGCTTTGCCAGAATTTCGATTTTACCTTCAAGCGGATCGATGCCTTCTTCAAGCATAAGATCTGCTTCATCACCGGGATTAAATAGTGTCTGGAATATCAGCGTAAAGTTCTGGCGTATCTTCTCGAATGTATCAAGGAACAACTGTTGGGCTGTTTCATTTATTTCGTTGATCGTCTTTATTAGATCTTTTTCCGATTCGGTTAAATCATTACGCTGTTTGTGTAAGAAGTCGAGACGGGTCTTCTCTTCATCATATTCTGAATATGCAAGCAGATTAACCGGTCCGATATTTTTTATCTTTTCTTTTAGCGACTGTACTTCAGTCGTTGTGCCGTCGAAATCAAAAGTGTCCAGGTCATCATATTGTTTGAGAGTTAATTCAAGTGAGTAATTTTCCTTGATATGCTCGGCCAGATTTTCAGTACGCAGTTTTATCTCGGTCTCTTTTATCTCAAGAGAATAAACTTTATCGGAAACAACCTGGCGGTCATTACGAAGCTGATTGAGTTCGTTCTCGAATTTTGCCGCTTCATCTTTGAGTGCTTTCAACTTATCGTTAATCTCTTTCTCTTCGGAAAGTAATATTTGGCGTGTGGAGTTTATCGATTCAAGATTTTCGTTTGCATATACTATCTTTTCTTTGAGTGAGTTTGTTTCAGTTTCGTTGGACTGTAAATCATTCTGGCGTTTCTCTATTCCAGTTGCAATCAATGTCTGATTCGACTGAGAGCGGGTAATTGAACTGCGCGTATTCTCAATTTGTCCTTTGAGTCTTTCGAGTTCAAGCTTTCTCTGGTTCTGAGCATCAACGAATGAATTGAAATCATCTTCAAATAAATCAAGTTTATTCTCGTAAGCGGAGATATTTTCATCGAATAATTTTTTCTTCTCATTCAACCCGTCTATTTCTTTTTCAAAGGTGATGATCTGATTATCCAGAAGATTAGCTTTCTCGGCGAGTTCACGGATCTCTTTCTGTGAGATGTCAATTTCTTCATTCGCTTTAGTTTTTTCAAATTCGAGCTGAGAAATCTGTTTCTCGATATTCGCGACATCGTTTGAAATTAATTTTTCGCTATCGGTAAGGTTTTTCAAATCGATACGGGAAATTTTTCCTTCTGTCTCTGCAATGAATGCTTTGAGCTTGGCAAGGTTAGTCTCGTGCTTGGGAAATTCCTTTTTAAGATTTTCCAGAAGCTGACGTCGTCCAAACAGGGTTTCATCCTGTTTAGGAAGAGAGCCTGCCTCAATAATACCGCTGCTCTGAACGAAATCTCCATCAAGGGTTGTAAAATTAAATGCCGGATATTTTCTGATTAATTCTATTGCTGATTTCAGATCGGAAGTAACTGCATAATCGGAAAGTGCTTGTTCAAAATAGGGGAGCCATGTTTGTTCGGTTTCAACAAAATCTTTGGCCCATCCGATGAAAGATTCTTCCTTGACAAGTTTTTTACTTTTTCTTTTATGACTATAGCTTGATAAACTTTCAATAAACGATTTTTTTGTTTGTTCGCTGGAACGCAGAAGATAAAATGACGCCTTACCAAGATCATTTTTCCGCAGGTACTCAATCGCATTTTGTAAATCACCTGAACTGTCAACGAGTAGGTTATTCAGAACGGATTTTAGAGCTGCTTCAAGGGCAAAGCGGTATTTTTCCTGAGCATTGCCTATATCGGCGAAAATATTTTTATTCTTTGTAGTCCACTCATTGTTCTCAATAAGAACTTTCGCTCCTTTTGAAATTCCCTCGAGATTGGAAATCAATGTCTGTAAAAATTCTATCTTTTCCTTGAGTCCTGCAAGAAGGGTCTTCTCTTCAACTTCGTTTTGTTTGAGTTTATTAAGTTCCTGTTCTAAATCCTCTTTCTCTTTTTCGCGAAGAGCAATCATCAATCCGGCTTCTTTTAACTTTTTCTCTGCACTGTTTTTTTCGGCTGCTAATTCTTCAATAAAGCCGACGGTTTTGGCTATCTTGTTGGTAATGCTTTGAATTTTTTGATTATGTTTCTCAATATTGGAGTTATGAGCAGCCAGTTCTTTTTTGATATTTGTAGCATTATTCTCTTTCTCGGAAATTTCTCGCAGCAATTCGAACTTTTCCTGATTGAGTTGTTTTAATTCGTTACGTTTCTGTTCAAGTGTATCTCTATTATTGCTGAGGCTCTGTTCATTCTGGGAAATTTCTGTTTTCTTCTCATCAAGTTTTTGAGACAGGGTCAGCAGATCATCACTGCTTTGTTCAATGTGGTCAATCGTTTCGTCAAGTTGATGCTGGAGCTCTGAAATTTCTTTTTGAAGTCTTTCGTGATTGCTGAGGAGTGAATTTAACCGTTCTTCCGAAACAGAAATATTTTTTTGTGTTGTGTGAAGTTGATCTGTATTCAGTGCAATATCACTACGTTTACTTTGAAGCTGGGTTTCAATTGTATTGATGTCGTTTCTATAATGTATAAGCTCGTTTTCAATTTTCCTGATGTCAAGATCAATGGTGTCTTTCTTGGCTGAATATTCGGTTATGTCGTTTAAAAGGTTTTGTTTTCTAAAACTAAGTTGTGCGTATTCACGTTCCGCCAGATCAATCTCTTTATCGCGTAAGACAGATTGGACCTGTGTGTATTGATCAGCCCGTTTAGCCTGACGTTCAAGGGAGCGAACGGTTTTCTCAACTTCAGAAACGATATCATTAACACGTGTAAGATCGGCTTTGACGTCATCCAATTTTTTCAAACTAAGACGGCGGCGAAGCTTATATTTATTAACACCGGCAGCCTCCTCAAACATCTTTCTACGTTCTTCTGTTTTACTGCTCAGGATGGTCTCAACCATTTTCAATTCAATAACTGAATATGCATTTGCGCCAATACCGGTATCCATGAAAAGGTTTGTTATATCTTTAAGCCGGCAAAGATTTTTATTGAGGAGATATTCGCTTTCACCCGATCTGAAAATTCTTCTTGTGATTGTAACTTCAGTGTATTCGGTAGGAAGAATGCCTTTATCATTTACAAGCGTGAGAGAAACCTCGGACATTCCCATTGGTTTCTTGTTCCGTGTACCATTGAAAATGACATTCTCCATCTTGTCGCTTCTGAGAGTTGTAGTCTTTTGCTCTCCGAGCACCCAGCGAATAGCATCAACGATATTTGTTTTTCCGCAACCATTTGGACCAACGATACCGGTGATTCCTCGATTAAAATTTATGTTGGTCTTATTTGCAAAAGACTTGAAGCCAAAGATTTCCAGCTTAGATAAGAACAAATAGCGCCTCTAAAATATCATTGAATTATACTGCTTAATTGAATTTGTTATGAAATCGAATGTTGAATTTGTTAACTGATACTTGAGAATGATTCCGCCGGCAATTAGAATAATAATTGCAATTCCATAGAAGTAAACAGTCAAAGCTCTAACATCGAATACAACATAGATGCCTTTGAAAATCCTTTGCAAAACCCATAAGAAAAATAAAACTATGGAGATCAGTATTATCAATTCGAAATTTCCGTTAATCAACAACTTAAAAAGGATTAACTCCACCGGCAATAAAATTGTTAATGGTAGAAATGACCAAACCACGGAATAAAAGATAGACGAGAATTCTACACGTGTTTTAATGAAGAACGACCCTATTTTGATAACGATAGCTATCATTGCAAATTTCAGGATAAAAACAAAAAATAGTACTACAAAACAAATTTCAAAATTCCATGTCAGATAGCTCAGCATTTTCAATAAGCTATGATGACCAGCCGAGAGAAATATTTTTTCCAGTAAAATGTTGGAGTGGAAATAATAAAGTAAGATTGTAATTAGCAGTGAAGCCGAGCCCGCTTCAATTAACATAAGTATTGCAGTATGAACGCCGGACATAATTCGATGATCGCGGACATCTGCAAAAAAATTATAAGGTCTTAGCAATGCGCGTGTACAATCCTCTCTGAATTTTTTCTTGGTGTTAATTAGGACCGCCATTAGAATAGAGAGGAACAGTGCCAAAAGAATAAATAAAATTGGATTATCATCTTTGCGGGTACCGATTGGAATTGTGACTTTAGCATTATCGCCGAGTTTTGCACCAATTACTTTATACCCAATACTGTTCAGATTTCGCGTATTATCTAAAATTCCAAATTTGTAAAATCCATTCTTGGAATAACTTCCATATAGTGATGCATATTCTCCTTTGTAATCAAAGAGAGAGTTAATAAAAAATCCAGAAATTTTTAACTTTCTGGAAAGATTAATCATATCTCCAAAATACTTTGCCTGTGCGTCGGAAGAATATTTTGTAAGGTATCCGCTTTGATTCCCTTTATAGTTTGGATAAGTGACTTCACTTATAAATATTGAACTCTTGCCGAGTGCATCAATACCTTTTTGAAGTTCTGTCTCACAGTTCTCTATAAGAGGTGAGTATAATTCAGTACCATATAGGTCTAAATGCTTGATCGGAGACGTCTGCACTCCCACAAATGAAGCATAAGTAGCATATCCTTTATTTTCGATAGCACTGCCTAATACCGTAAGAAAATTTTGTGTTACTTCAGAATTCGGAAGATAGGAACTGCCTAAACCCAAAATGATGGTGTTACCATACTCAATATAATTTGATGAAACCGATTTCATAAAGTGAGAAGCGTTCAACTGAAAATCGCTTTGACTTAGAATTGCTTCAGGTATTGAATTCATGGGTAATTCGACAAGAGCGAATAAACCAAGTTCCTGGCATAGTTTGATCGCATAAGGATTAGGATAACTTTTCGGAAATCTTACTGCATTGAATCCGGTATTTTTAATTAGAGTCAGATCATCTTTTAACTTGCTGTACGCATTCATTTTTCTTAATGATGTCTCATCAATAAAATACGTTGTTCCCTGAAGGGTAAAAGGACTGCCGTTCAGAAGAAAATTATTCTCATCTTTTTTGATTTGGTAAAATGCAATCTGCTTGATAGTTTTATCAATCACCTGTCCGTCACGGATTAAACTAACCTCGCATATATAATAATTTGGTGTCTGAGGTGACCATAGAATCGGGTTGGCAACATCGAGACTGATATTAGCCTCGGTATCTTCAGAAGAAATTGTTTGAGCAAAATCTCCTTTTGATTGTGCTACTGAAGATCCGATCTGGAATAAATTGATCCGTACCAGAATATTTGTCGATTGCGCAATCTGAGATGTTTTTTGAAATTCAGAATTACCGATTCCAATTCTAAAATTAATACTTACCCTTGAAAATCCCGGATCGAATGAAATAGAATATGAGTTGTATGTAACATGGAAAAGAGAAACAGTTTTGAGATAAACATTTCTGATAATTCCGCCGCCCAAACTTGAGAACAGGAATCTTTGTACTGACGGGATCGAATTCTCGGAATTGAGTTTTGAATTAACTTTTATAGTTATTCGGGAATTTTCTTTTAAAATATCTTTTGGTAAAGCAAGTTCGAAAGGATAAGAACCGCCCGTATGTTTGTAAATGTTATAACCGTTAATTGAAATATCAGCAGAGTAATTTAAACCCAAAAATCCCAAAACGAGTTGTGAATTTTGAATTTGTTCAGTTGTAAGTGTGATTCTTTTTTCAAAGGTGAGAGATTCTTCACCTTCAAAGACTGCCGGAACAGAAGCTGTAATTTTGTTGTCCGCATCATTTTCATGAAAAACCGACCAGCCGGTGTTCAAGAGCTCAACATTCCGGAATTCATTCTTATCAAAGAAAACCGGATCAAAAATGCCATCCTGATTCTGGGGAAGTGAAGTAACTTTGATTTGAGCAAAAATTAGACTTTGTAGTAAGGCCGTAAGGGCGATGAGGTACTTAAGATGTTTTGTCATAATCCCGTAAATTTTCCAAATAAACGCCACAAATATACGAAATCGAGAGGGGGGGTATCAATATAATTCCAAAAATTATGGGCTCAATTTGAGCCCATTTTGAGGATAAAGAAGGATTTTGCAAATTGTTTATGCTGCTTCTATTATTTTAACGAATGAATCTGCATTAAGACACGCGCCTCCTACCAATGCTCCATCAATGTCTGGCTGTGAAAGGAGTTCTTTTGCATTGTCGGCTTTAACACTTCCGCCATACTGAATAACCAATTGATTTGCGAAATCTTGAGAATATATCTTGCTGATTAATCCGCGTATGAAGAGATGAACCTCCTGTGCCTGTTGTGGTGTTGCATTTCTACCTGTTCCTATAGCCCAGACCGGTTCGTAGGCAACTATAAGATGTTCCAGTTCACCTTCTGTTAATTCTTTGAGTCCGTTTGTAACCTGAGTCTCTATCACTTTGAATGTTACACCTTTTTCTCTTTCTTCCAGTGTTTCGCCAATGCAGAAGATCGGTTTCAATCCATGCTTAACTGCGATTTTGATTTTTTTGTTGATCACCTGATCGTTCTCACCAAAAATCGTTCTTCTTTCGGAGTGACCGAGAATCACGTATTCACAGCCGGTACTCTTTAACATTGATGGAGAAATTTCTCCTGTGAATGCACCGCTCTCTTCAAAGTAGAGATTCTGTGCACCAAGTTTAATTGGTGAATCTTTCAATAGTGCGTGAGCTGTTTCGAGATTAATGAATGGAGGACAGACAATTGCTTCCGCATTAATATTTTTTCCATTAAACTCTTTCTTAATATCCGAAATCAGGCTCACGGTTCCATTAAGATCGTTGTTCATTTTCCAGTTACCGGCAATAACTTTTTTACGCATGATTATTTCCTTTTCTAAATTGCGAAAAAAAAGCTGTCAGTTGACAGCTTCTACTCTTCTAATTCCTGGTACTTCTTTTATTAATGCTCTTTCAACACCGGCGCGCAGTGTCATCTGAGACATCGGGCAGTCACTGCAGGCACCAGTCAGTTTCACTTCAACAATTCCTTCCAGAGTAACACGAACAAGCTCAACATCCCCGCCGTCTGCCTTCAAATATGGTCTTATTGTTTGCAGAGCTATTTCAACTTTTTCGCGCATCACGTCGTTCATACCATTCTCCTTCGAAATAAATCTTAAAATTCGATTTCAATTTTAGGTGCCGAGGAGGCAAAATTTACTTTGCTTATTTCTGCCGCCATGTTTCTGCTTATTCCCAAAATCTTTTCAGCTTGTTCAGATTCCGGTTTATCAAAAACTATCGGCTTGCCAATATCTCCGCCTTCACGGATATTCTGATGAATTGGTAATTGCCCTAACAATGGCATCGAAAGTTCTGTCGCAAGTTTTTTACCTCCGTCCGTACCGAAAATATCGTATCGGGTTCCGGTATCCGGTGCCAAAAAATAACTCATATTTTCAACAATGCCAAGAATCGGAACATTAACGCGCTGAAACATTTTAACTGCTTTCTTCACATCAATTATAGAAACATCTTGAGGTGTAGTAACAACAACTGCACCTGTGAGGGGAATTGTCTGAACGAGTGTCAGCTGAATATCGCCTGTCCCCGGGGGGAGATCAAAAATTAAATAATCAAGCTCACCCCATTGAACATCGCTCATGAATTGTTTAATCGCTCCGCTTGCCATAGGTCCGCGCCAGATAACCGGTGCATCATCATCAATTAAAAAACCAATAGACATTAGTTTCACACCGTAGTTCTCGAGAGGAATCATCTTTGCAGTTGCCGTGTCCTGATAAATTTTTGGTTTATCGGTAATGCCTAACATCATTGGAATGCTTGGGCCATAAATATCTGCGTCAATGAGACCAACCTTTGCGCCATCAAGTGCAAGTGCGACGGCCAGATTTACCGCGACGGTACTTTTACCAACTCCGCCTTTACCGCTGGCAACAGCTATTGTATTTTTTACTCCGGGTAAAATCTCGCTCATCCTTTGATTTTTACTTGCTTGAACCTTTGCACTCATCGTGATCGCAATTAATCCAACACCCGGAATTTCCTTTTTGATTGCATCCATACAATCTTTCTCAATTTTATCTTTGAGCGGACAAGCCGGGGTAGTGAGTTCAACTGTTGCCGCAACATTTCTGCCATCTATTTTTACATCCTTAATCATTCCAAGTGTTACAAGGTCCTTGTGAAGATCGGGGTCGTTTACCTTGCTAAGCGCTTTGATTACAGAATCGACTGTGATTGTCATTTATTCTCCAAAAGTTGGTTCCAAAAATAGTAATTTTTTAAGTCACACATCATCTAAACATGATTTATTCCGTTTAGGTTTCATAGTTGATTCGACATAATCTTGTTCAATTACTTTATAGGGAATTATTCTGTCCATGAATTCGTTTCTTGATATAGAATGTTTGTAGAAGTAAATTGATAATGGAAAGATTCAGTTAGGAGAAAATTTTGGATCCATTGATGGCGTTATTAGCTGGAATTTTATCACTTGCTATTTTGATAGCTCTTTTTCTACCGGATCATGGTATTGTTTCAAAAATAACGAGAATGCGAAAAGACAGATCGAGGGAATTAATTGAGGATGCACTTAAGCATCTATATGACTGCGAGTACAAAGGTGTTGACTGTTCACTGAACAGCATTAGCGGTAGTTTATCTATAGGTGGTGAGAAAACCGCAAAGGTAATCTCAAATCTTGAAGCAATGGATTTGATTTCGTCAAGTGAAAATAGAATCTCTCTCTCACCTCAGGGCCGTTCTTATGCATTGCGCATAATTAGAATTCACAGGCTGTGGGAAAGACATCTGGCAGATAATACAAGCGTTCAGGAAACTGATTGGCATTCAGTTGCAGAAAAGAAAGAACACGAAACTACACGTGAGGAGGCAGATAAATTAGCCGCCAGACTCGGTAATCCATTGGTAGATCCGCACGGTGATCCCATTCCGTCAATTACAGGTGAAATTCCTAAAAGAGAAGGAGTAACTCTTAATAATCTTGAAAATGGAAAAGTTGCAGCGATACTTCATATCGAAGATGAACCAAAAGAAGTTTACGCGCAGCTTTCCGCTTTGGGGTTATATCCGGGAATGCAGATTTACTTATTAGAGAATTCCAAAAATAAAATCCGGTTTGAAGCTGATGGCGAGGAATGTTTGCTTGCCCCTATTCTCGCTTCGAATGTAACGGTGATTCCGATTTCAGAAAATCAAGTAGTAAAAGAAAAATTTGAATCGTTATCTGCTCTCAGACAGGATGAAGCTGCAATGATAGTCGGAATTTCGAGAGCGATGCGCGGGCAACAGAGAAGAAGACTGCTTGACTTCGGAGTTGTTCCGGGCACAATTGTAAAAGCACAATTAAAAAGCTTGAGCGGAGATCCAACCGGCTATGAAATCAGGGGTGCTACAATTGCTCTCAGAAAAAATCAGTCGAATCTTATTTATATTAAACGAATATAAACGGCTTCATCAACTGCTCTTTATTTAGTAGTAGAATGATGGGGAATTAAGCGAAAGAAAATTTATGAGTAATGAAAATAGTAACTGTGCAACATGCCCGGCACACAACTTAGCAAATCTTGTAAAACTCGGAATTGATATGTCCGAGTTCGACTATGTTGTTGCTCTTGCTGGAAATCCAAATACGGGAAAAAGCACAGTCTTCAATAACCTAACCGGTTTGAGACAGCACACAGGCAATTGGCCAGGTAAAACAGTTGGCCGTGCGGAAGGCGGATTCAAGTTCGGTGATAAACGGTTTAAAATTGTCGATCTTCCTGGAACTTACTCATTACTCTCTACAAGTGATGATGAGGAAGTAGCCAGAGATTTTATTTTATTCGGACAGCCAGATGTTACAGTGATTGTTGTTGATGCAACACGATTAGAAAGAAATCTTAATCTGGTGCTTCAGGTTCTTGAAATCACGGATCGTGCGGTACTTTGCGTTAATCTTATTGACGAAGCCGAGCGCCATAAAATTCAGATTGATAATCGATTACTTTCAAAACAACTTGGCATTCCCGTTGTGGCTACGGCTGCGCGGCAGGGTATAGGCGTTCCGGAATTGTTAAAAAACATACATGACGTTGCAACCGGACAATACATTTGTAAGCCTCACCGCCTCAGCAGCGAAATTAAAAATGTATCGCATGCCGTTGATGAACTGAACAAAAAAATTGCGGAGACGTTTCCTAATTTACCTAACACCCGCTGGATTGCTTTACGTCTGTTAGAGGGTGATCAAAAAGTTATCGATGCAATAAGGACGGGTGAGATAGGTAATCTGAAACCGGTAGAAAATTTTAGCGAATGAGGACACTTAAAGCATAACCGCTAAGTTCGCGCAAAGGACGCAAAATAAAAGTATGAATGAAAACGAGCTTTCGAATATTGTAATTGGGTTAGCGCTTAAAATTCATATTGCTCTTGGTCCCGGTTTACTTGAATCGGCATATCGAGAATCACTGTTTTATGAAATTAACAAAGCTGGTTTGTATATCGAAAAAGAAAAACCTATGCCTTTAATTTATTAACTCACCTTACGCAAAGAGGTGAAATAAGAATAGGATAAGCATAAGTTTGTAATGAAAAAATAAGAGGGCAAGATGAATAAGCAACTCTTAGAAACATATACAGATTATCTGATAAGTTCATTTTCATATACAACAGCGACAGGTTTATCGATATTAGTAGAAGGAGAAATAAGTCACGATAAAGTGGCACGATTTTTAAGTTCAGAAGATTTCACATCATCGGGGCTGTGGAAAATAATAAAGCCAAAAATAAGAGAAATCGAGAGCGAAGAAGGAGTAATAATAGTAGACGATTTAATAGTAGAACATAAATTAGTATTGGAATTAAAAAGTGTTGAAGCATTGAATGATGTGCATCTTGCACAACTTTTAACTTACTTAAAATTATCCGGTTGTAAATTGGGATTGTTAATGAATTTCAATGTAGCAATTCTTAAAAATGGAATAAGACGAGTAGTCAATAACTTATAAATTTTGTGCTCTTCGCGAATTCTTTGTGTCTTTGCGGTTTACTTCTAGTTACTTAAGGTAGGAAGATGATGAATAAAACTGAAGAAATATTATCTACTGCGAACAAATTGAGGTGGGAAGTTGGTGAGAATTTTCACGACTCGATTCTAGAATCGATCTATAAAGATGCATCCGAGATTGCCGGTAGGGTTGTAACTCGAGTAGGTAATAAACCTAAATTTGATTTGGATCGTTTCATTGATAGAATTGTTACAGGTAAATGGACAGGTTTCCCGATTATGTTTCTGCTTCTCGCATTTGTTTTTTGGCTGACGATTATCGGTTCCAACATTCCTTCCGGCTGGATAGCAAATCTTCTGGTAGATACAATTCATCCGTTTCTAAAAAACTTATTGAACTCAATTCATATTCCATGGTGGATAACCGGATTAATAATTGATGGTGCATACCTTTCCGGCGCATGGGTTATCAGCGTTATGCTTCCTCCGATGGCAATTTTCTTCCCGTTGTTTACTCTTTTGGAAGACTTTGGATATCTTCCCCGAGTTGCATTCAATATGGATAACTTATACCGCAGAGTTGGTGCTCATGGCAAGCAGGCTTTAACAATGAGCATGGGTTTTGGCTGCAATGCGGCCGGAGTAATTGCAACACGTATAATAGATAGTCCGCGCGAGAGAATAATTGCAATCATCACAAATAATTTTTCTTTATGTAACGGCCGCTGGCCAACACAAATATTGATTGCAACAATTTTTATTGGCGGAACGGTTCCTACTTATTTGGCTGGTATCGCCTCTGCAGGTGCGGTTGTTTTTGTTGCTGTACTGGGAGTTGTTTTTAGTCTGGTTGTCTCATGGGGACTTTCAAAAACGGTGCTGAAAGGGGAGGCATCTTCATTTAGTCTGGAACTACCACCGTATCGGCCACCAAGATTATTACAAACACTCTACACATCTTTAATTGATCGAACTATTTTTGTTTTGTGGCGGGCTGTAGTATTTGCTGTTCCTGCCGGAATTGTTATATGGCTTGTTGCAAATGTACAAATCAATGATGTTAGTCTTGCAGAGTATTTTATTCATGCAGTTGATCCATTTGCATTTTTCATAGGATTAAACGGAGTTATTATTCTCGCGTATGTAATAGCAATTCCAGCGAACGAGATTGTTATTCCAACCGTTTTAATGCTGACTGTATTATCTACAAAGATGGCATTAGGCGCCGGCGCCGGTGTTATGTTTGAACTTGATTCTGTAAATGATACTGCAAATATTCTTATTGCCGGGGGCTGGACCGCGTTAACCGGAATCAATCTGATGTTGTTTAGCCTTCTTCACAATCCGTGTTCGACAACTATTTATACGATTTACAAAGAAACAAAAAGTATTAAGTGGACTGTGATTTCTACATTCCTTCCAATCGCGATGGGACTAGTAATATGTTTCTTCGTAACACAAATCTGGAGAATAATAGTTGGATAATTATGGAGAAGAACTATTTATTAAAAATCATTCTACTTATTCTGACCTGTGTTTCGGTTAACCAAGCGCAGGAAATTCCGGAACTGATAACGGACCGACCGGATCAGACAAAGTCACCAAATGTAGTTCCTATTGACTTCGTTCAGATTGAAACCGGCTTCGTTTATCAAAAACAAAAATACTCCGAAGGAACCAATACTTTAGAGAATGAAAATTTAATGTTAGCAAGCACTCTATGCCGATATGGTGTCAATTCATTTACTGAGTTACGTTTCGGGGGAGAATATTTTTATGGGCAATCATTTTCAAACGGATTAAAATCTGATCTGCAGGGGATGCAAAATCTTCTGTTCGGAGCTAAATTTCAATTAAGAAAAAATCAAAAAATTCTTTCTAATATTGGAATAATATTGCAGACAATACTTCCATTCGGGAATGAAACACTTCGCCCGGCTAATTTTTCACCAGTGCTTTTGTTCTGCTTCGATCAGCAGATAAATGAAGATTTTTTGTTCGGTTGTAATCTCGGAACGGAAAGCGTTGACAATTCAGGGAATTATTCTGCGATATATTCAGGATTTTTGGGATACTGCGCCACTAATAAATTGGGGTTGTTTTTTGAAATCTACGGTGATGCAATAAACGGATCAGAGCCTTCTAATAATCTTGATTGCGGTATTACATATCAATTCAGACAAAACGTTCAAGTCGACTTCTCTTTAGGTACTACTTTGAAGGGCGGAATTACTGATCTGTTTGGTGGATTTGGTATTTCGGTACGCTTGCCGAAATGATCCTATCCGGTTATGTCGCGGGGTAAAATCTTCTTGCTATCAGGTAATGCACGCTGCATCATCAACTCTTGATGATTTATTTTTTTCTCAGTGTACACTTTTCTGTTAAAAACATATTTGCCGGTAGGCAATAAGACCCGTGCTTTAATATTATCGCTCAGACAAGTATCAAGGACATGAACTTTAATAAATTTTTTAAGATCCTTGTCAAGAATTGGAAATGAAATCTCAACTCTCCTGTCAAGATTACGCTGCATCAAATCAGCGCTGCTGCAATAAATTTCTTCTTCGCCATTATTGTAGAAGTAATAAATACGGCTATGTTCTAAAAATCTTCCTACAATACTAATAACCCGTATGTTATCACTTAGTCCCGGCATCTGCGGAATCAGGCAGCATATACCGCGTACAATCAGATCAATCTTAACACCCTTGGAAGATGCCTCATATAAAGCCGCAATTAATATCGGATCAACAAGAGAATTCAATTTAAAAATTAGATATCCCTTGCCATCGGATTTAGCATTTTTTATTTCTCTGTGAATCAGGTCCAGAAACTTTTGACGTTTATTCACAGGCGCAACCCATAACTTTCTAAAAGTCTTCTGTTCGGAGTAGCCAGTGAGAAAATTAAATATCTCGGAAACATCGGCGCAGATTTCCTCGTTGCATGTGAATATGCCGAGATCGGAATAAATTTTAGAAGTGGTTGTGTTGTAATTGCCTGTACTCAAATGCACGTATCGTTTAACGCCGTCAACTTCTTTCCGAACAACTAGCGTCATCTTTGCATGGGTCTTCAATCCAAGTAAACCATAGACAACGTGTACGCCAGCTTTCTCAAGTTCACGCGCCCAATAAATATTATTCTCTTCATCAAAGCGGGCTTTTAGTTCAACTAATACGGCAACCTGTTTTTTGCTCTCTGCAGCTTCCATCAACGATCTTACGATTGGTGAATTGGTCCCGACACGATATAGAGTTTGTTTGATAGCAAGAACTTCAGGGTCGCGCGAAGCTTCTTTTATAAAATCAATTACGGGATTAAAAGAGTCATAAGGATTATGCAACAGAATGTCTTTTTGCCGTATAAGTGAAAAAATATTTTCTTCTTCCTCGAAAATTTCAGGGGTCACCGGGTGAAAAGGTTTTTCTTTGAGTAATGGGAGTTGTAAATCATAGAGAAGCATCAGATCGCTAAGACCAAGGTTGCCATCAATAATATGAAGATCATCATGTGAAATCTCAAGATTTTCGATCAATGTATCGATCATATATTCTGGCATTTGCTTCTCAACTTCAAGACGCACAACCGAACCAAACTTTCTCTGCTTGATATTTTCTTCAATCATTTGAAGAAGATCATCAGCTTCATCTTCCTGAATCTCAAGATCGGTGTCACGTGTTATTCTGAACCGATAGGCTTCAACTACCTCTAGACCGGGAAACAGCAAATGCAAATTTAATTTGATCAGATCGCTGATCCATATGTACTTGTAAAACCCGTTTGTTCCATTCTTCGATTTTGATTTTACAATACTTTCAACACGGAGGAGTCTGGGAAGAATGCCGGGCACCTTAACGCGTGCAAAATGTTTTTCCCCGGTCGGTTTTTTTACAAGAATTGCAAAACTCAAACTCAAATTGGATATATATGGGAATGGTCTTCCGGGATCGAATGCAAGAGGTGTAAGGACAGGATAGATCTCTTTTAGAAAATACTGATTGAGAGATTCACGTTCCTCTTTTGAGAGCTCATCCATACCGCATATGAAGATTTTATTTATTTTTAATTGAGGTACAATTTCATCACGCCAATAATCACTTATCTGCGTCAGCATTGGCTGAAGAGTCTGTTCAATTTTCCTGAGTTGTTCGATGGGCGTTAATCCGTCAATGGAGGTGTCAATTATTTTTGCCCGCAGTTGTTCCTTGATGCCTGCTATACGAATCATGTAGAATTCATCAAGATTGGAGAAAAAAATAGATATAAATTTAACACGATCTAGAAGTGGAAGATTTGGATTTGTAGCTTCTTCTAGCACCCTTCGGTTAAATTCCAGCCAGCTTAAATCTCTGCTGAAGAGATTTTCGGGTTTAATATATTTCTGAAGATTTTCTTTAGTTAATTTCATTTTGCTTATTAATCGTACTCATCAATTTTCGGGAGATGAATATAGTATATTTTGCTCAGACTTATTCAACGCATAATAGGTAATTATTTAAACTTCTTTGCCGAAGTGAAACTCCCGAGATCATAGTCAATTTCCTTGTTCGGTATCTGCAATCTCTTGATATGAACATTGGCTATGCTGAAAAATTTTTCCGCAAGAGTATCGTGGTAATCCGAGAAAATAACAATCTCCTTAATACCGGCAGTTATTAATGCTTTTGAACAGTTGGTACACGGCATATTGGTAATGTATGCGGTTGAGTCTTTAGTACTGATACCGTGCGATGAACATTGCAGTATGGCATTCATCTCTGCATGAATGGTACGAACACAATGATTATCCACTATCATACATCCGTCGTCTTCACAATGTCCGTCTCCCGGAATTGAACCGTTATAACCGGTGGAAAGAATTTGTTTATCTTTAACAAGAACACAGCCGCAATGCATCCTTGGACAAGTGGCGCGTTCAGAAACAAGCATTGCAACTTTTAAAAAATACTGATCCCATGAAGGACGTGCAGATTCTTTGGAACTCATAATTCACCAATAATTATCACTTTCTGATTCTAAATTACGAAATATTTTGAACCGATATCTCTGTTAAAAGGTACAAAATAGTTGGGAGGGACTAAGAGGGTAACTTCCTTTGAAGTGCTCCAAATCTTTGCTTGGCAAAAAATATTCTGTGAATAATGATTCGATTAATTTTTAACTCACCATACGTAGAAATATCATTAATTGTCATTCTGACACTTTGTGTAACATAAATTTTTAAATAAAAAAACTGCTATAGTCGAGGGGTTACTATAGCAGTGTGACATCTAATAAGTAGGGTGCTTATGTAGTATCAATAATATTATCTCAAAAATTATACCATGAGATGCGAGGTGGATCTGATATTGATTTCAAAAATGAAGGGAGGATTAATTCTTATAAAAAATAAGATTTGAGGACTAAATCAAGGTTAGAACTAATGATTGTAGTTTTCACACATGTGTAGCATTTAATAATGAATAGAACCGATGCCGCTTCTTCAGGTAGATTTTTCCGGCTTATTAAGAATGATCTTAAAAGTAGTTCCTTCATTTAATGACGAATGTTTGACGAAAATTTTTCCCTTATGATAATCTTCAATAATTCTTTTTGACAGACTTAATCCCAGACCCCAGCCGCGTCTTTTGGTACTATAACCGGGGCGGAATATATCTTTCTTCCTTTTGCTTTCAATTCCTTTACCGTTATCTGAAACTTCGATCTCAATTTTATTCCGGTTTTCAATAATTTTAAAATTAATTCTTCCGTTCTGTGTTTCGATAGCATCAAGAGCATTTTTGATTAAATTTTCTATAACCCATTCGAATAATTCGCTGTTCATCCTGGCTTTCAAATCTTTTGCCCCTTCAAGATTTATCTGCACATTTTTGCCAAGCTGGGGGAGTCGTCTCTGAAAATAATTAGAAACCCTTTCAATTGTTGTATAAGGAAGATCTTCGATAAGCTCAGGCTTAGAACCAATTTTGGAAAATCGTTTTGTGATTTTATTCAGCCTGTTCAGGTCGCTGTTGATTTCATCGGAAATATCTAAAACTTTATCCTGGTTTGTATAATTCATTTTCAGCATTTCATTCCAGCCCATCAAACTGGAAATTGGTGTGCCAAGCTGATGCGCGGTTTCCTTAGACATACCAACCCAAATGTTGCTATGCTCACTTTTTTTAATATAGCTGAAACTGGAATAAGCTATTAGAATAAATAGCAATGCAAAAACGATTTGAAGGAATGGGTAATATTTTAGTCGAGTGACCAGTTCTGAATCGCCATAATAGATTTTTTGGATAGTCCGTCCATCGGGAGTTTTGATATCGATTGGTGGATGCTGAGTTGATAGTAGTTTTATCTCTTGATTCAGAAACAATTTGAGTTCTTCACCTTTTAAATTCGGCTTAATGGTGATGTTCCTATATGATGAGATCTGATCTTTATTGTCTGTTAGAATAAGAGGAAAATCAATTCTTTGAATTATGTTCTGAAAAATGAAAGTGAAATCTGAAGTCGGTGATTCATTGTTAGCAACATCTTCAAGACCGCTCGCATAAAGCTTAACAATTTCTTTCTCTCTCTCCTGGAGTTTACTGACAAGGTTTTGAGTATAATAAAGAGTTCCGAAAGATATTGCTGCACCAATAACAAGTAATCCTAGTTTCAAGTTGAGTGAGGCCGGTCCACCGGACATTTTCATTTTGGTCTCCAGAAAAATTGCGGAAGAAATTTACGAAACAGTTTATCCTAAATAAAAAGAAAGAAAGGGTAAAAATGATTCTATAAATCTATCGTTTGGTTACGATTAGGCCCAACCGAAATCATGCTAATCTCATAATCGCTTTGCTGAGAGATAAATTGTAAATATTCTTTAGCTTGAGAAGGCAGTTGGTCAAAACTAGTCAAGTGAGATATTTCACTTTTCCAACCGGGTAGTGTTTCATAAACCGGTTGAATTTGCATCATCTGGTTTTCATTAGTTGGAAAGGACTTAAGACGCTTTCCATTTATTTCATAAGCAACACAGACTTTTATTTCGTTAAAATGACTTAGTACATCAAGTTTCGTGATTGCAGCTCTTTGAATTCCATTTATCATTCGTGAGTAGTTCACCAGAAATGCGTCATACCACCCGCATCTTCTCGGTCTTCCTGTTGTTGCACCAAATTCGGCCCCAACTTTTCGTAAATCCTCTCCATCCTTATCTAACAGTTCTGTCGGGAATGGGCCTAAGCCCACACGTGTGGTATATGCTTTAACAATTCCCAGAACTGTTGTAATCTTTGTAGGAGGAATTCCAGAGCCTGTGCATGCACCGCCGGAGGTTGGGTTGGACGAAGTAACAAAAGGATATGTCCCGAAGTCGACATCTAATAAAGCACCTTGGGCCCCTTCTAGCAAAATTGATTTTCCATCTTCAAGTGCGGAATTAAGATAAAGTGCAGAATCTGTTATATACTGGTCGATCGCGTTATCAAATTCTAAATACTCCTTGATAATTTTCTCAACGTCAAGTTCCTGCTGGTTGTAAACTTTCTTAAGAAAATTATTCTTCTCTTCGAGATTCAGTTTTATTTTTTCTTCGAATACCTTTTTATCAAGGAGATCAACAATCTTAATTCCTTTACGGGCGTATTTGTCTATATAGCATGGTCCAATTCCACGACCGGTAGTACCTATTTTGGATGAACCGCTTTCACTAAGCGAATCTAAAAGTTTATGATAAGGCATGATTAAGTGAGCATTATGGCTTATTAATAGTCTTCCCTTAATACTGATTCCCATCCCTTCAAGCAATGCAATTTCTTCGAGAAGAGCTTTAGGATCAATGACAACGCCGTTACCAATGACACACATAACATTTTCTCTTAAAATTCCTGACGGGATAAGATGGAGTATAAATTTTTTGTCGCCGACTTCGACAGTATGGCCGGCATTAGCCCCTCCCTGATATCTGACCACGATGTCAAATCGTTCACTTAAAATATCAACAATTTTCCCTTTGCCTTCGTCGCCCCATTGGCTACCGACAATAACAGTTACACTCATTTATTCCTCAGAAAAAAAATAGGTGGGTAGAAACTCCGGCAAGACTCTGCCGGAGTATAAAATTATTACTTGAAACTCTCGACAGCTTCGTCAACAGATGTAAAATGTTCAAAAATTGTGATAAGTTTTGTGATAACTAGAAGACTCTCAATTTTTTCAGTTGCGTTTGCAAGTTTCATTGCGCCGCCGCCATTCTTTACAGTGGTATATCCGCTTATTAGCATGCCAAGGCCGGAGCTATTCATAAATTTAGTTTCAGCTAGATCGATAATTACGTTTTTCTTACCTTCTTCAAGCAGTTTATGTAATAAATCGCTAAACTCTTGGGCTTCAGGTCCACCCATTACATTCCCTTTCAGTTCAATTACCACTGCTCCGTATTTTTCGACTTGTTTGACCTTCATAGTTTCTCCTCAAGTTTGATTTAAAGTTAGTTATCAATTTTGTCTAATTCAATGCCGTTTGAAAATAAAAATTGGAGAATGGATATAATCATTTACAAATATTTATATTGGCAACTAAATTATTGAATAGACTAGTAAAAAGAAAGTTATTTTAGCTCTTGCAAACATTGTGATTTATCTTTGATTAATCATAAGTTTTCTAGGAACATTAAACAATTACTCTCGTCTAAAAGTATGGAATTAGGAAAAGGCCAAGACCAGTTTGATTTTACAGAATCTAAAGGAGAGAAGGACGAAGATTTTATCCTGATCCGATCGTTCATTAATGGTGAGGAATCAACTTTCAGAATTCTGGTCCATAAGCATAAGGACAAAGTAAGGAATTTAATTTTTCTTACACTTGGTGATACGGAGTTTGTTGATGATATCTCTCAGGATGTCTTTATAAGTGTATATCATAAGTTGAATGAGTTCCGTTTCGAGTCGAAGTTTACTACATGGCTTTATAGAATTACAGTTAATAAATGTAGAGATTATTTAAGAAAGAAAAGAGTTAGAAGCATATTTGTCCCCATCAAGGATTCTGATACTGAGTACGGAACAGGACCTTTTTCTGAAGATGTAGATATACCGCAATTGGTTAGAAGTGCAATTGAAAAATTACCGGAGAAGTTGAAACTGCCTCTGGTGCTGAGAGACATTCAAGGATTAAGTTACAAAGAAATTGCCGACCAGCTCGGGACAGAAGTTGGAACTATTAAATCAAGAATTTTCCGTGCACGCGAGAGTTTGAAAATTATACTTGAACCGTATCAAAAAGAATTAAGAGCATATTAGACAAATGGAAAAATCGAGAAAAAAAAATTTTGGTTTTGGGCAAGTCAGAAAATATTTCCCATTTATTTTTCTAATATTTCTCACAATTTCTCTCATGTTGTTCTTCAAGCACAATAAACGGGATATAAGCAAAATGATAGAAGAGGGAAAGAACAACCTCCTTTCTTTCTATGCGGAAAATTTGAAGCCGCTCTTATATCAAACTAAAATTTCTGACGAAGACATTTTTAATTTTGCTCTGTATAATACTTTGCCCTTGGATAAGGATAGAAATAAGATACTTGAAATTTCAGGTGGACAATCCGGCAGTGATACTTTTGTAATTAAATCCACCAGATATAATCCCAATACAAAGAACTATGAGACATTTGTCAAATATATGGGGATGAATGACGTACAAAAGGAAGAGGCCGATTCAATTCTTAATTCATATAAGAAAGAAATCTACTCATCAATTTTAGTAAACGAAAAAAATACCTATGCTGTAAATCCAAAGTTGGGTGAGCTTCAGCAGGCTGTTCTTGCTGATTTAGTCACCTTTGCGCAGAAAATTAATCAGGCCAAATCTAAAGATCTGTTTGCAGAGAATTTTAACTATCATGATAAAAATGAATTTGCCAATATAATCTCGTCTGCCAAAAAAATTTCGCAGAATGAATATCTTCTAATAACTCCCGACACCGTTGCTCGTTCATATTTCAAATGGGATCAGGAAAAATTTAATAAACACTTAAGTGCTATTGAAAAAGATAAATTAGAGATTAGTCCATCTGTGCCAAATCTAGAGATTGAGTATGAAGGATCACACGCAACTCTTTCGGGTAGAAATATAGTACCACCCACTGCCATCTCTTTCAATACTGATTCAAATTTTTTCAAAGTTGTGGTTCCCGTCGAATCGATGGAGTTGGCAAAGTCAATTAATGAAAAAGTCAGAGTTAAGTTAAATGAAGCAGCTAGTAAAATGAAAAAAATCTCGCTTCATTTCGAACTAGGTAGATTCGATTCTAAAAATTCAGGCCGACCCAGAATCCCTGAATCGCCGGAAACTATCATTAATCCTTACGAAATTGTAAATAAGACTATGGAGATGCTTGCAAAAACAGGCGGACAGGATTGGGAGAAATTTGGCGCTCAAATGGACTCCCTTTCAAAATTATTTAATCCATATATGAAAGACTCACTAAAGAAAAAAATACAGGAAGATATGCTTCGGGCTACAAAGGACTTCAAGAAGAAGAAGAGCAAAGTTAAAGTTGATACTCTGAAATAAGAGCGTCCCTAAATGTCAGTTTCATCAGTCAGATAAAATATCCTGTAAATCCCACAGAGCGTATTAAAGATGGTAATCAAACATAATGCGTGACAGAATAAAAATATTGACAAATTCCCGTGGTCTCGAGAATACAATACTCGTTTCTATTTTACTTTTTTTATTCAATCTATTATTTCCACAACATGATTCGACAATTCTTTTCATATGCGGCGAAATCCTTGTATTCCTTACTGTTTTCCTCTCATATAATTACATCTATCGATTTTTAAATTCCAAAGTTGATTCACCATTTTCATTAGTATTAAATGCAGGCATACTTGCTGCGCTTATCTTTTTTATTGTTTCGGTTGTTAAGGCTTTATTAGGTACACCCGGAAACAGTAACGGAGTTGGATTTTTTAATTCTCTATTTTCAGTCCTTCTTACTTTCGTTTTTATAGGCGCAATTGTTTACATCTTTTCAACTTTCCGGGAACTGTTTTTTCTACGACAGAAAAAAGATCCGAGTACTTACTTCAACACGATGCTGGTGTTTTTTGCTTTGAGTTATTTCTCAAATATTCTTGTCAAATTTGATTCGAACTTCGACTATCCGAAAGATGCCTTTTATGTTGTTACAATTGTCTTAATATTTCTTAACTCTCTGCGTGTTTCCTGGATTGCGTTTTTAACAAAGAAGCAGAAATATTATTTGCTTATCATCTCAATTGTTCTGTCGATTCTATTTGGTATGAACTATGCAATTGTAATTGAGAATAATATAGTCCGTCAGCTTTTATATGCTTTCTCTCCCGGACTTCACACGTTTATAGATTTGTTAATGATTTACGGTACCATAAATTTTGGAGTAATATTCTTCACCACTCTTTTTCATCTTCCTACTGCAGAGGCATTTGACCATAAAGTAGAGGAAGTTTCATCTTTGATGGATCTAACTAAATTGATTACACAGGTTTTCGATTTCAAAGAACTTGCAGAAACAATTACATCGACCACAACGAAAGTATGTAATACCGAGGCGGCATGGTTGGTTACGAAGGTGAATGATGAAATTGAACTTAATTCAGTTCTGAATATTGGATTTGTTGAGGCTGATAAAATTACCAAAGTGATACTTGAATCGGAAGATTATGAAATATTTGATGTTACTATCATTCATCCAGAGGCCATAAAAGTGGCAATAAAAAACGACGTACGGACTTTCAATTTCAAATCAATTGCAGTAGCGCCACTCAAAGTTCACAATACCATTAACGGATACTTGTTCACTGCACGTCAGCATGATTCCAGTTTTAATGCTGATGAAATCAAATCCATTGGGGCATTTGCCGATTTTGCATCCGTTGCTTTGGAAAATGCAAAACTTATTAAAGAATCGATCGAAAAAGAGCGGCTGGAAAAAGAATTCGATGTGGCGCGTGATATACAAAGAAAAATTCTTCCAACTACAATCCCAAGTTCAGATCAACTTCACATCTCGGCACTCTTTGTTCCGGCTTTTGAGGTAGGCGGCGACTATTACGATTTCTTTGAATTAGACAAAGACAGATTAGGATTCGTTGTGGCGGATGTTTCTGGTAAAGGAATCAGCGCTGCATTTATTATGGCTGAAGTAAAAGGAATTTTTGAATCCCTGTCGAAATTAATTTTTAATCCCCGTGAACTTCTAATAAATGTAAATAATATTCTTAAATGCAGTCTGGAGAGAAAGAGTTTTGTGACTGCCATTTATGGTGTGATCAACAAGAAGACAGGAGTTCTTAATTTTGCAAGAGCCGGACACACACCAATTCATATTTGCAGCGGAGATAAAATTGAAAGGATGCAGCCGGCAGGCATAGGACTTGGACTAGATTTCACAACGGGTTTTGCCGCATCAATAAAAGAAATGGAAATTCAATTGAAGAATAATGATATTGTTATTTGTTATTCGGATGGTATTCCGGAAGCTAAAAATAATTTGGAAGATGATTTTGGATATGACAGATTAGATTCTTCGATTTTGAAAAACTGCAATATGGATCTGGATCTGATCTCGAATAATCTAATGAGAGAACTTACTGTGTTCTCTAAAAATCATGCTCAACATGATGATATTACTCTGGTAATTTTTAAATGGAATCAAAATAAATAATAAAGCGGGAGAGATTTAATGGCGGATTTCAATGTCAACTTACGAGGAGTCGGTTCCGTAAGTGTGATTGATGTAAAAGGGTATCTGGATGCCCATACCGCACCGGAACTCGAGAATGTCTTCAACAAATTACTCGACGAACAGCAGTTTAGAGTTGTTGTAAATTTTGATGAGTTGAAGTACATAAGTAGTGCCGGGCTGGGTGTTTTTATGGCTTATGTAGAAACAATGCGTGAAAACAAAGGTGATATTAAGTTTTCCAACATGAAGGAAAATGTTTATAACATTTTTGATCTGCTAGGCTTCCCAATTTTGTATGAATTCTTCAAAGAAGAAAAAGAAGCTCTTCAAAAATTTGATTCTGTAGGGTAACCTTGAATTCTTCTAAAAAAATATTTCAGAAAGAACTACTTGTCAAAAGCACAACCGACAATCTTGCTCTGATAAGAGAGTTCACTAAATCTGCGGCAGAAGAATGCAATTGTCCCGATGAAACAATCGGAAAGATAATTCTTGCCGTTGATGAAGCATGCACTAATATTATTAAACACGCCTATAAGTATTCTCCCGAAGGCAACATTTTTATTTCCACAAATCTGGAAAACGATAAATTTGTTATTTCAATAACCGATGAGGGTAAACATTTTGATCCGGCTCGCGTGCCTGAGCCAGACTTGCTTCAGTATCATGAACAGAAACGCGCCGGCGGTTTAGGAATGTTTCTGATGAAAAAACTGATGGATGAGGTTAAGTATTCGACTCTTACAGGTAATAAGAATCAAGTTATTTTAGTAAAATATCTTTCCTAATTGTCATGCAACAATTAGATAACAATTCTGTACTCAGAAATTTTTCAGCTCTCGTTGATTTCAGCAATCTTGTCAATTCTACACTCGATCTTAATTTTACACTCAATAATATCATCCTAACCTGTTTCGGGAAATTCCATACTACCAAAGGATTGATTGCCCTCTTCAATGAAGAAAATGTTCTTGAGCTAAAAGTTGCTAAAGGAATCCCTAAACAGATTTCTGAAAAATTTCCAAGCATTAATTCTACAGAATACAAAACAGATGAAAGTATAATCGAATTTGCCAGACAGAACAATTTTCCTGTTTCCCAGGAAATCAAATCATCCGACGGATTGAAAGGATTGATTATTCTTGGGCAGCGGTTAACAAACAAACCATATGAAGAAGAAGATATTAATTTTTTGAAAACAATTCTTAATGTCGGCTCAACAGCAATTGAAAATTCGATTATTGTCGAAAGATTGAAAAAGGTTAATCGCAATTTGGATGCAAAGGTCAATCAGCTTTCTTCTCTTTTCGATCTTAGCAAGGAATTCAGCGGAATTCTGCAAATTGAAATGGTAAGTAAGATGCTCGTTTATTCCTTAATTGGACAGATGCTGGTCTCTAAATATGCTGTAATTTCATGTGCCGGAAGTATTCTTACTTTTCTCGAGAATCGTTTTGATGAAACTCATCTTCGTTCTGTTTTTAAGAAATGTGATTCCAGCCAGTTTATGAGACCATTAACAAGAAACGAGTTTATTGAAGATCTTAAACCGTTGGCTGATGTTGGCGTTGATTTAATTGTCCCGATGCAGATAAAAGGGGAGACGAAAGGATTGATTCTTCTTGGCAAAAGAAAGAACGAACTGCAATACAATCAATCTGATATTGAATTCATTTCATCGGTCGGAAGTCTTGCAATAATCTCAATAGAAAATGCACGCCTATTTAAGGAAACACTCGATAAGCAGCGCCTCGAAAAAGATCTTGAAACTGCGCGTAATATACAGAATAATCTTCTGCCAAAATCAATGCCGGTATTGTCTAATTTTGAAATAGCTGCTTACAATAAATCTGCACGAATGGTAGGCGGTGATTACTATGATATTGTCAAATTGGATGATAATAAAGTTTTGTTCGCTATAGCAGATGTTTCCGGCAAAGGTGTACCAGCGGCATTATTGATGGCTAATATCCAGGCCTTCCTGAAATCGATTTGTAAAATGAAACTTCACCTTGCCGATGCAACTGCTTTGATGAATGATCTTGTTGCCGAGAACACTACCATGGGCAGCTTCATTACATTTTTCTGGGGCATCATTGATAATGATAAGAAGGAAATAATTTATGTAAACGCAGGACACAATCCGCCACTCCTTATTCGGAGCGGAGAAATCTCTAAGTTGAAAAAAGGCGGTATGATACTTGGTGTAATGGAGACGGTCGTGCCTTATCTGGCAGAGACAATTCAGCTACAATCCGGGGATGCAGTTATTCTTTTTACAGACGGAATTACGGAAGCGATGAATGAGAAATGGGAAGAATACTCTGATGAACGATTGGAACTGCTGGCACGTCAAAAGTACGAAGAGAGTGCACAGAACATTTTATCTCATATCAAGTGCAGTGTAGAAGATTTTACGCATGGTGCGGAACAATCCGATGATATCACCTCTCTTGTAATCAAGGTCAAATAGTATGAAAGATAATTTGAAAAAATTTTGGATAAAGAATCATAAGAAATTTATTCTGGCAACAACTGTTGTCCTTATATTGATAGGATTAGCCAATTTCTTTTTCATTTTTGAAGTTACTGCACAGTCGAACGATGAATGCCTCTGGGTTGAGAAAAAATCTGCTGGTTCTGATTCGGTGTTGATAATTTTCGAACAAGTTAAAGAGGGCGGAGTAACGTGGCAAGTAGGTATTAGAAATGGAGATCAACTTCTGTCTATTGATGGAGTTAGAGTTAAAAATACATTAATTGCATCGCGTGTTTTAGACAGAGTTCCTTCCGGAGATTATGCAACATACTCGGTTCTGAAAAAGGATAAGGTGATTGAAGTTAAAGTCCTGGTTAAAAAATTGATAAATTTTGCCGGACTGGCGTTTGCTCTTCTTTCATTTATCTGGGTTATTGTCGGTTTCATTGTTGTAATGGCAAAGACGGATGGAAAGACTCAGCTTGTGTTTTATCGTATTGGAATTGCCGCCACGCTTTATGCAATGGCAACAATGTTATACCGGGGTCAGCAGGTTCTCAATCCTCTCTTTAATAATGTCTATCTTCTCTTAACAGTTGATACACTTTGGACTATTGGCGGCGCATTCTTTCCATTCTTGCTTGTCCGTTTCTTCTGTTTATTTCCTAAAGAGATTTCTTTAATCAACAAAAAATGGTTTAATCGGATCTTAACTTTTGGTCCTTACGTTCTGTTCATTATTGCTTTTGGAATCAAAATCCTATTCGTCTTTAACGAAAAAGGTAATGGTAAAATATATACTATACTAGCGAGCATTATTGGAATACTTGTTGGACTTGGTCTAATCATTGGTTTGGTACTGTTATTTATTAATTATGTTAGACTGCAAACAAAGCAGGAGCGCAATGCAATCTTTGTAATTCTGGTTTCCTATTTAATTTCCGTTGCTGCAATTATTTATACCAGCACGATTGCCGGACAAATTGCGGGAATTATTTTTAACAACCCCTATTACTTTATGCCGATTATATTAATTGCATCGCTGCCTATAGCATTTGGTTACTCTATATTCCGTTACTCTCTGATGGACGTAAGTGAAGTGGTTAAGAATACAATTGTATATGGTGCGGCAACAGTTACTCTTGCAGCAATCTATTTCTTTATTATTTATTTGCTTGGACAATCTATCAGCGCTGCAATCGGTACAGAATATCAGGGCGCTATTGCAGGAATAGTATTTGTTGTATTTGCCGTTGTCTTTCAATCGACCAAAGACAGGTTTCAAGATTATCTTACCGAAAAATTTTATCCCGAACAGTTTGCTTTTCAAACACGGTTACTCACTTTCAGCAACGAAGTTTCAAGTATTGTCGGTCGGGATAATATTCTTGATTCTACTCTGGATATGTTTGTTAAATCACTCAGAATAAAGACATTCGGATTGTTGCTGCGCGATGATGAAGATGTCTACAGACTTAAAAGGCATCAAGGTATTTCCAATTCATGGTTCCATATTGATGATAAAAAGAATTTGATTGAAAGTTCTCTGTTGAAGCGAATTGCAATTGGTATGAAACCTATTCTTGAGCGGCAGGATTTCCGTGAAATCTGGGAAGATGACGCCGACCGTTTTATTGTTGAAGATATTTATACTATCATTCCTCTTTTTATCAAGCATAAGGTTATAGGACTGTTGTTGTTCGGTTTGAAACAATCCGGTTCCAGATTTTCGGGAAAGGATATTGATCTCTTAGTCTCAGCGGCTAATCAGGTAGCTGTTTCTATTGAGAATGCAAGATTGTATGAATCTGAAGCAGAAAAACAAAAAATGGAACGCGATTTAGAAAATGCCCGCAGGATTCAGGAAACACTACTTCCAAAAGTTTTCCCAAAAGTTGAAGGACTCGATATTTCAGGTAAAATGATACCGGCCATGCATGTTGGTGGCGATTACTTTGATCTGATTAAAATTTCAGACAAAAAAATATTCGTCGTTGTTGGAGATGTTTCCGGCAAAGGTTTAAGCGCATCTTTTTACATGTCTAAGTTGCAGACAATGATTCGTCTTTACTGTATTGATGGCAGATCACCTCGCGAAGTATTAATCGAAGTGAACAAAAACATTTTTGAGAATATCGAGAAAAGCTGGTTCATAACAGTATCACTTGCCTTATTCGATCTTGAAACTAATCAAGTTACTTTCTGCAGAGCTGGACACCCATCGATAATTAGAATTAGAAATGGTGCGAGCGAACTATTTACTCCAAATGGAATGGGTATTGGTCTTGACAGAGGCGAATTGTTCAATTCTTCTTTAGAAGAGGTATCCTTACAAATGCAGAAAGACGATCTGTTTTTCTTTTATTCTGACGGGGTGACTGAGTTGATGAATAGCTCCAATGAATTTTACGGTGATGAAAGATTGATCAAATTATTAACCGACAATTCAATGAAGAGATGTTCACTAATTGAAAGTATTCTGCTTCATGATTTAACGAATTTCCGTGATAAAGCGCCTCAGTATGATGACATCACAATTCTTCCTGTTAAAATTATTTCATAGGAGTTTCTTGTTTTCCTCGACATAGTTGACGAAAGTCAGTCTGAAAAATTTTATAAAAACGAATTGATTTTTTGAGGAGAAGATAAAAAGCTCCGAGAAAAAAATAATTCTAAAAATACTTTTACACTTGACAAGTGGAATTTTGGAGTTTATATTCATTTTAAAATTATAACACAATGAACAGCACAACCAAACATAATGCAAATCCGATTTTGATGGCTCGAACCATCAGCGGAAGAGTTGTGCATGTTACTACACTCAATAACCTATCTTCAAACAACATCATTCTAGGGATTACTCTTATTCTAGCTCTGCTTGGTATTATTATTACCAATCTAGGCTAAGATAAAAAAGTCAATCCCAAATCAAACTAAATAACATAAAATGTAAAAAGTAAGATTGAAGGGTTGACAAAACCTGGAGATGCTTTTTGAAGATTTTTTTGTTTAGGAGGTCGTTTGCGATCTGACTTAATAAAAAAAGGCTTCGATAAGGCGCCGCACCGCAGCTTGCTTAAAGCTACCGGTGTAATTAAAAGTGATGCCGATTTCGATAAACCATTCATTGGTATCTGCAATTCCTATATCGATTTAATTCCCGGTCATGTTCATCTTCAAGAGTTCGGCAGAGTAATAAAAGAAGCAGTGAGAGAAGCTGGTGGAGTTCCTTTTGAATTCAACACAATTGGCGTTGACGATGGAATTGCCATGGGGCATCTTGGTATGCGCTACTCATTACCGAGTCGTGAACTTATTGCTGATTGTGTTGAAACTGTTGTTGAAGCTCATCGGTTGGATGGAATGGTTTGCATTCCGAACTGCGATAAAATTGTTCCCGGCATGTTGATGGCTGCTGTCCGTGTTGATATTCCCACCATTTTTGTATCCGGAGGACCTATGAAATCAGGTCGTACACCCGATGGAGAGAGAGTTGATCTAATTTCTGTTTTTGAAGGAGTCGGAAAATACCAGGCGGGAAAGATTGATGCGAAAAAATTAAAAGAGTATGAAGATTTCAGCTGCCCGACATGCGGTTCATGTTCAGGAATGTTCACTGCGAATTCTATGAACTGTTTGATGGAAGCACTCGGACTTGCCCTTCCCGGAAACGGATCCATCCTTGCCGTTGATCCTCTAAGAAAAGATCTTGCAATCAGAGCTGCAAAACAAATTATGACTCTCGTTGAGAAAGATTTAAAACCAAGTAAAATACTTTCCCGCGAATCTTTCATAAATGCTTTTGCCCTTGATATGGCCATGGGCGGCAGCACAAATACTGTATTACACGCACTTGCAATTGCCAATGAAGCCAAAATTGATTTCGAATTGAAGTTGCTGAATGAACTCTCGGCGAGAGTTCCATATATATGCAAAGTAAGTCCTGCTACTAAAAACGTTCACATGGAAGATGTTGATCGTGCCGGAGGAATCTCCGCGATACTTAATGAAATCTCCAAAATCAATGTCCTCGATTTAAACAGACCAACTGTTACAGGAAAAACTCTAGGTGAGAATATTGCAGACGCAAAAATTCTTGACAGTTCTGTAATTAAAACAGTTGATGATCCTTATTCGAAAACAGGTGGACTTGCAGTGCTTTTCGGAAATCTGGCACCTGACGGATCTGTTGTAAAAACTGGCGCTGTTGGAGAGGATATGCAAATATTTTCAGGACCCGCAAAAATATTTGAGTCGCAGGAAGAAGCAGTTGAAAAAATATTGGCAGGCGAGGTTAAAGCCGGTGATGTTGTAGTAATTAGATACGAAGGACCAAAGGGAGGACCCGGAATGCCCGAAATGCTTTCACCAACAAGTGTGATTATGGGTTTAGGACTAGGTGATAAAGTCGCACTTATAACTGATGGAAGATTCTCCGGCGGAACACGTGGAGCTTGTATAGGTCATATCTCTCCGGAAGCTGCTGAACACGGTCCGATAGCGGCTCTTCAAAACGGTGATATTATAAAAATTGATATACCTAAAAGAACATTAAACATGGAGTTGACTGATGAAGTTATTCAACAAAGATTGAATGCTCTTCCGGTCTTCATACCAAAAATAAAAAACGGTTACCTGGCGCGTTACGCAAGAATGGTCTCTTCTGCCAATACCGGTGCTGTTTTAAAAAATAATTTCTAAAAAAAAGAGTACATAATGAAAAAGTCAGACAATACTTTAAGCGGGGCGGAAATATTCTTTGAATGTTTAAAGCGGGAAAAAGTTGAACACATATTCGGTTATCCCGGCGGAGCTGTACTTAAACTTTATGAACATCTGCATGATGTTGATTTCCTTCAGCATATTCTTGTCCGTCACGAACAGGGTGCGGTTCATGCTGCAGAAGGATATGCCAAAGCATCAGGTAAAGTCGGAGTTGTGTTGGTTACATCCGGTCCAGGTGCAACCAATACAGTTACCGGTATTGCCGATGCTTATATGGACTCTGTTCCAATAGTTGTTTTTACCGGCCAGGTTCCGTCGCACTTAATAGGGAATGATGCTTTTCAGGAAGCGGATATTGTCGGCATTACTCGACCCATTACTAAACATAGTTTTCTTGTTCGCGATGTCAAAGAACTTGCCGTAACAATCAGAAAGGCTTTTTATATAGCATCAACCGGAAGGCCGGGACCGGTGCTTGTAGATCTACCTAAAGACGTGATCGCATCAAAATGCGATTTCGTTTATCCGGAGGACATAGAGATACGCGGATACAAACCAAATTATAAAGGCCATATCAATCAGATAAAAAAAGTTGCCGATGTTATTGCTGCAGCGAAGAGACCATTGCTTTATGTAGGCGGTGGAGTCATCATGTCGGGTGGATCGCAGGAACTTGCACTCTTCGCGCGCGAAAATAAATTACCCGTTGCTATGACGCTTCAGGGACTTGGCGCATTTCCCGGCACAGATGAACTTTCGCTGGGAATGCTTGGAATGCACGGAACATATTGGGCTAACAGAGCTGTCGATAATTGTGATGTGCTTGTATCATTCGGTGCGAGGTTTGACGATAGAGTTACAGGAAAGGTAGAAACTTTTGCCCGGAATGCCTATAAGATTCATGTGGATATCGATCCAACCTGTATTGATAAAAATGTTGTTGTAGATCTGCCTGTTGTCGGAGATGTAAAACATATTATTGCCGAAATTGCTTCCGAGATGCCAAACCTGCCTGACACTGCAGAATGGTTAGCACAAATAGATGAATGGCGAAACGAATGCCCTCTAGTTTATGAGGATAACGACGGCAGGTTAAGAACTGAATTTGTGATTGAACAGATTTTTGAAAAAACAAAAGGTGAGGCTGTTGTTGTTACAGATGTTGGACAGCATCAGATGTGGACTGCACAATATTATAAATACAATCATCCGCGGTCCAATCTCACAAGCGGAGGATTAGGTACAATGGGATTTTCTGTCCCTGCCGCTATCGGTGCTTCGTTCGCTGTAAAAGACAGACCGATAATTTCTATCAGCGGTGACGGCGGATTCCAAATGAACATTCAGGAATTGATTACCGCCGCGGCTAACAAAGTTCCGGTAAAATTTATAATCATTAATAACAGCTTTCTTGGAATGGTTCGTCAATGGCAGGAATTATTTCACGCAGAGAAATTCAGTTTTACAGATTTAAGTGCGAGTAATCCCGACTTTGTAAAAGTCGGCGAGGCATTCGGCATCGAATCTTACTCGACTGATAATCCGAAAGAAGTTGGTTCGCTATTGGACAAGGCATTTGCTGTTAAAGACAGGCCGATACTTCTTGAATTCAAAGTGGTGAAAGCAGATATGGTTTTCCCGATGGTTCCTTCGGGCGGATCAATTTCCGATATGATGGTTAAAAGACTAAACCCTAAGAGGATGATTTAATATGAAACACACAATTTCAGTCCTGGTAGAAAATCATTTTGGCGCATTCGATCGTGTTGCCACTATGTTCAGCGGTAAAGGTTTCAACATTAGAAGCATCTCGATTGGTGAAACCGAAATTGCGGAGATATCGCGTATGACAATTGTTACCGAAGGCGATGATCAGATAATCGATCAGGTCGTAAAGCAACTAAACAGATTAATCGATACAATCAAAGTTGTTGATCTTGCCGATACTTACCATGTTGAACGGGAACTCGCTTTAATCAGTATCGGTCTTCACAAAGGTTCAATGGAACAGATAAAAAATATTTGTGACATCTTCCGGGGCAGCATCGTTGATATAACCAATAAATCGATGATGATTGAGGTTACTGGTCCACCGGATAAAATTGACGCAGCCGTAAATGTATTAGCTCCGTTTGGAATCAAGGAAATGGCGCGTTCCGGAATCGTAGCGTTAAAACGTGGTGAGCAGTTAAAAATTCAAAAGAAAGAAAACATTACAACTTAATTGAGGAAATAAAATGAAAGTCTATTATGATAATGAAGCAAATCTTGATTTGTTGAATTCTAAAAATGTTGTTGTACTTGGGTACGGAAGCCAGGGGCATGCTCACGCGCTTAATCTAAAAGAGAGCGGCGTAAATGTTTGTGTCGGACTTCGTCAAGAATCAGCTAATTGGGCTAAAGCAAAAGAAGCCGGGTTGGAAGTCAAGACAGTGTCCGATGCAGTTAAGTGGGGTAATGTAATTATGATTCTTCTTCCGGATCAAAATCAAAAATCGGTGTATGATGCGGAGATAGCTCCATATCTGAAAGAAGGAGACACGCTCGCGTTCGGTCACGGTTTCAATATACATTACAAACAAATCGTTCCTCCGCAAAATGTTAATGTTATGATGATTGCACCGAAGAGTCCCGGACATTTAGTTAGAAGAACTTATGAACAGGGAAGCGGTACACCTTGTTTGATAGCTGTGCATCAGGATTACAGCGGCAATACAAAAGATTTAGCTCTTGCATGGGCAAAAGGAATTGGAGGAACACGCGCAGGGGTCATAGAGACAAATTTCAAAGATGAAACTGAGACGGATCTTTTTGGGGAACAGGCGGTTCTTTGCGGCGGCTCGGCGCAATTAATTAAAGCGGGATTTGAAACTCTGGTTGAAGCCGGATACCCGGCAGAGCTTGCGTATTTCGAATGTATGCACGAAATGAAATTGATAGTTGATCTTTATTATGAAGGAGGATTATCACGCATGAATTACTCCGTAAGCGATACTGCGGAGTATGGTGGAATGACACGAGGCAGCAGAATTATTACAGCGGAGACAAAAAAAGAGATGAAGAGAATCCTTGAAGAAGTTCAGGATGGAAGATTCGCCAGGGAATGGCTTGCAGAATATAATAATGGTCAGCCGAATATGAACCAACTTAGAAAAGATAACAAAGAACACCCGATTGAAGTTGTCGGCGCAAAACTTCGCGGGATGATGAGCTGGTTGAAAAAGTAATTATGGAGAATGGATGTATAAAATAACTTTACTTCCGGGCGATGGAATCGGAACAGAAGTGACTGACTCTGCTGTGCAAGTAATGAAAGCCGTTGCCGGTCATTTTGATATTAAATTACAGTTCGAAGAAAAATTAATCGGCGGCTGTTCTTACGATAAGTATGGATCACCATTAACTGATGAAACTCTGAAATCATGTTTTGATTCCGATGCAGTTTTTCTTGGTGCAGTCGGCGGATATAAATGGGAAACTCTACCTCATCATCTGAAGCCGGAAGCGGCTTTACTTAAGCTGCGTAAAGAACTTGGATTGTTTACAAATATTCGTCCGGCAAAAATTTATAAACCGTTAATCGGCTCCTCATCATTAAAGGAAGATGTACTTGATGGTGTTGATTTTATAGTTCTCCGCGAACTGACCGGCGGCATTTATTTCGGTAAGCCAAGAGGTTATGACGATGTTCATGGATTCAACACAATGGTTTATACTAAGGAAGAAGTTGAACGGATCGCTCATATGGCTTTCAAAATTGCCCGGGGCAGGAATAAAAAAGTTACTTCAGTAGATAAGGCAAACGTTCTTGAGGTATCGCAATTCTGGCGCAATGTTGTCCATGAGGTTCATAAAAATTATGAAGATGTTCAGCTTGTTGATATGTACGTGGACAATGCAGCGATGCAGATTGTGCGAAACCCGAAACAGTTTGATGTTCTTCTTACATCGAATCTTTTTGGTGATATTCTTAGCGATATCGCCGGAATGATAACGGGAAGTTTGGGTATGCTTCCATCTGCAAGTATTGGAACGGTGCATGCTTTATACGAACCGGTTCACGGCAGCGCTCCGGATATTGCGGGACAGGGTAAAGCGAATCCACTGGCGGCAATTTCCTCGGTTGCAATGATGTTTGATCTTTCATTCGGAAATAAAAAAGCTGCAGAGATGATTGAACATTCCATAACGAAAACATTAGACCGGCGTTTTAGAACAATAGATATTTTTTCCGAAGGACAGAAGCTGGTTTCGACGGATGAAATGACTAAGGAAGTAATCAGGAACTTAGGAGAGTAAACATGAAAGAAAAAATTATCATCTTCGATACAACATTAAGAGACGGAGAACAGTCTCCCGGTGCATCATTAAATGTATATGAAAAGCTGGAGATCGCGCGGCAGCTTGCAAAACTTAATGTTGATGTAATCGAAGCCGGCTTTCCTGTTTCTTCTCCAGCACAGTTCGAAGCTGTAAAACGAATCGCTGATGAATCAACAAAAATTATTGCGGGTTTGTGCCGTGCTAAAGATATTGATATCAAAACGGCCTATGATGCACTTAAGAATGCAAAGTTCCCCCGCATACATACATTTACGAGTACTTCAGATATCCATATTCTTGGAAAGTTTGGCGATAGCAAATATGGTGTTACGTTAGAGGAGAAACGTAAGACGGTTCTTAAAATGACATATGACTCCGTCTCTTATGCAAAAACATTTACCGATGATATCGAGTATTCCGCCGAAGATGCAGGCAGAACAGACATCGGTTACTTAGTTGATATAATCGAAACGGCAATTGAAGCCGGAGCGACTACAGTTAATATTCCCGATACTACCGGATACACATTCCCATCCGAGTACGGATTCAAGATAGCAGAGCTTAAGCGAAGAGTAAAAAATATTGATAAAGCCATAATCAGCGTTCATTGCCATAATGATTTGGGACTCGCAGTTGCGAATTCAATTGCTGCTATTCAAAATGGTGCGCGTCAGGTCGAATGTACGATCAATGGTATCGGAGAACGTGCAGGCAATGCATCTTTGGAAGAAATTGTAATGGCTCTTCGCGTCCGCAAAGATATTGTAGATTACTATTCAGAAATAGACATTTCTGAAATATATAATACGAGTAGAATGGTCAGCGGCTTTACAGGAATTGTTGTTCAGCCTAATAAAGCCATTGTGGGCGAAAATGCTTTTGCACATGAAAGCGGAATTCACCAGGATGGAATGCTGAAAGATAAATCCACATATGAAATTATGACTCCCGAATCTGTTGGAGTGAATAAAACAAAAATTGTCTTGGGAAGACACTCGGGACGTCACGGCTTGAAATCAAGATTAGATGAACTTGGTTACCATCCCTCTGAATCCGAATTGCAGAAAGTGTATCAAAGTTTTCTTCTTCTTGCTGATAAAAAAAAAGAAGTTTTCGATGATGATCTACGAATTTTAATGGGTGATGAGGTATACAAGGTGCAGGAGTTGTATGAACTTCATTATCTGCACGTTAATTCCGGTACAGATACAATTCCTACCGCAACTGTATCGATAAAAGAGAATGATAAAGTATATCAGGAATCATCAATTGGAGATGGACCGGTAGATGCAAGTTTCAATGCAATTGAAAAAGCACTTAATATCAAACCCTCTGTGGAATCATACAATGTTCGCTCGGTTACAGGAGGGAGACAGGCGATGGGAGAGGCAATTGTAAGAATCAGAAGCGGAGAAAATTCCTATACTGGAAGAGGTGTATCAACTGATATTATACAGGCAAGTGCCAAAGCATATTTGCAGGCAATCAACCTGTTAAAGGTGAATGAAGAAACAAGCGTAGAATTAACGGAAGAAAAATTGTCAATAAAATAGTTCTAACCACCCAAGTTGCAAATCTCAAATTGCTGATTGGGTGAGAAGAGAGAATGAAAGGAATTGAAAATGGGAATGACCTTAACGGAAAAAATATTTGCTAAAGCATCCGGGAAGGCGAAAGTAATTCCGGGTGAGAGTGTCTGGCTTGATGTAGATGTATTGATGACACATGATGTGTGCGGGCCGCCCACGATCGCAATCTGGAAAAAGGAATTCGGAGAACTGGCAAAAGTTTGGGATAAGAAAAAACTTGTAATCTTTCCCGATCATTACATCTTTACAAAAAACGTTCACGCAAACAGAAATGTGGATATACTGCGTGAATTTGTTAAGGAATATGATCTGCCTAACTATTATGATGTCGGTACCGAGAGATATAAAGGTGTCTGTCACCTTGCACTTGCCGAAGAAGGATACAATGTGCCCGGAACAGTTTTATTCGGAACGGATTCGCATACATGTACATCGGGTGCATTTGGAATGTTTGCAACCGGTGTCGGCAACACCGATGCGGCGTTTATTTTAGGCACAGGAAAGATTTGGGAGAAAGTACCAGAGTCAATTAAGTTCACATTCAATGGAAAGATACCGGAGTATCTTACCGCAAAAGATTTAATTCTTCAGGTGCTAGGAGACATAACTACTGACGGCGCTACATACCGCGCAATGGAATTTGACGGCGAAACTATTTCATCAATGAACATGATGGAAAGAATGACTTTGACAAATATGGCAATTGAAGCCGGAGGTATGAATGGAATAATTGCAGTTGATAATGTTACCAGAGATTATCTTAAAGATATTGGTGTAACACAGTTTGAAGAATTTGTTAGTGATAAAGATGCAGTCTATCATTCACATTACAATTACAATGTGGAATTAATGGAGCCGACTGTTGCAAAACCGCACGGTCCTGATAACAGAGACAAAGTGAAAAACGTTGAAGGCACAAAACTTACTAAATGTTACATCGGTTCCTGTACAGGAGGCAAGCTAACTGATTTTCAATTTGCAGCCAGGTTGCTGCTTGGACAAAAAGTTAAAGTGACAACGTTTGTTGTCCCTGCAAGTACGCAGGTTGCAAAACAGCTGGAAGAAGAGACAATCAGCGGTGTTTCTCTAAAAGATATTTTTGCTAACGCAGGATGTGTTATCGCAGAGTCATCTTGTGCGGCATGTCTGGGCGGACCATCAGATACAATAGGAAGAAGTGTTGACGGCGATGTTGTAATCTCTACAACCAATAGAAATTTTCCCGGAAGAATGGGAAGTAAATCATCACAGGTATATTTAGCATCTCCGTTGACAGTTGCTGCCTCAGCAATTACCGGAGAAATAACTGATCCAAGAAAATTTTTGTAGGGAAAAAATGGAAAATAAAATAACCGGCAGAGCATACGTACTTGGTGATAACATCGATACGGATCAGATTATTCCTGCCGAGCATTTGGTTTACAGTACCAGCGATCCGGAAGAATTAAAGAAATATGGACACTATGCGCTTTCGAGTGTGCCGGCAGAAAAAGCGGGATTGCCATCCGGTGGTAAATTATTTATCGAAGGTGATAATCACCAATCTAAATACAATATCATCATCGGCGGATCTAACTTTGGCTGCGGTTCATCACGTGAACATGCACCGCTCGCTCTTCAGATTGCAGGTGTTAAAGCCATCATAGCTGAATCTTATGCCAGAATATTTTACCGTAATTCTGTAGACGGCGGATTCCTGATTCCATTTGAATCGAATGAAAAACTGACATCAAGAATTAAAACCGGTGATGAAGTAGAAGTGGATATGGAAAACAACAAAATGTATAACCGCACAAGCGGAGAAGAGTTTCAGCTTCGTCCTCTCGGGAGCGTCTTCGAGATTGTGAAAAGCGGCGGTCTATTTAATTACGCACGCGAAAATAATATGATTTGATGGAAAGATGAGTAAGAGCAAGATTACGAGCAAGATGAATTCGAGCATTTAAAAATATTTAAGAGAGAAACAAATGGAAAAGAAAGTCATAGAATTATTCGATACCACTTTGCGAGATGGAACGCAGGGAGAAGCAGTCAATCTGTCAGTGCGTGATAAACTGAGTATTGCGCAGAAACTTGATGAGTTCGGAATTGATATAATTGAAGGGGGATGGCCCGGAAGCAATCCTCGCGATGAAGAATTTTTCAATGCTGCACAAAAATTGAAATTGAATCATGCTTCTATTTGTGCGTTTGGCTCGACAGCACGCTTCCCCGATAAAGTTGTAAACGATGCAAATCTTCTTGCACTGCTCAAAACTGAAACCCAATACGTTTCTATTTTCGGCAAGACGTGGAAATTCCATGCCGAGGTTGGATTAGGTTTAACAGAGGAAGAAAACGAATTATTGATTTACAACTCGGTAAAATTTCTTAAAGAACATGGAAGAATAGTTGTTTTCGATGCCGAGCACTTCTTTGATGGATTTAAAGATAATCCTCCTTTTGCGATAAAGATGCTTAAAGCAGCTGACCAGGCAGGTGCGGATGTTCTTACCCTCTGTGATACTAACGGCGGTTCACTTCCGCATCAGATTAAATATGCTGTTGAACAGGTATTAAAAATAACAACAAAACCTGTTGGCATTCACACTCATAACGATGGTGAACTTGCGGTTGCCAATTCATTAATTGCAATCGAAGCCGGTGCTTCTCATGTGCAGGGAACAATAAACGGGGTTGGAGAACGATGCGGCAATGCAAATCTGATTAGCATTATTCCAAATTTACTTTTGAAAATGGGCTGTACTACACGTAAGGAAATAAGTTTGGAACAACTCACCTCGCTTTCCAATTTCGTTTTCGAAACCATGAATCTTGTTCCGAATACAAGGGCTGCATTCGTTGGAAAATCCGCGTTCGCGCATAAGGGTGGAATACACGTAAGCGCAGTTTTGAAAGACAGCAGAATGTATGAGCATCTTGATCCAAGTATCGTTGGAAATTCTCAGCGTGTCCTCGTTTCCGATCTATCGGGCCAGAGCAATATTAAATACAAAGCCAGAGAGTTCGGTGTTGATGTTTCTGACAACAGCGAGTTCGGCAAGAAACTTGTGGCTCATATAAAAGCATTAGAGTTTGACGGTTTCCAGTTTGATGGTGCAGAAGCATCATTTGAATTGATATTACGTTCGGAGAACAATGAATTTTCTCCATTCTTCAAAACTCTCGATTCTAAAATAAATGTTACTTTTGATAATCAGAAGCATCACAAAGCGGAGGCTGTTCTTAAAATTGAAGTTAACGGAGAAATTGAACATACTGCTGCTGACGGAAATGGTCCCGTTCAGGCTCTTGATAACGCGCTTCGTAAAGCTCTCTTAAGATTTTATCCCGAAGTGTCATCAATTAAACTTGTGGATTACAAAGTTCGAGTTCTGAATGAAAAGGAGGGGACAGGCGCAAAAGTACGAGTTCTGATCCAATCGAGTGACGGAGTTGATTCATGGTCAACAGTTGGCGTTTCAGAAAATATTATTGAAGCAAGCTGGCAGGCCTTGTGCGACAGTATAAACTACAGGCTCTTCAAAATTGGAAAAGAAAGGCATGTGTTTGCAGGTTAGTTCTTAAAAATATTTTGGGAATTACTCCCGAATTTTTAATGTTAGAAAGAAGAAGAGTTCTTTCTATTGAAGCGAAAATCATTCTAAAACCATTTTGATTCGACATAGAACTTCAATGGCGGAATTGTTCCAAAAACTCTAACTTCAAGCGAGCCGCACATTTTAGATTGAAAAATCATTGGGACTGATTGTAAACAGTAAAAGTTGATTAGAGAATTTTACACTGAAGATCAGTGCCGGATTGAAAATAAATTAAGGAGATATTAGCAATGGTCTCCAACTCAAATCTCAGTAAATCATCTGAAAAAAGATTGATAAACATTAGGAGAAAAGACTATGTGGATTAGCATAGGTGTTTTGTTACTCGTTGCAGTACTGGCTTTCATTTATGAATATCGGTTGCGGAAACCCGATCAGATAATTTTGTTTGAATCGAAAGGGAAAATCGAATTCCGCAAAAGCCGTTTTTATCCGCGGCATTTCAGCCTTGCACTTTCGAACACAACACATTCAACACAACTGACTGTTGATGCTGCGGCCAAAGGTAATCTGGATATTAAAATCAAACTCTCTGCAACGGTTGCTGCGTTGCTAAAGAATATTTCTACACTAATCCGTGTCGGAGGGTGGAATACAAATGCCCTGGTCAAATCGGCAAAGGAATTGGAAATTGTAATTCACGACCTTGTAAAAGAATACACAGAGAAATATGGCGTTGAGGATCTTTCCTCGGAAAATATATCGAATTATCTTAATGAAAAAGTTAATGCGAGAGCCGATAAGTTTGGTTTAGAAATTATTTCACTTACAGTTCAATCCTTCGAAGCTCTCGATTCTGAAATATCGGACGCGATGCGCAGGCAGGAATCGGCAAGAATTATAGAGCAGACAGAATTGTTAAATCAAAGAGCAAGAATATCCGCAGCCAAAACTAAACTTAAAGCCGATGAAGAAATTGCGGTGATGGAAAGCGAACTCGAATTAAAAAAATATGAATTGAAAAAAACCGAATTGGAAAAAGAATCTGAATTGGCTCAACAAAGAATGGAAGATGAGTTAAAAAGAAAAAGAATGCAGCTTGAATTTGATAATCAGGAACTGGAACTGTTGAAGAAGAATCCTGAACTGTTAATGTTAACTCCGCAGGCGGCAAGATTGGCAGAAGCAAGCCAGTCATTAAAAAATGCCAGAACTATAGTTTCTCTTTCTCCAAATGATATCTCTCAAGGTTCCGATTTACTAGGAATGTTTCAAAAATTTTTCCAGAATGCGGTAGGCAACTCTTCGCAAAAGAATGATGAAAAGAATAAACAAAAAACAGATAATCCTTAAATGACAAAACAGATAAATCCGCTGGAATATTTTAGACTCAGACCGATAAAAGCTGCAAGAGTCTCGGAAGTGAGTGAAGCAACCGCTTCTTCATCCGTCTCTGCCGAAGACCGTGTTAATTTTCATATCGGAAATCCTGTACAGGATAATGTTCTGTCATCTGCATTTCTACGGATGATTCTTGGACTAAGAGTTGATGATCAGAATTTATCTGAAGATAATCTTGAAAAAATTAGAGAGGAACTGGGATGGGTTGAAGAGGATAAGAGTAAGCTTCAATTCTTTCTGGATTTAATAAAAAAGAGTGCGCCTTATATGCCGCGCGGCGGATTCAATAAAAAAAATCCAAACTTTCTTATAAAATATTTCAACGAATGGTTAATTAAAAATCAGCAGGAACCGTTATCGTATGATTTAGGCGAGACATCCGGGAAAAGAGAAATCATACTGGCTTCGGGCGGAGTCTTTGAAGCAATACGGCTTTTATTTCACTCGTTATCAAATTATCTGAATTATCATCCGACAACTATTTATTTATACGGTATTACTCTTCCGGAACACTTAAAAGCATTTTCTAATCTCAAGATTCATATTGCTTCTTCTGAAGAAGAAGAGATGTTTTTGGATCTTCAAGAGAATTATAGCGAATCTCCGAATGTTCCTGCCTTTCTGCTATTAGGTAAAAACACAAAAGAGGAGACCAGAAGAAAACTGCGTCTGTTGAGTCTGGATTATCCTCTCTTTTTTGTCGAGATCAACAACGCGCCAAATCATCTTTCTCTTGCACGCGAAGCAAAAATGATTAACCGGGTAGTGCGCATTTTAACACCCGGAATATTTTCGCCGTTACTTGACAATCTTTCCACAGTATTTATTGCAGGCAATGCAGATTATATAAGAGTGATGGAGACGGTGCAGTTCCAGTTGAAAGGCACTCCTTCGGCTTCGGAAGTAGAACTGCTTTCATTTGTATTGAAAGAAAATATTTTCAAAGATGATTCTTCAAAAAAAGAAACGGCAATTGAAATTAAACCAGTATATGAAAATTCCCAACTGCCGGTTGATGGCGTTGAATTTGTGAAAGGTTATGTAAAAGATGCTGAAGAAAAATTTATCGGCATTATAGGTAAACGAACCAAACAAGTAGAAAAGATTTTTGAGAGAATCTCTTATAACGATAGCTACTTAGCGAGAAAAATAGAAAAGTTCACTTCTCTTTATTCGTATGATCTTTTCTCGAACAGCGATTCAAGAGAACTGCTCAATAAATTTGTAGAGAACATCCACTCTAAAGAATGGATAAACGAATTAGTGAATAGTTTCCTCTTTTCATTTTTGAAACACCATCCCGAATATAAAATCTCAAATAGTATGGCTGTCAGCGGTTCATCAAGAACAGGATTGGGTTTGCTGGGATATCACTGCGGAATAAAAGAAGTCATCATTCCCGATTTAAGCTGGACTTACGAACATTGCTTCCCGTCAGTTTCGGTTGTTCCTCTTACGGATGATTACGAACTTGATGTTGATGCAATGATTGATTTAGTAAGAAACAAACTGATCGAAGACCCAAATTGGAAAACGTATGGTGCGGTTGTTCTTAATAATCCTCATAATGCAACAGGTCAGGAATTCAATCGTGAGTCGGTAACACGACTTGTTAAATGGCTGCTCGAAAGAAAAATATTTGTCATTGATGATCTATCATATCAGAATGTTGAACCCGCAGATCGGCTAAGAGAAATAAAAACAATCCGTCAATTAGTTGATGAACTGCAAGGATCAGGTTATCTAAGCAGTGAAGAGTCCGATTATTTAATCACAGTACATTCTGTTTCTAAGACAGACTCGCTTGCAGGTGCGCGTTTATCCGTACTTGAAATACGCCACCCGGAAATGTATAAGAAATTTCAGGCGATCAATTCTACAATTGAACCGAATGCCGCAGCTCTATTTTTAACTTACCTGTTTTATAGGAACAGGGCAGAGACCGTCAATTCATATTGGCGTTTGCGTAATAAAATTTTTGATGAGAGGATGAATTCACTTCGGGAAGCTGTTAACATACTGCCGAAAGAAAGAAACCTTTTTGATATTAGTATTACCTCGCCAAAGGGAAGTATGTATCCGCAAATGATAATAGATAAACTTCCTGTTGGATTATCTCTTGATTGGCTCGCATCGGGATTAGCCCGGCAGGGAATTGGTCTTCTACCCCTTTCAACATTTGCCCGTACGGAAAAAGGATTTGAGACTGGCAGAAAAACTTTCCGGCTAACACTCGGCGGTACAGATAATGCCGAAACTCTTTTGAAAAAAACACGAAGGGTTCTGATTGATCTTAATAGAATGATAGCCGAAGAGTCTTCGAATTACAGCCGTAAGAAGTTTATTGTTAATCCGATCGTTGAAAAAAAATCATTTTCTAAAACTGAATATTATGACAAATGGAATAGCATTGAACAAAGCATTCTGAAACTCTGTAAAGAGAAAATCAGGGTTCACCTGAACAATCAGAATGGCGAACTGCATGGTCAGGGTTACGAGTTACGTTTTGAAGAGGATTTTTTACCAGAGAGACTTTCTCTGTTCAAGCAGAGATTCCATGATAGGTTAACTATTGCGTTTGATCTGATGGAAAAAGTAATGGCCGATAAAGGAAAAGTTCTAATCGAAACTCTTAAGAAAGAATTTTATAAAGATAATCTTGAAAGAAGACAAATCGCATTTAAGGAAAGATTATACGACCGCACCGTCCATCCCACACAGATGTATTCGCTGAAATCGGAAATCTTATTTGAAGAGTTGATTGAGCGTGTGATCAAGAAAAAAAATATTACCGAAGTTCTTATTAAAAAATCCTCTGAAGAGTTGGTTCTAGAATTTCTCGGATTAAATGTTGCTATAGTATCGAGCGAAGAACCGGCTGAACTTTTGATCGATTTGAAATCATTCATTGCCGCTGAGAATTATACCAAACTTTATTCAGATCATTCATTTCAGGTATTTCACTCTTTCTGGGGAGATTGGGACGGGAGTAACCGCCCTTCCGGTCAAGGACATAGCTTAGTTGCATCGGTGGTAATTGAAAATATTGCACGGCAATCTGAGTTGCTCAGCATTCTTCTAAAGTATGAAAACTCGATTAAAATTGATTCCGTTCTATTGAACGAGATAGAAAAATTTCCTGAAACCAATGCCCGCTTTTCCAAACTGTTGAACGAAATAACAATTCTTACTCATCAGCTTGAAAAAAGATACCGGGGCATTCTTCCGTTTAATTTAAAACCGGGTAAGTTCAGACAATTCGGAATGAAGCTGCATATTGCGCAGGATCCGTTAACATCGCTATGGCATCATAACGACCGGTTAGAAAGAAAAATGCTTGAACTTCGTTTGCAGAGAAGAAAAACCCTTGAATACTATTTTTACTTGAACAAACGGATCAGGAAAACTCTTAACTCATTACTACCGGCAATTGAAAAGAATATTGGAAACAACGAATTGCTGTTAGAAGCTTGTTTGTATAAAGACTTATTGAAACGATTTATTATTACCCCGCGCATTCATCAAAAAATGATAACTGCTCAGGATCAATTTGCGATGGATACAACTGTTCACAACATTAATGAAATTAATGAGATTGCCGAAAAGTATGATAATCCCGGAATGATTTTGGCTCTGCAGGTGAGTATGTCTACTAAGCCGGAAGCGTTGATATCACTTGATAGAAAGATCCGTTCACGGCGTGAACAAAATCTGCGGGGCAGCGGGAAGGCAGAAAATCCTGCACTATGGATTATTCCTCTCTTTGAAGATATTGATGCGGTGGAAAACCTGAATAATTATCTCAACAAAATTTGGGAGTATGCTCTTCAAAGCAGAAGATTGAATCAGGAAACGAATGAAAGATTTTCGGAAATTATTTGCGAAGTATTCGTTGCCGGTTCGGATCTGAGCCAGCAGGTTGGACAGGCGGCAGGAATGAGTCTTTACAAAAAAGCGAAATACGAATTAACATCTTGGCTTGCAGAAAAAGGTTTGACCGGCAAAGTTAGAATGAAAATGGGAAGCGGAGAACCGATGCAGCGTCAGGGAGGTTATTATTCAACTGTTGCAGGAACGGCAGCGTTTTACACTTCTTCGGATTCTCTTAAAAGATTTTCGATTCATCTGAAAGAATCTACAAAGAAAAGTACCGAATATGCTACCACTCCTTTGATGGGAATTTTTGCCGGCGGTGATCTTCGCACATTTCAAAGCGGCATTTCAGAAAAGTTTAGGTACATCTCTGCCGATGAATTATCTCAATTGTTATTTCACGTAAAAGAATCTCAAAAATTTTATGAGACCGAAATTGTTAGAGCAGGTGAACCGCTTGTTGAAACACGGCTTCAATTCAGATCACGCGGTTTGCAGGAATTGGAAAGACTCACTATCGGAAGAAAAGATAATTTGTTTGATGAGTTCCTGTCAATCTTAACGGAGAACTTCAGACAAATTTTATACGGAAGAGAGGAAGACGTTATTGGTATTCATATTATTTCATATTTCATCGCAAGAACTACTCCGCCGCTAAGAGACAGACCGACAATCCGTCCGGGACACGGAGTGACCGGAAACGCGGGACAGAAAATTCTTGAAAAGATTGCAGAGACAATCCCTTTTTCTCGTTACGGAAGTATGCTGCGCGCAATAGCACATAACCAGTCGCAAACTACCGTACTCGGAATTAATCAATTAACAACGGGACTATTTAGGGCGCTGGATATTTTTTCTCAGAAAGAATTTGCAGAAGGTGAAGCTCTTTCTTTGATAGAAGATCGAATTCTACCTAATCTGCCCGTTTATGAAATTTTACATTCGTTAAGAGTCTATCACGATGTTGAACTTATCTATCTGAATAAGTTGGAAAAAGCATTTCCCGCTGCCAATTCTGCATTCCTCGCATTGCGGGAAGATATTGATTCGATGAATAAATATTTACCTCTATTCCAGCGTGAATTACTAAGAAGACACGGATTAGATGTAGCCGATTTTTTCGAAGCCGGTAGATTCATTTCTAATCTGTTACCAACTCTTCGCCCCGATCTCGCAGTTCTTCTTCAATCGAATTTGTTCAATACGGACCCGGATGTTCTGTTCTCATCAATAAAGGGTAATGTTGATCCGAGATGGATTGATGCGATGAAAAAACTTCTTATAGTTCCCGATCAAGTAAAATTGTGGCGGGAAAAAATTTGGGATCTTCTTGAACAGCCTGTTTTTCAGAGAGTTGCAAGTTTTTCCGAATTAGCAATTGCTCTGCATTCGCTCTCATCAAATAGTGCGACTAAAGAATTATCGTTTGCACCAAAAAAAATAAAGCTGTCATCGGAAATAGCCAACTTTTTCCAGATGTCTGGTGACGATAATATGCGTCAATTTCTTGCCGCGGCTTTTGAATATCTCTCGACCGTTTCCGAAGGGATGGTTGAAGTGCCGATTAATATAATACGTGCAATTAAAGAAGTGGAAAGAATAATAAAGATTGAAGAACAAGCACTATCCTTAAAGCAGCAAGACCTTTTGAGATTTTACCTGTTGCAAATTGCACATCTTACAGGTGAGAGCGGTTGATTTTAGAATCACCTACAAATTTCGAAAGATATTTTAACATAATTTGAATAAAGAGCTAATCATGTATTCAGAAAAGAAAATCGTTAAGCAGGAATTTCATGATGCATGCGGTATCGGGTTTATCGCGGAAATATCAGGTAAACCGGGCAGACGTGTAATCGATCTTTCAATTGAGGCATTAAAAAATATGTCGCATCGAGGTGCTTCAGGTTCGGATGAAAGAACCAGCGATGGAACAGGACTTCTTACGGATATTCCATTCGAGTATTTTAAGATTGTTTTGGAGGAAGAACTCGATAAGAAAATTGGAGATGATAATCTGGGTGTTGCAATGGTTTTCACTTCCCCAAAAGAATTGCCTCTCATCGAAAATAATTTTTTGGAATTCTCCGGTAAACTGAAGATAAACTATTTAGGAATGCGCCGGGTACCTACCAACAGTGCAGTACTCGGAGAAATTGGAAAAGCTACATGTCCTATGATTGTTCAGTTCTTCTTCTCCGGCGTAGATCAGGAAAAATATAATTTTGAAACACGTCTTTATATTTTACGGAAATCGGTTGAACAGATAATCTATAATTCCGGGATGGAAACTTTTATCTGTTCTCTCTCCGCCAAAACAATTGTATATAAAGGAATGATGAAGCCGAATCAACTCTCGCGATTTTATTTTGATCTTAACCAGCCCGAATATATAGTGAAAGTTGCTCTCTTTCATGAAAGATTTTCTACTAATACTATTTCAAGTTGGAGTATGGCTCAGCCATTTAGAATGTTAGGACATAACGGAGAAATTAATACAATCAAGGGAAACCGTTTATGGATGCAAACACGCGAAGCAGCCATTAAATCAAATTACTGGAACGAACATCTCGATTCATTAAAACCGATTGTTTCCGAAACCGGAAGTGATTCCTACTCATTAGATAACATACTTGAATTTCTTGTTCACAGCGGAAGAAGTTTATTCCACAGTGCGATGATGTTGATTCCGGAACCATACATTTTCGATAACAGCATGCCGGCCGAGTTAAAAGATTTTTACGTGTATCACGAAAATCATATTGAACCGTGGGACGGACCGGCGGCGCTCGTTTTTACCGATGGCGATTTAGTCGGTGCAAAATTAGATAGAAACGGTCTGCGCCCCTTACGCTATACAATGACAAAAGACGGTTTAGTTATAATGGCTTCCGAAGCTGGTGTAGTTGATATAGAGGAAGAAAATATTTTACTTCATCACCATATGAAGTCGGGTGAAAATTTTGCAATCAAACTCGACGGCAGCGGTATAATGACAAATAAAGAGATTACTGAAAATGTTGCGCAGAACGATAAATATTCCGAAAAGGTCAAGAGCCATTTGTCCGCTCTCGAAAGAGGAGATGATTTTGAGGAGTTTGGCGGATTCGCTCTTCCGGAAGGAGGATTCGATAAACGGTTGCGTGTCGCATTCGGAATTGATAAAGAGGATCTCGATCGTTTTATTATTCCTATGGCAGAGAGCGGCAAGGAATCGGTCGGCTCTATGGGGGATGATACTCCGCCGGCATTTGTTTCAACTCAGAAGAGAAAATTTTATGATTATTTCAAACAGCACTTTGCTCAAGTTACAAATCCGTCTATTGATTCGATACGCGAACGGTATGTAATGAGTTTATACAGGTACATCGGAAGTGAAAGCGATCTTCTTAGCGATACCAGTGCATTCAGCGGAGCTATACGAATTGACAGCCCGGTACTTTCTCCTCGCGAAGTTAAACTGCTTCTCGATAGACATCATTGGTTCCCGCATGTAATTGTAAAATGCCATTACAATATTGAAGATGATCTCTCAAAAAGAATTGAAGAGATAAGAATCGAGTGCGAAAGAGCGGCGCTCAATGGCGCAAAGATTATCTTTCTTTCCGATGAAGGATTACAGCCGAATCACGTTCCGATTCCGATGCTCTTAGTTGTATCGGCAGTACATCAATATTTGATTAAGAAAAAATTAAGAAACAATTGTGCACTTCTAAGTTTTACGGGAGATGTTATAGAGGATCATCACGTTGCGTGTTTGGTTGCATTCGGGGCAAGCGCGGTTTATCCATATATGGCTTATGAACTGATACGCGAGAATTTTAAAGATGAAGATTGGATCGGAAAACTTAGCAATTACCGGAACGCTTTGGAAAAAGGTCTTCTAAAAATAATGGCTAAGATGGGGATATCAACCGTTAGCAGTTATCACGGAAGTATGCTTTTTAATGCTATCGGGATTTCTCAATCTCTCATTAATGAATATTTCCCTTCAATAAAAAGTGCTTTGGGCGGAATCGACCTGACTATTCTAAAAAAATCTCTGGTTGAAAAGAGTGGGAAAGCATTTTCCGAAAATATTGAATTGGAGGAGATAGGACGGTTCAAGTTTCGTAAAGGGGGAGAAGCTCACGGATTTTCTCCTACTGTATTTAAAAAGATTCATAACATTTCACAAAACCAGAACAAAATTATTCATGATGATGAACAACCCGTTTACATAAGAGATTTTCTTGAAGTTATAAAAAGAGATCAGATTCCTTTAGAAGAAGTTAACTCTTCCGAAGAGATTTTAAAGCGATTCGGTCTTGGCGCCGTTTCATTCGGAGCTATCTCCGAAGAAACGCACCGCACTCTTGCGCGCGCAGCATCAATGCTCGGAATAAGAAGCAATACCGGTGAAGGCGGTGAACAAAAAGATCGTTATAGTACATCCAACCCGGATAAAAGTGAGAACTGTTATACAAAACAAATTGCAAGCGGAAGATTTGGAGTTACAACTTCTTATTTAACTGCGGCAAGAGAATTACAAATTAAAATAGGGCAGGGAGCTAAACCGGGTGAAGGAGGACAACTTCCGGGAGAAAAAGTAACGCTCTCAATTGCAAACAACAGGCACACAACGCCCGGTGTTCCGTTAATTTCTCCGCCTCCTCATCATGATATTTATAGCATTGAAGATCTTGCTCAATTGATCTACGATCTCAAACAAGTCAATCCAAGAGCGAACATTTGCGTAAAACTTGTCTCACAATTTGGAATCGGAATAATTGCATCGGGAGTTGTTAAAGCCGGAGCCGATACAATTTTAATCAGCGGTAATGATGGTGGAACTGGCGCCAGTCCGCTCGGTTCTTTAAAGCACACAGGTCTTCCATGGGAACTCGGTCTTTCGGAAGTTCATAGAACTTTAACTGAGAACGGTTTACGGGGCATGGTCACTTTGCGTGTTGACGGCGGATTGAAAAATGCGCGCGATGTTGTTATAGCTTCAATGCTTGGTGCTGAAGAATATGATTTTGGAACATCTGCCTTGGTTGCCGTTGGATGTGTTATGGCAAGGCAATGTCATCTAAACACATGTCCTGTTGGAATTGCGACTCAAGATACCGAGCTTAGAAAAAAATACAAAGGTAAACCGGAAAATCTGGTTAACTTCATGAAAAATATTACCGAAGAAATTAGAGTAATTCTCTCCGAAATTGGATTTGGAAGTCTTGCCGATATTGTAGGTCGTAATGATTTGTTGAAAAAAAATAATCAGTATAAAAAAGTGCTTGAAGAAAAAAATATCGATCTGACAATTCTTTTGGCGAAAGATGAAAAGCATAATTTCTTTTTTGATTCTCGTAAAAAAGTAAAAATACCTACAACAAAGTTCGAACAGCATTTTGCGGAAGGCATTAATGAAGAGGTTCTTCCGGCGATTATGACGCACGGTAGAGTGATTGTAAATAGGAAATTAAAAAATACGGACAGGGCAGTGGGCAGCAGAATCTCCGGTTTGATATCATTTTTATACGGACCGAGTGAATTTAAAGGGTACATACAATACCGTCTTAACGGAGCGGCAGGACAAAGTCTTGGCGCCTTCTTAGTCGATAATGTGGAGATGCGTTTGAGCGGTGTTGCAAATGATTATGTAGGTAAAGGAATGAGCGGCGGTTTGATTACAATCCGGTTTCCGCGTACGATAAGAAAATCGCTTGAGGGAAATACGATCATCGGAAACGTTGCCTTGTACGGTGCAACAGGGGGAGAAATATTTGTAGCTGGAAAAGCCGGTGAACGATTCGCTGTCCGCAACAGCGGGGCCGCGGCAGTTGTTGAAGGAGTTGGAAATCATTGCTGCGAATATATGACCAGGGGATTTGTAATTGTTCTTGGAGAGGCAGGAAAAAATTTCGGAGCAGGAATGACCGGCGGATTGGCATTCATCTATCATGAACGTTCTGCAATTGAGAAAAATTTGAATTCGGAATATGTCAGGATCGATCTGCTATCGCTGCCAGACGAGGATCTGATCTATAAGTATATCGTCAATCATGAATTTCATACAGGATCAACAATTGCGAAGGCAATACTCGAAAACTGGGATTGTGAAAAAAATAAATTTGTAAAAATTATTCCGAAGGCAATTGATACCGTTAATTACAATAAAATATTTGAAGAACAGTTCTATGCGAGAATGAAGAGTGTATTTGCGTTAGATTAAACAGAGAGACCGCCATTAAGACGGTCTCTTATTAAAACCTAATTTGTTTTTAATTGATTGTCTGCTCAAAACCTTCCGGTGCGTAGTAACCTTTCTTTGTAATCTTATCACCTTTAAATAATGCCCATGCGGGTGCTGTCTGATGCCGCTTTGTCATCTGCATTAACTGCTGAGCACTGTTTGCCGTAAAGAGGTAAACTGCCTTCTGCGGATTGTACGGATTTGGGAATGTGGCGTACAAGCCGTCGTCTGCACTGCTATAAGCAGTTCCCATCCATTTGAAGAAATATTTGCCATTAACAATACCAATTCTATCGAGAATATTTTTTGTCAGACTATTATCTGATGCCCCGCCAAGAATTATCAAATCATTATTTATTAAATCGCTGCCTGCAACTTCGCTGTCTTTTTTTATGGGTTGAAAAACTTCCGTGAATCTATCGGCGACCATCTTCTGATATCGTAAAGCTATGGTATGGTTCGCTTCGATCTGTTGAGTAGTACCGTAAACGATTAGAGAAGTTGAGAAATCATCAAAAAAGTTTTGATACGTGAAATATTTATCTCTCTGCACCGGAATATCATTCCCGTAATTGAATATAACATTAGCCGGTTTATCCTTAAATGTCAGCTCGATTGTCTGATCAGCATTTTTTACTTCGACAACTTTTACTATTCTTTCTTTGGCTAAATCCACAACCACGGTTGTAAAAAAATTATATGGTTTTCCGGCTTGTTTAATATTCAGTTTAAGTTTCCATGCATCGGCAGTTTGCTCGGTATTGGCGCTGAAGATCAGATCAGGCAGATCATCTCTGTCCAGCCATTGCATTGCAAATTCTTTTAATTGTTTGCCGGAGAGCATATCAAGTGAAGCAAGAATGCTTTCTGTTGTTACATTCTTCTCTTTGTATTCATCATGTATCTTGTTCATAAATACGGAAAAAGTTTTATTGCCAAGCAAGAGTCGGAGCTGATGAAGCAGGTAAGTAGCCTTAATTCTTGGTATCTGGTAATTGTTATACTTATCATAAATTGTCTTCACATCAAGTGGTGCAATGGTGCCTTCCTTAGCCATGATATAGAGAAGCCGGTAATTGAGTTCGGTCAATTCATCTTTCATATAGCTGAAAGCACGTTCCGGTTCAGCAGGAGCTTGTTTTAGCAGATTATAGTATGAGGCTGTTCCGCTGACGAACCAGTTCTCCTTTTCACTTGCAGGATAAACTGTTCCTTTCCAGAGCGCATCCTTATCAAATGAATAAACATCTTTTACTTCCGAAAAATTATTTACCGGTGTACTTACTTTAGCAGGAGATGTAGGCTTATTTCTCATCTCTCTCATTTTTTCAACAACGTAAATGGGTGAAAGAGTGGCATAACCGAGCGTTAACCGTGAATACGCGTTAGGAAGATCGGGCATTCTTCCGTTCTCACCCACAATCTGTTCACGAAGAGTAACTTTTCCGTTGTGGGCTAAGAATACTAACTGTTCTGCCATTTCCGATGTAGTAATCTTTCCATCGCAAGCGTGAGGGCGGTTTATAGGCGACGAGCCGAGAATTTTTATTCCCCACTGATGATCTATATTTCCTTTATCCTGCTGATAATAATTCCAGAATGCAATGTCTCTGTTAACAGGGCGCCATACCAAATCATTAGGTGCGTTATCCGGATTAACGATATATTCTTTTCTTACTTCAAGATCTTTATTGTTGTTATCGCTCCAGTAAAAATCTTTTGCGTTGTTGTACCAGTCATTTTTGCTGCTTCGCCAGACTCTATATTTGTTTGTCCCCAGCACAAGAATAGCAATTTCATTTTTCTTTACATCGCCTATCAGCCAGTCATTTGTATACATGCCGTTATTCTTTGTAGTCATAATCTTAACAACATCATCAATACTATTGGCATACTGGGCCGCCTTGCGTATTCTATTTGATTGCGGAATGCCGTCGGGATTGAACGGTGTCTGCTGAACAGTTGTCTCACCCATCATAATACCTGCACTGTTCATATAAAAATCGGCTCCGGAATGGATACCTCCCGGAAATGTTTCATAGACTAATCTGTTTCCCTCTGATGGAACGACATCGCAGATTACGTTCCAATGATAGCCAGTATAAGCACCCCACATAAAAAGTTGCCCGAATACAATTTTGCCATCTTTTGTAGCGGAATTATTGGCAAGGAAAGAAGAACATTTGTGAAGTCTTTCAGGTATGCTAAGATCATCTTCATTTGCAAGAAAGCTTTTGCCGGTAAGAGGATTAGGAGTAACTCTGAGAGCGCCTCCCATGTAATCAAGATCGATGGCGGAATTGATCGAAACAATATCTAAGAAGTCAACGGGACGGTCAAAAACCTTCGCACCCGATTTTGCGGCGCCATCGGCAATACCTTTCATTTCGGTTAAATATTCTTCTTCATATTTTCTAAGTAGAAGTGCATCCGTACTAACCCGTCTTTGAGACCATGCAGCGGCAGGATCGGAAGTATTATCATTTATCGCAAGTTTTTCGATGAACATTTTAATTTCATCGGCAAGTAATGAACCGTATTGGTAGCCGCGCTGATACGGTTTACCTTCGATGTGAACAAAAATCCATCCTTTATCCTCATACCTGAAAGCGGGTCCATGCCATCGAACTGTTTCCATTGGGATGTACTGTGAAATATCTGTTACTTCTTCAAGTTCAATATCATCAAACCATGCTTTGCCGAATGCGTTGCCATTGTATCCGAGATGAAGCTGAATTTTGTCGTGTGATTTTATGGCTACAAACATACCTTCGATCTTCTGCCAGGTGTTTGTTCCGCCGGCGGTGATTGTGCTGTTCGTAAATGGAAATGATTCCATAGTTAAACAGGCAGCAACAGATGTAGGATACTGATCGATCGGGTTTGTAATTGCGCCTTCGGTTTTCACCCAGCCGCTAAGTTTATAAACACGTCCGACTTTTAGTGTTACTTCCTCAGATGATATTTTTGTTTTTGTCCAAACGTCATGATTAACAAGTAAACTCGAGGAACCGCCATGGGCGTTGACATTATCTATGAAAATTTTCGCTTGTGAGTCAATTTTCCAATTTATGGGTGAACCGTTGCCTGCGGCAGCTTCAAAATCATTATTAGAAAACCTAATTGGAATATTCTGTGCGGAGATGGTTAAGGTAAATAGAAGAACTGCCGTCAGTAATCGATAGGTAAATTGCGTCATTACTCCCTCTCATTGTAAAAAGTGTTGCGAAAAATAGCAATCTTCCTGCTGGATAAAAACCTAATTCTGACGAATTCATAATAGAGTGAGGGGTAAATACCCACTCCCATCTTTGAAAAAAACAATATATATTTATTTAGTTTGTCTATAAAAAAATCTGAAACATTAAAAAAAAATATTTGTTATAACTGATATAATAAATCGGGGGCTAGTGGGGGATCCGCTTTATTTATTGATTAATATTTGCAGGAGGTGAAAAAAATGGAAATATTTGAAAATATGACTAAGAGAGTCCAAAGGTTCAGCATAATCGATCTAAAGCTTGCACTCGGAGCAGCAATGTTACTTGCATTAATTCTGGCTAAATTAATTCCGCATATAATGACAATCAGCACCTGGTGGTTCGTGGCGTTATTATTTCTTTGCACCATTAAGCCGATGTACACTTTCTGGATCAAGAAACAGATAGGATAGTTAGCTAGCAAAATGGCTAACAAATCACTGAAGCTGACGACGTTTCGAGCAGCAACTTAGATCAACGGTTAGGTGTTCATAAAAATAGGTGTTAAAATGGACCCGATCAGTGTTTACACAATTTTTTTGATTATTTACGCGATCATTTGGATTTCTCTTTCTGTTGGAATAGTTCTTATTAAGTATGAGAACAAGTTCTCAAAAAAGATGCACGACTTGATTATAAAAAAGCAGATTCGAAAATTTCAGTATCCTCCCTTTAAAAACTTACTAAAACTTTGGATCTCCAATAAATATTTACTTACTTCTATTACCTTTATTCTGATAATTATAATACCTGCCGTAATACTCTTTTTTTTATTAGGCATTTTTTTAGTTTCTCCTATATTAGCAATTGTACAAGGGTTCACAGTAGGAAATATAATCGGCAACTTTAAATCAAAAGAAATGTATTGGGCAATAATAGTTGGAATATTCGAATTTGGTTATTGGGCCCTTTCTGGTGCACTCGGTATATTCGTTACGTTAGGGTTACTATATTATAAAATGTCTTTTGGTGAGTCATTGTCCAATAGCGTTAATATTCTATTTTCCGGATACTGGATACCGCTAGTTATATGTATAATTATTAATGCATTTGGAGAAGTAGCTGGACCAATTTATTGGAAAATTAAAGTACCAATTGGTTTAGAAGCACTTTCAAAAGGAGAAAATATAAATGAGAACACCTAAGATGCCGCTCAAGGTCCTGCAATAAAGTGCGGGGCAGGCTGGACAGCCCCAATAAGCTGGTAACAATTTAGTAGAGACTCGCCGCATAGAGTCTTTACTTTTTATATACAAAATCATACAGATCTTTTCTTCTATCTTCCCAATTTAAGACTGTACCGGTCTGCCTTTGCCGTTTTAATAATTCCAGATCAATATCATCTATGATTACTGTTTCTATGTTAGGAGTTGCTTCTGCTTGTATTGCATCTCTTGTAAAAGGTATATCTGACGGAGTGAATATAGCAGATTGAGCATAGTTGATATCAAGATTTTCCACAGATGGCAGATTACCAACGTTTCCAGCAAGAACTAAATACACATGATTTTCAATACACCGCGCTTGAGCGCAATATCTAACTCTTAAGTAAGCATACCTTTCATCAGTCGCGAAAGGCACAAAAATAATTTGAGCTCCGTTTTCTGCAGCTATACGACCTAATTCGGGAAATTCAATATCGTAACAAATTTGAATAGATATTTTACCTTTGTCCGTATCAAAAATTTCCAATTTGTTACCGGGTTTTACACCCCACCATTTTTTTTCATTAGGAGTAATGTGCAATTTATACTGCTTTCCTAAAGTTCCATCTCTTCTAAATAAGTAAGAAATATTATAAAGGCTATCCTCTTCAATAGTAAAATGAGAACCGCCGATTATATTAATGTTGTATTTCACTGCAAGTTTAGTGAATAAATCCAGATAGATTGGCGTAAACTCAGATAATTTTCTCATTGCCATTGCCGGACGAAGCGGCGGCAAATATGAAAGAAGCTGGGTTGTAAAGATTTCCGGGAAAAGAATAAAATCGCAGTGATAATCGGAAGCAACACTAACAAAATGTTCACACTGTCTTGCAAACTCTTCAAAATCTTTTATCATTCTCATCATAAATTGAACAGCGCAAATTCTTACCGGTAAAGTGGGAATAAATTTACGGGATGTATCAGGTATATAATCGAGATTTGTCCATTCAAGAAATGTCGCATATCCTTTCGATTCCTCATCGGTTTTCAGGTAATCAGGAATCAATCGTTTAATAACAAACCCGTTAGAAATTTGCGCTGTCAATACGGGATCAACAAGAATTTTATTAACTACGTTATCAACATATTCTCTAGCAGTCATTTGATTTGAATGTTTACAATATCCGGGAATTCTTCCGCCAAGAATTATCCGCATCAAATTGTACTTTTTAGCAAGTTCTTTTCTTGCATCATATAATCTTCTTGTTAACCTATATCCTCTAAATTTAGGATCAACCATGATTTCAATTCCATATAAAGTATTACCATTAGGTGTATGATTTCGAATAAAACCCTCATCGGCAATTTCGCGCCAACTATGCCATTCAGAATAAAGGGAAAAATCTAAAATCAAACTGCTAGATGATGCCACAATTTTATCTTGAAATTGTAAGCATAATTGTCCATCCGGAAAGATAGAGATTTGACTAGTGAACTGTTCTATGGACCATGGTTTCATATGAAGGAAACATTTCAACTGCAAAGAAACGACGGATTCATAATCAGATTTTGTCAATTGCCGAAGTGTTATATTTGTTTCAAATTCTTTGAGATCGATTTTTTTCATTATGAAATCTCCTGAATTAATGAAATTACCTTCTCTTAAAGATTGTAATCACGTTTTATATTCAAATAAGAAACTACTCTAGAATTAAGTTACGATTTGATTTTTATTTGAGTAAGTCTCTCCTTATTTTCAATATAGTTAAACGTAAATTAAAAAGCATAATTCCTAATTTTTGCTGAGATATACAATAACCTACTGATAGGATTTATAAATGAATATTCCTCTGTTAAGATTGTTGAAAAATATTGAAACAGTGACTGATTTTACTAAATGAAAAAAATACTAAAAGAAAATTTCCGAATAATTCGAAATGTTAGGTTTGATCTATTCAAGGATTTTACCGAAAGTGAAAAATCCTCAGGTTATTTGCTTATTGCTATAACTGTAATATCGATGATTATTGCCAACAGTTCCATTGGGCGGGATTATATAAATATCTGGCGTTCCTATCTTGATCTTTCTTTTTCAGAAATCCAGCTGAAGTACAGCCTCGAGCATTGGATTAATGATGGATTGATGGTAATCTTTTTCCTTCTAGTAGGTTTGGAGATAGAGAGAGAAATTTATATTGGAGAGTTATCATCAATTAAAAAAGCAAGCTTGCCAGCAATTGCCGCTTTGGGAGGAATGTTAATACCCGCGGTAATTCACTTTTCATTTAATGCCGGTACACCAAGTCAAAGAGGATTTGGAATTCCGATGGCAACTGATATTGCATTTGCCCTGGGCATATTATCTCTTCTCGGCAATAAAATTACTCTTTCTCTGAAGATATTTTTAACCGCGCTTGCAATTATTGATGATTTAGGAGCGATAATAATAATTGCTCTTTTTTACACAAATGATCTTTCTATGGCATATCTGCTTGGCTCATTTGCTGTCTTTATAATAATGATGATCATGAATCGATTGAACATAAATCGTCTCACCCCTTATCTTTTATTGGGAATAGTAATGTGGTATCTGATGTTGAAATCGGGTGTTCACGCTACTATCTCCGGAGTACTTTTAGCTTTTGCCATACCATTCCGGAAGAACAGTGAAAACAATATCTCATACACACTGCAGGAGAGATTACATAAACCAGTTGCGTTTATTATACTGCCTCTTTTTGCGCTTGTGAATACAGCTATTTTACTCCCGGATGATATATCTGCAAGTTTAACAACAAACAATTCATTCGGAATTATTTTAGGTCTAGTTCTAGGGAAACCTTTAGGCATTTTTATTTTTTCTTATGCTGCTGTTAAAATTGGGATTGGATTACTTCCCGAAGATTTAAACTGGCGAATGATATTCGGCGCTGCTAGCTTAGCAGGAATTGGTTTTACGATGTCTATATTTATAACAAATCTGGCATTTAGTGAAATCCAGTCTGTTGATGCTTCTAAATTAAGTATTATAGTAGCCTCAACAATATCAGCTACGCTGGGGTTATTTATTCTGAAATTTGTCTCTAAAACAAAATAAAAGCCGAAGAGTTAATTAACATAATTACAATATCTAACTAATGAGTTAAGCGATAAATTTGATTAATCGGATTAATGAAAGCAAAACAATGATTAACATCGGATTCTATCTGCTGAGGTAGATTCTAGGCTTCCTTATGATGATATCAGTCGGATTTCTTCTCTACAATGTTGATCGAGTGGTCCCTGTTCAGTACAAAAGTACTTCCTCAAAGTTAACCGATTACGGTTGAATCTGTGATAGAAATATTAAGAGGCTGTTAATTAGGGTAGCCTCTTAATTAGAACCTATCCTAATTATTTTTTTATATCCTTTTTGCGAAGTAGTTTATAAAAAGAAACGCAGAGAAGAGACAAAATTGTTCCATTTGCTAAAACAAGAAAAATAATTCCTTCAGTAGTCAAACTCATTTTAAAACTCCTTTTCTTTTCCATGAAAGATGAATTAAGTAGAATAATCCTAAAAGAACAGCAAGCATGAATACTCTAGCACCCCAGATATATGGAATGTTTTTCGGATTGGCATTTTTTAATAAAAGAATCGGAATAGCATCATTAATTAACCACCATAGCATAATTATTAACAGAGCTGTTGGAGTAATATATTTCATAATGTAATAGAACACTCTTGGGATTTGAATATCTCCTCCAAGATTCATCTCTTCCCATGCTTTGTCTGCGCCGAATATCCACATAAAAATAATGGTCTCCGATAAAGCAAATACAACAAGCATAAAAGTACCTGCCCAGTAATCCATTTCATCCATAAAACCATGTTTCAAATAAAATACAACTAAATTGATAGATAGAAAAACAAATGAACCGAAAACAGCAATAGTCTTCTTTCTATCCCAACCAAATTCATCTTCTAAGAAAGCAATCAATTGTTGTCCCATCGCAACTGCAGAGGTAATACCGGCGAAGAATAAAAGCGCAAACCACATGAATCCAAAAAACTGTCCAAGTGGGATCTGTTCAAATACTAATGGCATAGAGGCAAATCCTAAATCATAAGCTCCACCTTTTGCCATTGCTGTTGTGGTTGCTACACCAAAAAATGCAACTGCTAAAGGAATAGCAATTGAACCGCCTAAACTCACTTCAGCAAATTCGTTTGTTGCAGCAGTTGTAATTCCATTTAATGCAATATCATCTTTTGGTTTTAAATAACTTGCATATGCTTGAATTGTACCCATACCAACAGATAATGTGAAAAATATTTGTCCTGCAGCAGCAAGCCAAACCTTTGGAGACGATAAGTAAGCAAAATCCGGATTCCAAACGAATGCAAAACCGGCACCAACAGAATTTTCCGGATGTGAGAGGTCAGGAGTTCCTAAAGTAAGAACACGTATTGCAATGATTATTGCAAATAAGAAAAGAAGAGGCATTGCAATCTTTGCAAGTTTTTCTATTCCTTGAGAAATTCCCCTATATAAAACCCAAAAGTTTAGCAAGAACGTGATAATCATAAAAATGTAGGCAATAGTGATTCCATCAAAGTATTGCGAGGATTCTTTCCCTTGATAGCTGTACAAAAATGTTTTTAACGATTCAAAAGTTTCTGTTCCAAAATATGCTTTTGTTATAGAGAAGAAAGAATAACCAAGAGTCCAAGATTGCACGTAGGTATAATAAATTAAAATAATAGTGGAGGAAAACATACCAAATGCACCAACATATTTTGCAATTTTGTTTTTCCATAGCACATCGAACATGCCGGGTGCACTTCCATGACCATACTTTCCGCCATGCCTACCGATGCCCCATTCAATCCACATCAATGGTATACCAACAATTAAAAAAGCGATAAAATAAGGAATCATGAAAGCACCGCCGCCGTTAGAAGCTGCTTGTACCGGAAATCTTAAAAAATTCCCTAGTCCTACAGCATTTCCAGCCACCGCTAAAACCAAGCCAATCCGACTGCCCCATTGTTCTCTTACTTTTGCTTCAGACATTATTACTCCATTCAATGTTGACATATATAAAAAATAATTCAACTCAAATATTGATCATAATAAAAATATAAACAACCTAATTATTTAGAAATTATTGGTGGCTTCTGTTAAGCGTTAAGCATGATTGTCGCACCAAATTTGTATTTTATATTTGGTCAAAACGATTTATAGGTAATTAATGGAAGTGGCGGTAATTATTGCACTCATATTTTGTAACGGACTTTTGGCAATGACCGAGATTGCCATTGTAACTTCGCGCAAAGCACGTCTGGAAGAAAAGGCAAAACAAGGGAGTAAAAACGCCAAACTCGCCCTTCGGTTGAGCCTGGAACCGGAAAAATTCCTTTCGGCTATTCAGGTTGGAATTACACTCATTGGAATTGTTTCCGGTGTTTATGGCGGTGTTGCTTTAACGGAAGACCTAGTTCCGTATGTTGAACAAATATCTTTCTTAAAACCAATTGCACAAGAAACAGCCTACTTTGTTATTGTTGGACTGATAACCTATTTCTCTCTAGTAATTGGCGAGCTTGTTCCTAAGACAATCGCTCTTAACAATGCGGAAAATATTGCGATCCTTTTTGCGCCGGCGCTTAATATTTTAACAAAAATCGCGTATCCGGTAATTCAGTTTCTTTCAATCTCCACAAAAATATTCATCAAACTTTTTCGCATTAAGGAGAATGAAAATCCACCCGTTACCGAAGAGGAATTAAAAATGCTTATTGAACAAGGCGCTTCTTTCGGCTCGATAGAGAAAAAGGAGAGCGAACTTCTTAAAAGAATCTTTAAATTCGGTGATAGAAAAGCTAATTCTATTATGACACAAAGAAACGATGTGGTCTGGATTGATATAAATGACACAATGGAAAATATTAAAAAGAAAGTATTTGAAAATGACTACTCTCTCTATCCAGTATTTGATAATTCTCTCGATAATGTTCAGGGTGTTATTACTGCTAAGGATTTCTATAAACAGATTAACGATCTGTCTGAAATTAAGTCTTTGATTAAAGAACCGTTATATGTGGTCGATACTTTTTCCGCATATCACATTCTTGAAATATTGAAAGAACATAAGAATTATAATGCTGTCGTTATTGATGAGTATGGCATATTTCAAGGGATTATCACTCTCAGGGATATTGTTGAAAATATTATCGGCGATATAACAAAGAGGGATGAGGTTAAGAAAGATAACATCATTAAAAGAGCTGACGGAAGTTTCCTTGTTGATGGCGATACGCTGCTTGATGACCTAGCAGAAAGAATTGCAATTGGGATTCCGGAAGGGGACGAAAACTATATTACTCTGGCAGGATTTATTGTCCATTCGATAAAAAAAATCCCAGACACCGGAGAAAAATTTGTAATCGGTAATTACACTTACGAAGTTGTTGATATGGACGGCAATAGAATTGATAAACTATTGATCTCTAAAACCTTGTAAGCATGCGTATTCAAAACTTCATTCAGATGAAAGACACTTCATTCTTCTCAGAATGTAAACATTATATCGATTTCTTTTACACGAAGTTTTGTACATAGACAACTACTTAACCAGTTTTATTCTTGTACTACTGATTTTTGTAATGTACAACTAACGATATGATATCTGCAGAATTGGTTTAAAAAAAATCCCGACGTGACTTCGACAAGCTAAGTCTGACGTCGGGATTGTAAAAAAAATAATTTGTTAGAAACTAATTTTACTCTTTGTTCTGTTTGCGTATTCTAATACGAAAGCACTCGCTACGAAAATAGAAGAGTAAGTACCTGTAATCATACCCACAAACAGAGCGAAAGCGAATCCGCGCAATATTTCTCCGCCAAGTATGATGAGTACAATAATCATGAACATTGTTGAAAGACCGGTAATGATTGTACGGCTGAAAGTATTATTAATTGCACGATTCATATTCTCTTGAAGAGGAATAGTTTTGTGCAGCTTTAGATATTCTCTCACTCTATCGAATACAACCACAGTATCATTCATGGAATAACCAATAAGCGTTAAGAACGCCGCAACAACCGTTAATGTTACCTCGAGATTTAAACCCGGGATAACTCCATATAAGATTGAGAATACACTCAGAGTAATAAGCACATCATGGAAAAGAGCAATAACCGCACCGATAGCGAAAGAGAATTTAAATCTGAAACCGATATAGATTAGAATTACTACTAAAGCAAGAGCTATTGCAATAACCGCATCTCTCTTCAATTCATTACCAACTTTCGGTCCAACTTTATCTTCTTTCTCAACAATAAAAGGATTGTCCTTAAATTTTTCTGTTAGATTATCTTTAATCCAATCCGAAATACCTAACCGAACTTCAATTCCTTTATTACTAGGCTCTTCACTTACGTTCGATGTCTGAAATCCGTACTTAAAAAGTGTATTACTAATGCTGGTTGCAGCGGCAGAATCTGCAAATTCATAAGTGATGGATTTACTTGAAGAGGATAATACTTGTTTCTGTATTCCGGGATAGTTTTCATTGATTATCGTTTCAATTCTTGATTTAACCCGCGGCAAGATGTTGGCCGGTATTTCCTGTAATTCAGATCTCAACAGAATTCCTGTAGAGCCGCCAAATGTTTTTACTTCTACTTCGCCCAAACCAATTTTATTAACTTCTTGTCTCACGAAAGAAATGTCTATCGGTTTCTGAAATTGGAGAGCAATCTCGGATCCACCCTTAAAGTCAATTCCAAAAGATAATCCTCTAACAAGGATATTAATCATACCTAAAAGAATTATAACTCCCGAGATGAGGAAGAATATCGAGCGCTTACCCATGAAGTCGATATTTATATTTGCAAAAAGTCTCATCTAATTTTTCTCCTAATATTAACCGACATTAATTTTATAGCCTTTGGTAATCATGAAATCGAAAATAAGTCTCACTAAAACCAATTGACTGAATAAACTTGTTACTATACCTATTATAAGAGTTAATGCAAAACCTTGAACCGGACCGCTTCCAAACTGATAAAGAATGATACCGGTCAGCAGTGTAACGATGTTAGAATCTATGATTGCTGAAAGTGAAATTTTAAAACCAGCGTCAACAGCTGCTTTATATGTTTTACCCGTTTTAAGTTCTTCCCGGATTCTTTCATAAATAAGAACGTTAGCATCAACAGCCATACCCATGGAAAGAACAACACCGGCAATACCGGGCAAGGTTAATGTTGCTTGAAAAGCAGCCAGAACTCCCATCGTTAACAGAACCGTCATTATCACTCCAAGATCTGCAAATGAACCCGCTGTCTTATAATAGAAGATCATAAAGATTGCTACAAGTAAGTAGCCAATCCACGCGGAATTAAATCCTCGACTAATTGAGTCCTGGCCGAGTGACGGACCAACTACTCTCTGTTCAAGGATTTCGATTGGAGCGGGGAGGGCGCCGGCTTTTAAGACAATCTCAAGAAGTTTTGCTTCTTCCATATTAGCGGAGCCTGTAATTCTTGAACTGCCGCTTGGTATTTTGCCTTCTATTGTAGGAGCTGTATAAACCTGGTTATCCAGAATAACTGCACATCTTTTACGAACGTTAGCACCGGTGATTCTTGCCCACTCGCGTGCACCTTCGCTATTCATCTGCATAGTAACTTCTGGAGCCGATGTAGTAGGGTCGATATTAGCCTGAGCGTCAACAACAACTCCGCCGGTCAATTCCGCTACTTTATTTACCATATACATTCTGAAATATTTTATACCGTCGCTGCCTATTTCAGGTTTTGCGTCAAATAGGAATTCAATATTGTCGGGCATAACTTTTTTAACTTCTGAATTTTCGAGCATTCCTTTGATTCTATTGACATCGCTCTCTTTGACGAATGCATCGGCTATTCTTCCTTGCGGATCAATCAGTCTTGCAAGCATAAAGAAAGGATGCTCTTTAGCAAATTCTTCATCTGTAAGCTTTTTATCTTTTTGTGTTGTGTCTGTTTTTGCGACTACAGCTTTTTTGGAAGCGGCTGAGTCAATTTTATTAAGACCTGCAAGCGCAGCGTCAATTTTTTCCATTACAGGTATAGCGAAACTGGCTTCTTTGACCATCTTGAATTCAAGTAGGGCCTGACCCTGCAACAATTTTTTAGCTTCTTCTTCTCTTGCAATACCCGGCAGCTGAACAATAATTCTGCGAGAGCCTTGTTTCTGAATTTCCGGTTCTGATACGCCGTATTGGTTAACTCTATTGCTTATGATTTCGATTGCTCTTGTAACGGCATCAGATTCCTGCTGTTCCAATTTTGCGGCAATTGCATTATCATCTTCACGGATCGAACCAAAATATCTGCTCATCCGGATACCTTTTGCTTTCATCCTACGCAGAAGAATCGTTACAACGTTTTCATCCGAGTTCTTCGCATCAGCTTCGGCCTGTTTTAAAATTTGATTGAATTGTTCATCAGGTTCCTTAGCTAATTTTTCAAGCAGCTTAGCGGAGTTAACTTCCATAACCAGGTACATTCCGCCCTGAAGATCAAGACCAAGCTTTATTCTTTTTTCTCTTGCAGATTTGTATTCAGGTGTATTAACAAGAATACTATCTCTTACGGATGAACGTTTATCTTTTAATTCTGCGGCACTGATTGACGGGTTGCTCTTTTTAATCTTTGCCTCAATAGAAACTAACTTAGAATCGACTTCTTTGTTATTTCTTGAATCTTGATAAGTTGGATATAGGAGGTAAAGGCAGAATAGAACGGCACCGACGATCATTATAATTCTGAATCTTAGCTCTTTCATTCTGGTCTGTAATTTTAGTGATAGAAATAGTCTAATTATAATACCATAAATAATGAGGCAGGCTTAAAAGTTCTTTGTGATAACTTTGTAACTTTGTGGCAATATTTGGTTTTAAGCGAAAAACTAATTTCTTAATAACCACAAAGACACCAAGACTCCAAGAAACACTAAGAAATATTTATTTTTGAGACAACCTCATAAAAACAAAATGAATCTATTCTCTTACAACCCAAGTTTTTACAACAGCAGAAACGCTGGGGTGGACTTTAATTGTTACGCTGTAGATGCCAAGAGCTTTTATTGGTTCAGTGATCTCGATTTTTCTCTTGTCAATATCGTAACCTTTTTCTTTCATTGAATCAGCGATCATCTGACTGGTAACAGTACCGAAAATTTTATCTTCTTCACCAACCTTAACAGGAATAGTGATAGAAACTTTTTCTATTTCGGCAGCCAGTTTCTGGGCGACGTCCAATTCTTTAGCTTCTTTCTTAAGAATTTGTTTCTTTTCTTCTTCAAGAGCTAATATATTTCCTTTAGTTGCCTGATATGCAATTTGACGTGGGATCAAATAATTTCTTGCATACCCATCTTTTACGTTAGCAACGTCTCCAACTTTTCCAAGCTGATCAAAATTTCTTCTTAATATTACTTTCATTGCATCTCCTACTTAACTGCTTCTGAAACAAATGGTAAAATTGCCAATTGACGTGCTCTTTTGATTGCCTGAACCAACTCTCTGTGCTGCTTTGCTGTTAGTCCGGTAATTCTTCGTGGAATTATTTTACCTTGATCGGTAAGAAATCTTCCAAGTTGTTTAGTGTCTTTGTAGTCAATGTAACCATCAATGACTCTTTTGACTTTTTTCTGGTTCTTCATTCTGTCATTTCTCATGATTTGTTACTCTTCATTAAGTCTGATTCTTCATCGGTTAGAAATTTATCGAATGAGTTATCTTCATAATCAGCTTCGTCGGATTCAACAACAACATCTTCACCGTTTCCGGTTGCTTTTGCAAATTTATTCAGGAATTGAATTCTCTTAGCTTTGATCTCAACGATTGTTCGGTTTTTTCCATCTTCAGTTTTGAAAGTTCTGCTTTGAAGTTCGCCATCAATTAAAACAGCACTTCCTTTTTTAAGACGGTCTTTGCAACTGTCTGCTAATTTATTCCATGCAACAACACCAACGTAGCAGACATCTTCCTGCCATTGATTGCTGCTGTCTTTGTATCTTCTGTTTGCCGCAACATGAAAATTCACGACCGGTGTATTGTTAGAAGTCTGTCTAAAAACAGGATCTTTTGTTAGGTTGCCTGCAACAATAACACTATTCAGTTCAGGCATCTTAAGTTCAGCCATCGTTACCTCCGCTCCTTAACTAAAATTAGTTATGCTTGACTTTCTGTTGTTTTTAATTGAGCTTCTACGGCTGCAGTAGCAGAAGCAGCTTCTGCATTTTTAAAAGCTTCTTTTTGTTTAGCGATTGCTTCAAGAGCAAATTTATCTAATTGAATTGTTAAATAGCGAATTACATTTTCATCCAATCTGTAATTGCGCTCTAGTACTGCTATCAGATCCGTTGATGCATTGAATCTAAAGATAACATAGTAACCGCTTTTTGCTTTGTTGATTGGGTAAGCGAGACGTTTTCTGCCCCACTTATCTAAATCAAGCATTTCACCGCCATGCGTGGTAATTGTTTCTTGCATCCTGGAAATTGTTGATTCGATTTGTTCGTCTTCAAGTGTTGCGTTAATAATAGCAACGCTCTCGTAGGTTCTTTTACGCATTGTGATACTCACCTCCCTATGGGCTTTGTCCCCCCGCTTCAGCGGGGAGAAGGGTTTATAATTTGGGCTCAAAAAATAGGATTATTTAGTAAACCTTGCAATATTTTATTGAATAAATAAAAATTATTAATTCCTTCCGTTATTCAACGGAATCGACTCATTTCCTTCAGTTTTTGGTGTGGATTCAACAATATCATCAAGAGATTTTTTTCTTGACTTGCTATAAAAGTCTAACATAGCTTTGTACCCGCCCGAAATGAATTTTTCAATAAGCTCGACTACGAATTCAATATTTTTATTTACTGTTTCAAATTCTTCTTTTGCGAATCTTGCCAGAACAAAATTGGCCATTTCACCTTTTTCAAACTCGTTTCCGATACCAAATCTTAAACGCGGAAAGGAATCGCTCTGCAGCTGATAGAGGATGGATTTAATTCCATTATGTCCGCCATCGCTTCCTAATTTTCTTAATCGAATCTCACCAACGGGCAAATTCACATCATCAGCAAGAACAAGAATATTTTCAATATCAACAGGATGATCATCCAAGAAGTCTGAAACAACTTCACCACTCAAATTCATAAATGAAGTTGGTTTCACTAAAAAAAAATCGGAAGAGTTTATCACACCTTCCGAATAATTGTAATCCTTCTTCGAGGATTTGAATTTCATTTTATTCTTAAGGGCAAAGCGGTCGAGTATCTGAAAGCCTATGTTATGACGCGTCAACTCGTATTTAGTACCCGGATTACCCAATCCAACAACAACGTACAACTAAATTAATCCTCTTCTTCGGTCTGCTTGCCTTTAGTAATTATCTCAGGTTCGGTCTTTTCTTCACCAGGTACTTCCGCAACCGGTGTCGGTTCAATTGCTGCACGCGGTACAACAACAGAAACAATGATAACGCCGGGATTCTGTAAGAATTTGACTCTTTCGATATTAAGATCACGAACGTGGATTGAATCGCCTAAAGCTAAATCGGTGACGTCAATTGTAATGTGCTGAGGAATATCTGCAGGCAAACATGAAACAGTAACTTTGTGCAAAGTCTGTTGAACGATACCACCTTCTTTAACACCTTTGGCCTGACCTTCGAACATGATAGGAACTTCGATTTCAATTTCCTGATCTGCGGAAATTCCAAGCAGGTCAAAATGAACAACGCGATCGGTTACCGGATCGAACTGTACATTTTTCAAAATTGCCTTGTACTCTTGGTCATCATCTATTTTCAAATTGATAATGTGAGTCTCAGAGGTGAATACGATTGGTTTTAATGCTTTTTCTGAAACAATTACTGGAATCGGTTCAACACCCTTCGTATAATAAATTCCCGGCACGTTTCCATCTCTTCTCAACTGGTTAACTACACCTTTAGTGGAAAGAGTTCTTTTACTTCCGTTTACTAGTATTTCTGACATTTCTTAATTATCTCCCAGAATAATTTCTTCTCTAACTTTTATCTATTTCGAACAATGAACTAATAGATTCATTCCTACTGGAACGAATAATGGCTTCGGCAAATAATTCGGAAGCCGATCTTACAACAATTTTACCACCTGCATCAAATTTCAACGGGATGCTGTCTGTTACATATAATTTTGTTAGCTCAGACTTTGTAATTTTTTTAATTGCGTCTCCCGAAAGAAGAGGGTGTGTTATAGCACCGTAAATATCTTTAGCTCCTCTTTGCTTCAAAGCCTCAACAGCACCTACAAATGTTCCGCCGGTATCAATTAAATCATCAACAATAAGAACATTTTTCCCCTCAACCTCACCGATGATATTCATCATCTCAACCTGGTTGTGCTTTGGTCTTCTTTTATCAATTACAACAAGTCCGGCATCTAATCTTTTTGCATATGAACGTGCTAATTTTATTCCGCCCATATCAGGTGAAACAACAACCAGATTTTCAACTTTCTCTTTGAATAATCCTGTAAATGTAGGCGAAGCATACAAGTGATCAAACGGAATATCAAAGAAACCCTGAATCTGTGCGGCGTGCAGATCCATTGTAATAACTCTGTCCGCGCCTGCTTTTGTAATCAAATTTGCAACAAGTTTTGCCGTTATGGCAACTCTTGGCTGATCTTTTCTATCTTGCCTTGCGTATCCAAAATAAGGAATAACGGCCGTTACTCTGGTCGCACTCGCTCTTTTAGCCGCATCAATAGTAATGAGCAGTTCCATCAGATTTTCTGCAGGAGGATGTGTTGATTGAACAATAAACACATCTCTTCCTCTGATGTTCTCCATGAATTTTACCCAGATTTCACCGTCACTAAATGTTCTAAAGTCAATAATCCCGGGGGTAACATTCAAATACTTACAAATTTTTTCGGTTAATTCTTTGCTGGAAGTACCGGAAAATATGAGCGGTTGCTGCTCCAATTAATAATTCATCTTATCTAGTTCTAAAAACGGTGGGCAAATATAAAGAAATCAGCAAGGCGTGTCAAATTAATCATTCACGTTACGCAGTCCACATGAAGAAACTTAGCCACTAAGGCACAAAGACACAAAATCTTCACAAAGTTTATGTTTTTCTTGGTGAAACCTTTGTGCCTTAGAGTCTTCGTGGCGAATCTTTCCTTTCTGCGTAACATGAGTTAATCAGATTTATGTTTTATCCTTTTATTCCTGCAATCATTTCATCCTTTTGCTGAAAAGAAAAACAACGACCACTAAAAAAACGCCTAATGCGCAGATAAAAATCCAGGTTGGCGTCTCCTTGAGTTTGAATGGTCTGTATGTTGCTGTTATATATTTCCCGGTTCCAACATCATCAAGAGAATATTTCCACGTAAGTTTATTGCGGTCAATTTCGGTAGCGTTATGACTTAAAGTCTCTCCGGGGAGATAATACACATAAGTAATTGAGAAATTTTTGCTGTTAAAACCAAAGCCGGTTGCTATTGGCGGAACAAATTGAGAAAATATTTTTGTGTTTTTAGCACCATCTTTTATGGATAATTCAGATTTGCGGAAAGCAGGAGTCAAGTTCAAGGAATCCAAGCTGTTAAAATCAAGCGATACTTGTGAATGAAAGGTACTATCGTTAAAATCTTTATATACTTCCACTTTTTTAATGTAGCTGTATTGGGAAGAAAACTCTTTCAATACAGAATCTTTGCTGAAAATACCCAATTGTTCAACAATGGATGAATCCTTAGGAGCAGACCATTTCATCCAGTAGTGGATGAACATATTGCCGGATCCGTCTTTTTTGATTGTTGTTATCTGTGAGTAGTTAAGGCATCCATTGATGAATATTGTGGAGATAAGCAGGAATGATGCTAAGATTTTGCGATTCATAATTCCGATTTTTTATTTGAACAAATATGCAAAAAAAACAATTAACAAAATAGAAGTTTGATTTAAGGAACCGACTCGCTATTTTTGCGGCCGGGTTTGAAAGATATTTAAGGAAAAAAATGCCAACATACGATTACAAGTGTTTGGATTGTGGACATACATTCGAATATTTTCAGCGCATAACTGAGGAACAGCTAACAAATTGTCCTGTATGCAATGGACATGTGAAGAGATTAATTGGTGCCGGTTCAACGCCAATTTTTAGAGGCAGCGGATTCTATCAAACCGATTATAAAAATAATTCTAAAAAATCTAACAGTAATTCTTCCGAAAAAAAAAATGATTCAGCAACTTCAGAAAAAAAATCTGATTCATCCGGTACGGAGAAGAAGTAATCCGGTTTTGATATACTGCTTCTTCTAAAAATCCAACCCGATTGAAATTAGATACCTCGGTTCAGAAAATTTATTCAAATCGTATTTCCAGGCTATATCAAGTCGCCATAAGAAGAGAAAATATAATCTGAAGCCGACACCCGTGCCAATTAAAAGATCTTTCGTTACGGTTGAGCCGCCGGCATTTGTACCTATAAGTTGAAGCTTTTCGGTTTTATCCCAGGCGGCACCTGCATCAATAAAAGCAACTCCTATAATATTTTGGAAGAATAATGGCAATCCTCCCGTGAGCAGATATCTTATTATTGGCAATCGGAACTCAAGATTTAGCAATCCATACTTGGAGCCGATCCGTTCTGCATAATCGTATCCGCGAAGAGGTAGTGCAGGGCTGAGGAAGGCAAAATCATTTGCACTGGAAATCGGAATTCCCCCTGTGTAAAATGTCCGGTTGATCCAGTTTTCAGTACCGCCTATAAAAAATCTTTGAGGAGTGGCACCGCCGGAAACACCGCCTGAAAGTCTGAATACAAATCCGTTATCGAAGAAGAACCGGAAATAATTTCTGTAATCAAAAGTAACCGAGTAAAAACTTTGACTTTTTCTTACGAATCCAGGATCGCCAAAAAGAGTTAGTGAGTAGCGTGTTCCTTCAATTGGAGAAGTGTATCCCCACAAAACATTATCCTGTATAAAACTAAATGAGGGAAGAGTGTACGTATTATGATCTGATGGAATATCAGCGTTATCAAGATTATCAGCGCTAACGCTCAGAACACTAAAACCAAAATCCAATCGGTGGAAGCGGTCAAGAGGATAACTTGCCATTCCAACTAAGCCAAAATTCGTAAACCGGTATAACTCTGAACCGAAAAATCCATCTTTATATAGAAACCGTGCCGTGTGAAATGCCTGTATGCCGATGTCAAGACGATCCTTCAGATAGAAGTAGGATAAACCGTAGTCGCTATTTTTAACATCAATTTGTAAACTGGTTTGACCTATAAGTCTATGATTGCCAAGAACATCACTGAAAGAGAGGATGGTGGTTCCAAGAAGTCCATAGAATGTGCTGTAGCCGGCATTTGCATAGACGAGATCGGGTGAGAAATTTATTTTGTATTTATTAACGAGGAAATTTCCGTTCTTATCAAGTTCCTGCTTAAATAGCTGATTACGTTTTTCTATACGTGCGCTATCACTTTCCGCCTTATCGTACGTAAAAACATATTTGCTGTAAGCAGTATTAAGAGAATCTACAGTTACATTTTTATCGCTTACATATTGTCCTACAAAAATCCGCGGTTTTGCATTTTGTCCGATGGAATCGGCAGCACTTATATCTGTTTTTTTTGTCGAATCATTTTGTGCGGTGGTCAGAACCGTTTTCACATTCTCTTTAATGTTCTTTTCATTCACGATGCTGGTCATATATTTCGTCAGCTTAAGAAAATCAACCTCAACATTCACATCAAACGGATTAGTAAGGATGAAAATATTGTACCCGAGATTATAGAGAGCAGTAAAGACTAATTTTTTGCCATCATACGTAAGAGAAAGCTGACCAAGATCGCTCTGTGAATCTGTAAGTGGAATAGATTTATAATCAAGTGATGATTTAACAGAATCTTGATCCGATGTTTTGAGTTTTTTCTTGTAAATATTGTTGATACCATTACGGTCGGATACAAAAAGAATTTCTTTGCCATCACTTGAGACAGCAGCATATTTTTCATCGCTCAGATCCCAATCAGTAATCCGGTCAATCTTTTTATCATTAACGTTGATCGAGTAGAGATCGAGCTGCTTGTAATTATGTTGATACATATTAAAATCTGCAGTCGGAACAGTCTGAGTTAAATCGCTTCCTCGATCGGATGAGAAAATTATACTTTTTCCATCCGGAGTCCATACAGGTTCTGCCTCGCTGTAAATATCATCGGTTAAATTTGTGATCTGCTGAGTTGTGAAATCATAAATAAAAATATCAGATTGACTCGAATTCTGACCTATGAAGGCTAATTTATTTCCGTCCCGCGACCAGTTAACCGATTCGATGCCAATTAATTTGAAAGGGAGTTCAGTACTCTTTTCGGTTTCAGCATCAATAATAGTAATAACATCATAGCCGCCGTTTGTTGAGGAGAGGGCTAACCGTTTGTTATCAGGTGCCCACGTTAATGAAGGATGCAGAACGGTCAATTCCTCAAAATCGGTGGTCCATCCGCTTTCAACAATTTTCTTAATAACTTTTCCATCCTGCGCGTTCATGATATATACATTCAGATATATATCACGATCTGAAATGAAAGCAATTTTATCGCCCTGCGGTGAGATAACTGGACTTGTATTATAAAAACCGCCAATCTTTTTATTATCGGTCAATCGTTTTGATAATTCATCCGGATCCTGTTTTGTTGCAATGTCCGGCCAGTACTCCTTCTTCAAACTTTTTTTCCAGCGTCCGCTCAGATCTTCAATACTAATTCCTATCGTAGATTTCATGGCGGCTTCGAGTGAGCCTGCACTCTGAACACTGTTAATCAGTTCACCCACTTTTTGCCTGCCGTAATTATCAGCAATATATCTGAACACTGATTGACCTCCGCGATAAGCAAGATATCCATCCAGCTGATTTATGTCAGGAAGAGTTTCGCTTATAATTGAATTACGAATGAACATGTCTGTGTTCGTCTCCCAGCCCTGAGAGAGATATTCGGCGCTTCCTTCCATGAACCAGTTCGGAAGTTGTAACGTAATTCCTTTTGCAATAATATTTTGTACGGTTCCTCCGTAATACATATCACGCATAACGGCATGCACAAGTTCATGAGCAATCACATGTTGGAATTTTTTGTATGAACCCTCGAAAGGGAAGACCACGCGATTCTTAAATGGTTCAGTAAAACCTCCTATACCTTTGCCGGTATATTCATCCGTTACATTCGTTTCCTGGAAGTCGTTATGGGAATTATATACAATGAGTGTAATTCTGTTATTAACCTGATAGTTAATATCTTTCTGAAGGCGATTCAGAGCCTCTTCTGAAGCAGCCGCAGTAAACTCTGCTATCTTTTCTCCTCCTTCAGAAAAATAGAGATCGAAATGCTGGGTCTGTATGTAAAACCATTCAAAATCTTTATAGTTAACTTTGTTCTGTCCGAATTGTGCGAACGAAACAGAAGTGAGAATGAAACTCATTAGTACTGCGATAAAATTTTTTTTCATTACTTTTCACCTTTTTAAGATTAATCATCTAAGAGAACGAAATCGATTTCCCGTTTTTCCTCGTCCACGCGAATAAGTTTTACATTTACTTTATCGCCAAGACGAATTCTTTTTCCTGTTCTCTTGCCATTGATAGCATAGTTTTTTTCATCAAAGACATAAAAATCATCCTGCATATCACGCAATCGGATTAAACCCTCGGACAAAGTTTGACTCAGTTCAATAAAAATTCCGAAATGGGTGATTCCGGAAACAACACCGTGAAATTCTTCACCCACTCTACTTTTCAAATACTCAATTTGTTTCAGTTTGACCGATAAGCGCTCTGCATTTACAGCATTCCTTTCTTGCGCAGATGCATGATTGCAAATTTCCTCTAATTCTTCCAGCGATAAATTTTTCCCTAAATTATTGGCATTGAACTTATGGATCAAATTGTGAACAATAAGATCCGGAAAACGCCGGATCGGGGACGTGAAATGTGTATAGTATCTGAAACCCAATCCGTAATGACCAATATTTTTTGTTGAGTATATGGCTTTTGCCATTGAACGAATTGCAACCTCATTAACAACGGCTTCTTCTTCTTTTCCAACAATTTCTTCGAGCAGAGCCTGGAACTGCTGAGATTTATTGGCAGAGTTAGGATCAAAATGATAACCCAAAGATTTTACGAATCGTGCAAATTCTACAATTTTTTCCTTATCCGGTAAATCGTGTATCCTATAAACAAAAGGAATAGTCTTTTTGTTCTCTTTCGGCTTAACATGCTCTGCCACAATCTGATTTGCCAGAAGCATAAATTCTTCAATCAACTTATGGCTGTCTCTGACTTCTTTAATCCGTATTTCAACAGGCACCCCGTTTTTATCTAATTCAAATTTTACTTCCGGAGAGAAGAAATTAATACTGCCCTTAGACATTCGCTTGGTGCGCAAGGTTTGAGCTATTTTATTTAATTTATTTATCTCGTCCCAAAATTCGCCGGCGCCTTTCTCTATTATCTTCTGCACTTCGTCATATGTAAATCTTCTTTTGCTGTTTATGACCGATTTGTAAATTTCATATGTTACAATTTTAGCACGCTGGGTCATTTCGACAATTACCGAATAAGTCAGGCGGTCTTTGTTCGGCACGAGTGAACAGATTGTATTCGATAATTTTTCCGGCAGCATTGGTATAACCTTGCCAACAAGATATACGCTTGTTGCGCGCTTCAACGCCTCTTTATACAGCTCTGTTCCTTCCTGCACGTAATGACTAACATCCGCAATATGAATTCCCACCTGAGAATTTCCGTTAGGAAGAATCTCGATTGACACAGCGTCATCAAAATCTTTTGCATCATCGGGATCGATTGTGAAGACAACACTCTTGCGCAGGTCAAGCCGTTTTTTTATCTCTGCAGGCGGAATAATTTCGTGGATCTCATCGGCCTCCTTCTCTACGTCTTTAGGAAATTTATAGGTTAGTCCAAATTCCCTTGCAATCGATGAAATCTCGGCATCGTAACTGCCCGCCTTACCCAGAATCTCCTTTACACGCCCTTCCGGATTCTGCTGGGGAGATTTCCATTCTATCTCACTGGCTACTACTTTATCGCCGGATTTAGCACCGGCTAATTTGTTAGCGGCAATGTAAATATTCCTATGAATTTTCTGATCGTCCGGTTTGATGAAGAAGAATGAATTACTTTTTTGAAGTGTCCCAACAATCTCATTTCTTTTGCGCTCAACAACTCTAATTACTTCGCCTTCAAGACTCTTCCCCCGCCGTGATGCTATTAATGAAATTTCAACGACATCGCCGTCGAATGCTGTATTAAAATTTTTCTCAGTTACAAAAACATCTTTAATGGTTTTCTCTTTCAGGACAACAAAACCAAAATCACCTTCACCCACAATCTGAAGTGTCCCTATCAATTTACCATGCCCGTAGACATTAAGTTGATAACGTTTTCCTTCTTTTGCTATGAAACCCTCCTCAGTAAGGGCATGCAAAAAATGTTTCAGCTCCGCATATGCATGATCATCAACTATCTGCAATTGCTTTGCGATCTCTTTCGATTTAATTTTAACCGAAGGATGATTTTTAAAAAATGCGATTAATATTTTTTTCATCAGAACTCAAATTTATATTTAAGGGCTAACTCACTAATTTTTTCTTCGAGGTCAAAAGTCGAAGCGATCGGATTTTTCCTTTCCAGGCGAATTAAAAAACGGGGGTTGAAAAGGTATTCAAATTTAATATTTGCTTTGCTGATATTCGTAAACACTTCGGTTGTTCCGCCAAAGGTATAACGTAAATTCTGATACCTGCCGGAAAGAGAAAATTTTGTAGCGTAACCTGTCTGATTGATCTGAATATTATTAACAAGGTCGCCAACAGCAGAATTAACGAAGCTCGATAGAATTGATCCGAGAAATGATGTAGCAGTATTGCCAATGAGATTTGTCTGGCCGGCAACTTGTGTTTTATCCTGAGCTGTTAAATCATCTTTAAATTTGCCAATGAAAATAAATGAGAACGCATCGGCGTAGTCATACCGGCTATCGCGTACATTGTTCTGTATATTTTTCGATCCGATGTACACACCCATACTTTCAGTATTGCCTGCAAGACTTTTTCCGAGTTCAGAAAGTGGGGATCTAATTCTAATTTTAACAGCAACCTCTTCCGGAGTTCCACTCTCGTCGCGTGGATTGATATAATCGCTAGTATAAGTTGCAACAATATCAAGGTAGGGATTTGTGATATCACTTTCGAAGCGTAAGAATCCCGTTGCCTCAAAAGTTTTAATAAATTCCAACTTTGAACCCTGCAGTAATTCAAATGCACCCTGTGCCCGGGTTATTCCGCTAAAATTGGAATATTTCATATCACCGCGCATCTCAACAAATAATTTTTGATTCACAGCCTGGGATAAAATTATCATAGCCTTAGCGCTGTTCACAGCACTTATTCCAATTTCATAATCAAAATTCAATGGCTTTTCAATATCTTCGCTTGTGTTTTGCAGATTTTTTTCTTTGAGAAGAACCTGCTCGAAACGGGTTAATTCTCTATCAATCTTTGAAGAATCAACAACAAATACAAAGTTGAAATTTTTATTGGCATTGCCTGAACTATATTCACTCGTTGTATAAATAAGGTCAGTATCCCTCATCAAAATATTACCTTTGAAGAAAACGCGATCACCATTTTTGGATAAAAGCCAGTCACCATCAGTGCCAATCAACAAATCACCATAAAATGAGGGGCTGACTATCTGCGACTTCTGACCGAGAACGGCGAGATCTCCATTAAAGAGAAGTTTAATTTCCTTCGTTTTGAATCCATCAAACTCAATTCCTCCGCGACCGTTTATAGTACCGGAATATTTGGTACCACCGGCGTTCGATAGGAGAAAACTTTCAACATTCATGGACTGGTTGTCGAACAGCAATTTCATTTCGCACTTATAATCCAGATTGTTGAACGGAAATCTGAATGCGCCATCGCTTAAGTTGATAAATCCCGAATACACCGGAGAGTTAAATGATCCGCTGATGTTCAAGTCTGCGGAAAGAATTCCGCTTTGATTGGCAATTCCCGGAATAATTTTTCCAAGCGAACTCAGATTAAAATGAGATGATTTGATTTGAATGCTTAAAGGTTCATTCTGCAGCATTCTCTCTTTTACCGATGCAATACTAAGATCAATGGAGATTGATCCGTTCATTGAAAAAAGCGGATTACTTTCATCCGAAGTTGAATCCAGAAATGCAAAATTTGTTAAAAGTTTTCTGTTTCTGTAAGTCAGTAAGCCATGGATGTTTGCCCTCGGAGCTGAAGGAAGTTTAACATCATTCAGCTGAACCGATAAGTTGAGAATAGGATTTGATAGTTCGCCTTCAACTTTTGCAGTAGCAGAACCGTTTGCTGTCAGTTGATTCTCCTTAAGTCCGAAGATATATCGTTCTAAGATATTACCGGAGATCCGATCGGCAGTCAATGTTAAATCCTGTTTACCCGAGCTTTCAATAACACCATTTAAACTTATCAGTGATGTATCCTTCTGCATCTGGAATTGTACTATCCGGAAATATTCCGGATTGAAAAGAATTTTCATCGTGTCTTTGTTTGCCCATTCAATCCCCTCATAACTGAAGGAAAGTTTATCAACCATAAGTTTTTGTTCGTGCGGAGTCATCAGAACTATTCCTTCCGCCGCTGTAGTAAACATATCGGCGATATTCGCCGATGCACTGAAGAACAATTTACTCTGGTTGAATGTAACATCCGCCTCAATCGATTTCACATTGCTGCCGGAGTAAAAACGTTTGCCCGTCAGAGAGGCCGTTCCGAACAGTTTATCGAAAGAAAGGTAACGGTTATCACGGGTGAAATTTAAAGACGTATTAAAATTTGATAGATAGATTGTGCGTGACTTCTGCATCATAATAAAATAGTCGAGATTCAGTTCGGTTGAAACCGAAAAGTTGCCCAACTCGTTTTTTACAGTTCCTTCGAAATCACCCGAAAGGTCAAGCCGGTCATATCCAATCAGTTTAGATAGAAGTTCTAAATCTTTAAATGTGCCGCCGAAATTAAATCTCAGATCTTCATTAACAATTTCGGGAATAGTTGTACTGATGGAATCGGTTTCTGTATTCGGCTGAACTATTGATAATGGATTCAGTTCATTAATCTTGACTGCAACAATATCGGAAATCGTTGCCGCTTCATAAGTAACTAATTCAACCGCTTTACTGAGCGAAAAATTCCCATCGATGTGAAAATCGGCAAAGTCGGATGTTAACAGAATTTCGCGTTTTATCTGATCCTTTTTGAAAATACATTGAATATCGGAGTTGCTGATTCTTTCGCCGTTAAAACGTGATGAGTCGATTCCAATTTTAATGGTTGCTGTTAATTCGTCCGGATTAAAATTCCTGCCATTGGCACTCAGATAAAAATTAAAATTACTCTCATACTTTTCATCTTTCAAAAATCTTGCAAGATTCAGGTCTTTCAATTGACCAACCAGATTGAAAGTTGGTATTGTATCCTGATCGAAAGTAATATCACCGGTAATTAATGTTGTAAGCTTATCACTTGTACCTTCGATCTTTAGATGGATCGAATGGTCCATCGCCTGAGAATTGACAGAAAATTTATCAATATCATAGCCGTCAAAAGTTGAACCAGCCGCATTGAAATTAAAATCCGCAAGCATATCCGCAGGTGTAAATCCTTTTCCTTTAAGAGTCCCTTTTGAAACTAACTTTGTATTTATATCAAGTATAGGGGAGAGATCCAAATTCTCTGTGGAAAAAGTTATATCATAAGTCATCGGCTTCGAAGAAAGATTCATCGTTGCATCAAGAGTAAGCTGCCCGCCATCTATGTTTCCGGAAAAGCGTGATTTGAATTTTGTCGGCTGACCTTCAAATTCCATATTAACATTTGAAAGAAGAAGCTTTGCATACTCGGGAAGTTTTAAGGTAGGAAGAAATGCGTTTATATCTTTGTAGTTAATGTCAGTGTCAATAATTTTGACCTTTATAAAGAGATTTTCAGGCATGTTGAGATTCTGTACATTACCCTCAATTTCAAAATGTGTCTCTTGGAAATCAGCAGTAAATTTGTCAATCTTAAAATTGCCGAATTTGCCATTTGCCTTCAATTCCAGCGAAGGATTTCCTTTCAGCATTTCTGTACTTGTAATGAAGGAAGAGAGATCATCGAAGTTGAATGATTTTGCTTTCGCATTAAAAGTGATCGGATAATTTTTATAGTCTTGTAAACGTGCCTTTCCAAAGAGATTCAGACTGTCTAACCGTGCATTGATATTGACTTCACTGCTGTCTGTTAAAAAATAGAAATTCCGGACGCTCGCAAATTCCTTTGTAACGGCAAACTCTCCGGAAATATATTTGAGGTTGAAACGGGTTAGATTTGGTTTGAATGATAGTTCTTTCAGTATCAGGAGATAGTTGGAGTTCTGTACGTCAGCATATGCCTGCGCAGTGAAATTCAGATTTTCGATGCGAAAATCATCCGCATTCAGAGTAGAATATACTTGTCGCGACTTCAAGTTTGAGTATGATTGTCTGATGAACGAGAGATTCCGAAATTGAATATCATTCGCCTGAATCATAAACGAAAAAGAGGATTTTGTTGTATCCTCCGGAGTGGGTTTAATTAGTTTTGTAAAATTCCATTCACCGGCTTGATCTTGCAGCATTGCAATTTTTACGTCATCAATTAATAACTGACGCACAAAAATCTTCTTTAAAAGAAGCTGGAGCGGACTTGTTTTCACTTCAATCTTTCTCGCGAAAAGAAGTGTATCATTATCAACTACAATGGACACATTGCGAAGAAAAAGTGATGTTAGCACCGTTCCATCAATGCTCTCAAAGTTAAGTTTTCCGTTAAGTTCTTCGTTTGCCAGATTAATTACTTTTTCCCTTAACATTTCTCTGAATGTTTTGGTCTGTGTAAAACCGACAACGATGATAGTCAGAATTATGAGTCCGAAGAATATGCCTATAAAGACATTAACAATCTTGTGGAATAAACTTCGTTGATTTTTTTTCTTGTCCGACTCAATTGGAACGTTACTTTCTTCAGAAGCTCCGTCCGGTTGTTTTGAAAGGGGGATATTGGGATTATTTTCTTTTGGTTCTTGACCGTTATTTTGTTCAAGTACTGTCATTACATCTAAAATCTTTCTAGAATTATTTTTATAATATTGGTTGTGGATCTCTCATGAATAAATTCTATAGTCTCAACTTTACCACCGCTTGCCTCAACTACTTCGCGCCCAACAATCTTATCTATTGGCCAATCGGCTCCCTTAACAAGAACATCCGGCACTAATTTGGCAATTACTATATCCGGAGTGTCTTCTTCAAAAATGACAACAAAATCAACCGGCTTCAGTGACGAGATTATATAAGCTCGTTCATGCTGAGGAACTATGGGGCGAAGTTCACCTTTAATTCTGCGGGCGGATGAATCTGAGTTCACTCCGACAATCAATACATCACCTTTCTCTTTTGCCTTGGTGATGTAGTCTACATGTCCTGCGTGGAGAATATCAAAAACGCCGTTAGTAAAGACTACGGTTTTTTTTTGCAGCTTCAGATTGTTTCTGATATCGACAAGTTCATCAAGATTTTTTACGTAGTTCATTTCAATTCACCGGCAACCGCGTTAAACAAAGTACTTAATTCGATAGGAATAATTCCGACTTCCTGGCAGACAAGACCACCGGCATAATTTGCCAGATAAGTCGCGTCAAAAATATCTGCACCTGCCGCGAGCGCCATCGTTAGTGTTGAAATAACAGTATCGCCCGCTCCTGAAACATCCGCAATGCTTCTTGCTTTTGTAGGAACGCTTCTCTCAGGTTTACCTTTTTCGAAAAGCGCAATTCCATTCTCGCCAAGTGTAAGTAAAGCATACTTACAATTAAGCCGTTCCAGTAACTGTCTGCCGGCATTGGAAATATCTTCGTCGGTTTTGATCCAAACTCCAAAGGCGTCTTCAGTTTCTTTTCTGTTGGGTTTGAATACTGTAACATCCTGGTAAGAAAAGAAATTCAAAAATTTCGGATCTACCGTTATAATTTTCTTTTTATTGCGTGCCAGAGAGATAACTTGTTTTATCAGATTTTCTGTCAGTACCCCTTTATTATAATCCTGCAGTATAATGGCATCGAGGTGATTAATTTCTTTTTTCAGTAATGCCAGTATTTTCTTTTCCGTGATAGGAGAGATTGAGTTTGTCTTCTCTTTATCTATACGAACTACGTGCTGATTATCCGCTATTACACGGGTCTTTGCAGTCGTTGGTCTTTTAGAATCAACAACAATTCCTTTCTCGGATATCTTCTTTTCCTTCAAAAGTTTTTTGAATATTTTACCCTCATTATCGTTACCGATAATTCCGATTGGGAAGGGAATACCGCCGAGAGTTGAAATATTGTAGGCAACATTCATTGCACCACCGAAACGATAAAATTCATGATCGACCTGAAGAATAGGTACAGGTGCTTCGGGAGAAATACGGCTCACTCCGCCCCAGTAATAGCAATCAAGCATCAGATCGCCAACCACTGCAATCCGTTTTCCTCTGAAATTATTTTTTAATGCATTCAGTTTTTTAAGAGAGACATTAATCATTTCTTAACTCCACTTTTGGCATTGCCATGGATTCCCATCCATTGTGCAAGCTTATTGATGAAATTCACTTTGATCAATCCGGATTCCGTACCCATCCAAAGATTTGTTCCGTCAAAAAAAATACAGTAAACAGTACTTGGAATTCTCTCATCACGAACCGGGATGACTTCATTTGTGAGGCGGTCAATCAAAATCAATCCTCTGCCGAATGATTCTTTTGTACTTTTCCCAAACTGATATAATGATACCCAAATATAGTTACCAGTACGTTCCAAATCATAAATTCCATTTGCGGGTAAACCGTTTTTATCGTCAAAACGCTGCCAATCATTTCTGCGGTTAAAACGGAATAATCCGCCAAGATTAAATTCCGGCCGTTCCGGTGTAATAAATTCATCAAGCCCGATCCAGATATTTTTCCTTTCAAAGAGAAGTGATGTTATTGAGACCTGTTCTCCTTCGCCATCAAAAAAATTATATTTTGTATCATAAAATGTTATGGCGCTATTATCGTTCAGGTCTTTGGATTTATCATACTTATGTAAACCTGCTTCGGTTCCAAACCAGACCAGAGAATCGCCGTCAACCTGAATCGTTTTGATGTTGTTCGTTTTTTCGTTCTTACGAACAGTTAAATCGTAATCGGAATATTTCCTATTCTTCAGATCAAATTTAGTAAGATATTTAAAACGCCCGATCCAGAGTACATTCTCATATTTATCAAATGCGAGTGCGCGGATCCAGTTTGCAAGCTGGCCGCCGAGACCGAATTTTCTTTTTGTCCATGAACCGCTTTTAATATCCAGTATAAAAAGTCCGTCTGTAGAACCCGCCCAGACGTAATCTTTATTTGCTGCAATGCAATAAAAGAAATCGTGCTGTAAATTGCCATTCAAAGTTGAGTAGGACATCCATGCATTACTACGGGGAATATACTTGAATATTCCGTTTCCGTTAGTTGCAAACCAAAGATTAGTGCCGTCGCTTGTTATATCGGTTACCTGCGCACCCTTCAGAAAAAATTCAAGATCGTTTTGTTCTTGAGCCTGCAGATTTATTCCAAACAGTATGAAAATCAGAAACAATATTTTCTTCATCGGAGAATTTGTTTAGTTACTCACCATACGCAGGAATATCATTAATCGTCGTTCTGAGCGAAGCGAAGAATCTAAAAACTTCTTTTTAGCCGGATTATTAGATTCTTCACTCCACTTCGTTCCGTTCAGAATGACACCTTGCATATACAAGTTAGTTAATAGCTTTGATTTCTGTGGAGAAATTTAACACTAAGAAAGAAAGGAAGGAAATATTTGAAGAAGATTTTTATCTGATAATAAACAGAGAATGGGCGTTCTCAAACTTAATATTCCACTCCAATTCAAAACCAAACATTAGACACGTTTTTAGTTTGTCGTAATCAATTTCTTCGTTCAAGATTGTTTGCAGCTCGGTGGTTCATTCTATCCTTCCGACAGCAAGAACTAAGGAAAATTATTACGAACTCGAACAACTTTAGTACAACTACTAGGATTTTTTGCCAAAAATGCCAAAAAATGTTTAAAACATAAGTACTACTACTGATGTTTTACTTAGATAATATCCTTATAATCCATTAAGATGATTTGAAGTGTTTTGTGAAAATTCATCCGTAATGTTCCAGTGAAGAAGAAAG
>CAYTUV010000010.1:0-105188 GCA_964441505.1 uncultured Melioribacter sp. | reverse complement strand
ACTTATAAACACAGGTTTAGTAGGCTTTCTATATTTTTATCGGACAACATTAAAACTATATCATTATTACTCGCCAAACAATGAGTATGCAAAGATTAAGGAATCCGGAATTATGCTGAAAGCAAAAGCCGAGGATTTAATGAAATCCCAGCTTCCAAAGAGATTGGAAGCAAAAACAGAAACATTTGCAAAAGTCCGCGCTGAATTATTAGCAGCCGTTGAAAAACTAAATATGGTTGTTAATGCCGGTAATAATAAATCCGATATTGAAAAGGCTGTTGACGGCGTCCACTCCAGATATGCAGAACTGGAAAAAGTTTTTGATTAATTAATTTCATTCACAAAAAAATAGAGGAAAAACATGAAAAAAATCTTATTAACACTGGTAATTATTTTAGTTACAATAATAAACATCACAGCAGGTCCGGGTAAAAAATATGGTAAAGAGATAACTTTGAAAGAGACAACAAAGATCTCCGCAATAGTAGAAAATCCAAAAAATTTTATCGGTAAAACTGTTTTGGTTGAAGGAGTAGTAGTGGCTGTTTGCGAGAAAAGAGGCTGCTGGATGGAATTAGCAAGTGATAAACCTTCTCAAAAAATAAAAATAAAAGTTAAAGACGGAGAAATTGTATTCCCGCTTGAAGAAAAAGGAAAGAAAGCTCTAGTCGAAGGTACTGTGTATGAAATCAAAATGACCAAGGAACAGGCCATTGAAGCAGGCAAATCCGAAGCCGAAGAGCATGGCAAAAAATTTGACCCATCAACCATTACCGGTCCAGTGACATTATATCAAATCAAAGGAATCGGGGCTGTTATAAAATAAACTGCAATTACAAGGTTGTCTTAATGCGGCTTCATCGAAGAATTAATATCCGAGGTTAGATTTAAGACAACCTTTTTTTATAGGAATTCTAAATGATCAAATGGCGGAAATGGGTTCGAATACTACACAGGGATATTGGATATATTGTTGCGGGACTCACAGTAATCTATTCTATCTCCGGAATAGCGGTTAACCATCTTAATGACTGGAACCCAAACTATGATATAGATAAATCGGTTAGTAAAATTTCTCCCATACCTGAGAAGATAATCAATTCTGATAAATTGATTCCTCATATCCTCGGAGAATTGAAGGAAAGCGGAAAATTAAGGAATAGCTTTTTTGCTGATTCAACAACTCTCAACATTTTTGTTGAAGGGAATAATATAGTTGTTAATCTGAAAAGCGGAGAGGTCTTACAAGAAAAGATAACGAGTCGAGTGCTAATACGTCAATCGAATTATCTGCATCTTAATACTCCGAAAAGAATTTGGACTTTTGTGGCAGATATCTTTGCAGTCGCACTCACATTTCTGGCAATCTCCGGATTATTTATGATAAAGGGTAAAAAGGGAATTACAGGAAGAGGTGCCTGGCTAACTGCTATTGGGGTTCTAATCCCAATTATCTTTTACCTGATTTATTTCTAACATTTACAGCGGGTCAAGACTATTTGTATCCAAAGTATCTTTCCTCAGTGAGAAATTTGAATCATTTCTAGGATCAAAGCTGATAATTTGAATGGATATTGAGTGCGATCTGGCTTTTAAAAAATCAAAAGTTTTCTAAGACCAAGCAGCTGATTAAATCTTCCGGCATCCTAACAGCACCCCCCACTAAACTTAGCGGAATCATGTGAGGAATGCATTTAATTGACTGTTTTAACGGCAAAAAATTGCAAGGAATCAAAAAAAAAGTTTATATTTGCACCGCGATTCATGCCGGGGTGGCGGAATTGGTAGACGCACAGGACTTAAAATCCTGTGGGTGGTCACACCCGTGCCGGTTCGAGTCCGGCCCTCGGTACTGAATATTTATTGATTTGGGTTCTACAATAATGAGGAAATAATTTGCACGGGTTCTTAGCTCAGTTGGTTAGAGCGTCTGCTTGACGTGCAGAAGGTCATAGGTTCGAATCCTATAGAACCCACACTAACTCGGAGTTCTCTCCGATTTTTTTTTTGAAGATTATGGATAAAATAAAAATAAAATTTCCTGACGGTTCCGAAAGAGAATTCGATAAAGGAATCACACCTTTTGAAGTTGCAAAATCAATTTCAAATCGTCTTGCCGATGAAGCTTTAGTTGCAAAAGTTGATGGTGTTGTGCGCGAACTTTCAACTAAAATTGATAACGATGTTTCTCTTCAGATTTTTACTTTTGATGATCCTCAAGGTAAAGAAACTTACTGGCATTCAACATCTCACTTGATGGCGCATGCCGTACAATCAATTTATTCCGAGGCAAAGTTTGGTGTCGGTCCTGCTATTGATGCCGGCTTCTATTATGATATAGATATCAATTCGGTACTGAGTGAAGAAAATCTTACAAAGATCGAAAAGAAGATGATGGAAATTTCGTTACAGAAAAATCCATTTAAGCGCACCGAACTGCCGAAGAAGGAAGCAGTAAAATTCTTTGAGCAGAAGGGCGACAATTACAAACTTGAAATCTTAAGTGAACTTGATGATTCGAACGATATCATAAGCATATATGATGAAGGTGATTTCACTGATCTTTGTTTAGGTCCCCATCTGCCGGATGCGGGTAAAATTAAATTTGTAAAGCTTCTCACTGTTTCCGGTTCTTACTGGCGCGGTGATGAAAAAAATAAACGGATGCAGAGAATCTACGGCATTTCATTTCCCAAGAAGAAAATGCTTGATGACTATTTGACATTCCTTGAAGAAGCTAAGAAGCGTGATCATCGTAAATTAGGAAAACAATTAGATCTATTTAGTGTTCACGAAGAAGCCGGCGCTGGATTAATTTACTGGCATCCGAAAGGTGCACGTATTAGGAACACAATAGAAACTTTCTGGCGTGCTGAACATTTTCAGAATGGATATGAACTTCTTTATTCACCTCATATGGGTAAAAGCTGGTTATGGGAAACAAGCGGACATTTAGTAACATACAAAGAAAACATGTACGCACCGATGAATATTGATGATCAAGACTATTTCATCAAACCAATGAACTGCCCATTCCATATAATGATTTATAAAACAAAATTACGCTCATATAGAGATTTACCTTTGCGTTGGGCAGAACTTGGAACAGTTTATCGTTATGAAAAGAGCGGTGTGTTACATGGATTATTACGAGTTCGCGGTTTCACGCAGGATGATGCTCATATTTTCTGTACAAAAGAGCAAATTGAAGATGAGATTATAGAAGTAGTTCGTTTTTCGATTTCGTTACTCAATTCATTTGGTTTCAACGACCTGAAATTTTATGTTGCAACCAAACCTGAAAAAGCTGTTGGTGAAGATAAAGATTGGGAAAAGGCAACTCAATCGTTAAAGCATGCGATGGAAAGAGAAAACCTTCCTTACGAAATGGATGAAGGCGGAGGTGCCTTTTACGGACCGAAGATTGATATTAAAATTAAAGACGCATTGAATAGAGAATGGCAGTTAAGTACAATTCAGTTTGATTTTAATTTGCCGGAAAGATTTAAGATGCACTATATTGGTGAAGATGGAAAAGAACACCAGCCATATATGGTTCACCGTGCATTACTCGGTTCGATTGAAAGATTCATGGGAATTCTTATTGAACATTACGGCGGTTCATTCCCAACATGGTTAGCTCCGGTTCAGGTTGCCGTTGTTCCCGTTTCACAAAATTATTTTGGTTATGGCAAAAAAGTAGTTGATGAATTGAAGGCCAAAAATATCATCGTTGAATTTGATCAGCGCAATGAAAAGATCGGTTACAAAATACGCGATTGGGAAACACAGAAAGTTCCTTATATGCTAATCGTTGGAGAGAAAGAGCAAGAAGCCGGAACTGTTTCGGTACGCCAGCATAAAATTGGCGATAAAGGCAGTTTATCACTACAAGATTTTATAAGTACAATTTCTGAAGAGATAAACAACAGAACTAATAACATTTAAGAGAGGTATTCCATTAGTCAAGTAAAATATCGAGTCAATCAGGAAATCAGAACTCCTGAAGTAAGACTCATTGGACCCAATGGAGAGGCTATTGGGGTTGTAGCGATAAAAGACGCAATTAAAAAAGCAGAAGAAGCTCAGATGGATCTGGTAGAGATTGCACCGCAGGCAACTCCACCTGTTTGTAAGATAATCGATTATGGTAAATTTTCTTATGAGATTCAGAAGAAAGAGAAGCTTCAGAAAAAGAAACAACAGGTAAGTGTTTTAAAAGAGATACGTTTGCATCCTAACACAGATACACATGATTTTGATTTCAAAGCACGACATGCGATAAATTTTATAGAAGACGGAGACAAAGTAAAAGTTTCTGTAATATTTAAGGGAAGAGAATTAGCGTACACTGAAATTGGCGAGACCTTGCTAAGAAAATTTTTGGAGAGATTGGCTGAAGTTGCAAAAGTTGAGCAGGAGCCAAAGTTCGAAGGCAGGGCAATGCACGCAATATTAGCACCATCAAAAAGTAAAAAGAAAAAGTAAAAAAAGAAAAATAAACAGGTGAGCAAATGCCAAAGATGAAAAGTAACCGTGGAGCGGCAAAAACATTTCGTAAAACCGCATCCGGAAAAATTAAAAGAAACAAAGCTTTTAAATCACACATACTAACTTCAAAATCCACCAAGAGAAAAAGAGGATTAAGAAAATCCACACTTGTCTCTGCCTCCGAACAGAAGCGTATAACCAGGTTAATTCAATAAGGAGAAAGTAATACCATGCCAAGGTCAGTAAACCACGCGGCTTCTAAAGCAAAGCGTAAGAAAATTCTTAAAATGGCGAAGGGCTACTGGGGTGCCCGGGGCAATGTTTATACCATTGCTAAAACCGCAGTTGAAAAAGGTTTGCAACATGCATACAGAGATCGCAAACTTAAAAAGAGAGAATTCCGCTCACTCTGGATTATCAGAATTAATGCAGCAGCCAGATTAAATGGAACCACGTATTCGCGTTTGATTAATGCACTCGATAAGAAAGGCATTACAATCAACAGAAAATTGTTAGCAAGCATGGCAGTCGACAATCCTCAGGCATTTACAGATATCGTAAAATTTGCTATAAATTAATTTTCTCCCTCCCGAACTTGTATTTAAAGTTTCGGGAGGGAATTTTTTTAAACTTACCTGCCGGCAGGCAGGTTCTCGGGAATGCAGAAATGATTAACAAAATTGATGAAACCCGAAAAAGTTTTGACTATGATCTACTAAATGTGGATAACTCCGCTGCACTCGAAGAACTACGCATCAAATATCTCGGCCGTAAAGGTTTAGTCTCGCAACTTTTCGAATCCCTCAAAGATGTTTCCAAAGAAGACAAACCAAAAGTCGGCCAAGCTCTCAATCAGTTGAAGATTCACACTCAATACAAATTTGATGAGTTAAAAGAAACTTATGATCAAAGTGAAAAGAGTTCTGAGAGTTATGTTGATCTGTCTTTACCAGGAAGAAGAAGGCAAATTGGTAGTAAACACATCATCACACAAACTCTTGACGAGATAAAAGAAATTTTTAAGGGACTTGGTTTCTCTATCTATGAAGGCCCAGAACTCGAATCGGACTATTATAATTTCGAAGCGCTGAACTTTGCAGAAGATCATCCGGCAAGAGATATGCAGGATACATTTTTCATAACCGAAAAATTTTTACTGCGTACGCAAACATCGCCTGTTCAGGTTCGATTAATGACAAATCAGAAACCTCCGTTGCGTGCCATTATGCCGGGAAAGGTTTTTAGAAACGAAGCCATCAGCGCAAAGCATTACTGTTTATTCCATCAGGTTGAAGGATTATATGTTGATACAGATGTGACCTTCGCTGAGCTGAAAGGAACACTGGTTGCATTTGTAAAACAATTTTTTGGTCAGGATGTAAGGTACAGATTCCGTGGAAGTTTCTTTCCCTTTACAGAACCGAGCGCGGAGATGGATATATGGTGGGAACCGAAGGGTAAAGAAGGACGATGGATGGAAATTCTTGGAAGCGGTATGGTTCATCCGAATGTTTTGAAAAATTGTGGTATTGATGATGAGAAATATGTCGGTTACGCATTTGGAATGGGTATAGAACGACTCGCAATGAAAAAATATGGTATCGATGATATCAGAATTTTATTTAACAATGACAAGCGATTCCTTACACAATTTTAATTTTCATGCCTGAGTGCAGGCGACTAATACAGTAATGGTGATAAAATGAAAATTTCTCTTAATTGGCTAAATGATTACATCGATCTGAAGGATATTCCACTCAGCGAGATTATTGATAAATTGACTTATGCCGGATTGGAAGTAGAAGAAGTAGAAGATCAGGCTAAAGATTTTGAAAATATTGTTGTTGGATTTGTAATCGAAGCAAAAAAACATCCCAATGCAGATAAGTTATCGCTGTGCAGAGTTAGTGACGGCACGGAAGAACTAAATGTTGTGTGCGGTGCGCCAAATATCGCCACAGGGCAGAAAGTAGTCTTCGCAAAAGTCGGGGCTATTATTCCCAACGGAAAATTCAAGATTGAAAAAGCAAAGCTTCGAGGAGAATTATCACATGGAATGATTTGTTCCGAACGTGAGTTAAATATCAGTGAAAATCATGACGGCATTATGGTGTTGGATTCATCTCTGAAGGAGGGGATTCCAATTGCAGATGCGCTTGAAATGAATGACGTTGTTCTTGAAATTGCAATAACACCAAACCGTGCCGATGCTTTAAGCCATATCGGAATTGCAAGGGAGCTATCGGCATTATTTGACAGGCAATTTCATTATCCCGAAATTCAATTAAAGGAATCGGGGAAGAAATCTGCAGAGTTGGCTTCCGTAGAAATTATCGATTCAGAAAGTTGCCCGCGGTACATAGGTAAAGTAGTCTTAAATGTTAAGATTAAAGAATCACCTGAATGGTTAAAGAAAAAAATAAAAAATATCGGTTCAAGACCAATTAATAATGTTGTAGATGTTACAAATTTCATCCTTCACGAAGTTGGCCAACCGCTGCATGCATTTGATTTGGATAAATTGAATGGAAAAAAAATCATTGTCCGTGGTGCCGGTAAAGACTCAAAGTTTACGACACTGGATTCCAAAGAGAGAGTGATGAGTTCAAAGGATCTAATGATTTGTGACGCAAAAATTCCGGTGGCAATTGCCGGAGTTATGGGTGGCGAAAATTCCGAAGTGAGTGACTCAACAAAAAATATTTTAATTGAGAGTGCCTTTTTCAATCCGTCATCAGTCCGAAAAACTGCTAAACAACTTGGCCTGTCAACCGATGCATCTTACCGGTTTGAACGAGGCTCAGATCCAAATATTACTCTTTGGGCTGCTCAACGTGCTGCTCAATTGATCCAAGAGACTGCGGGAGGGGAAATTGCTATTGGTGAGATCGATGCATATCCAAAACCAATTGAGATAAGAGAAACCAAACTTCGTTACTTAAGGTTAAATCAAATTCTTGGATATCATATTGGAAATGATGAAGTAGAAAAAATTCTTGTACGTCTTGGTTTCGAGATCAAAGAAAAATCAGCGAATGATTTGACAGTTTCTATACCATCTTATCGTCACGATGTTGAGCGTGAAATTGATCTGATTGAAGAGGTCGCTAGAATTTATGGTTATAACAAAATTCCTGAGGTAAGTAAAATCTCTGTTACATTAGAAGAGAAAGTGGATCATTCGGCATTCGCGGATAAAGTTAGAATGCTTCTCCAATCTTTAGGTTTCTATGAAATAATCACGAACTCATTTTTAAGTGAAGAGATTGCCAGCAGATTTGGCAAACCAATTAGTGTTTTAAATCCACAAAGCAGTGAATTGTCACACATACGTCCTTCTCTGCTGCCTGGAATGCTGATTACAATTTCGAACAATCTAAAAGTTAATGAAACTGATTTGCAGCTGTTTGAAATTGGAAAAGTCTTTCAAAAATCTAGCGAAAGAAAAATTGAAAGCTTTGATGACTTTACGGAATCTGAGCAGCTATTAATGATTATGAGCGGGAATCTTATTCGAGACGAATGGTTTGAGAAAGATCGACCGGTAGATTCATATGATATCAAAGGAATTGTTGAATCATTTGTCGATAGACTTCTTCCTGGTATCCAGTTTGGAATAAGAAAATCAGACGAAAATTTAGCATTCTTCGAATACGATCTAGCTCTGATTGCTGGAGGCAAAAATATTGGGCAATTCGGAAAATTAAGCCGGGAAATTTGTACACTATTCGATGTGAATCAGGAAGTATTTGTTTTTCAAACAAATTTGGATGATCTTAATCCTATATCCATTCCTCAGAAATTTTTCAAGGAATTATTGAAATTCCCCAAGGTTTACAGGGATTGTGCCTTTGTTCTTAATTCAGAGATCGAGTCAGACCGAGTTATTGAAGTCATAAAGGAAAATGGTTCTAACTTGTTGCATAATGTAAAGTTATTTGATATCTTTCAAAGTGAAAGCTTAGGTACGGGTAAAAAGAGTCTTGCGTTTCAACTGGAATATTTTGATCCGGCAAGAACATTAACTGAAGAAGATATCGAAAAAGTTTTCGGAAAAGTAATTAAGTCTGTCGAACAAAAATTTGACGCACAATTAAGAGGAGCTTGATTGTCAGAAACTTCGAAATATGATTTGTTCATTGATGAGATAAATGCTCTTGAAAAACAAATCTATTATTTCATGCAGAGGGGAAGTGATTTACTTGAGGCAAATCAAGCACTAAACAATCGGATCACTCTTCTTGAAAGAGAAAATGATAATTTGAAAAAAAAGATTGTAGAAATTGAATCAAAAGTCAGCAAGTCGTTATTCAATGGCGAACACCTCTTTGGAGGCGAAAATTTTAATTTAGAGGAGAAAGAAGCGCTTAAGAACAAAATTAGTGAACTGATAGCCAAAATTGACTATCATTTACGTTCTTAAATTAGTTTGAGGATGGGATAGACATAATATGAACGAAAAAAAGAAGCTGAAAGTAAAGATTTTTGATAAAGAATATTCATTGCTGGTGGAGAATCAGGAAATTGCTGCAGAGTTGGCTGAATATGTAAATACGATGATGGAAGAAACAAAAGAAGAACTACCGGATCAAACAAAAGATACAATCGCCATCATTGCTGCATTAAACATTGCATATGATTTATTTGTAGAAAAGAATAAATACCGAGAATTCAGCATTCAGGCCACAGATAAGATCAAAAAAATCAAGCTTCTTCTAAACGACTCCAAATTTATGTCAAGCTCATCATAACTTTTCCGCGCTGCTGTGTCATTTATTAAAAAGAACTAATAGTAAACTATAAGGGTTATCAGCTTGCGGCGTGTATTACAGGCCTCATTCCGATTCGTCGGAATCCCGTTTAGGCGGGACCAGTGGAAGTAAAAAGCGTCGGGTGGTTTCCCACATTGGATAGTTAAAAGAGAGGTTCTTTCGCAATAATTCGACCGGCAGTTGCGGTTTAAATATGTTGTTATAACGGAGGATATATGCAGGTCGATTTATTTATAGTAATTGGTATTGCGGCAGTATTGGTGGTGTTGGCATTTTTAACCGGCTGGTTTATCAATTCGAAAATTGGTACAAATAGTATCGTCAATGCCAAAGAAAAAGTTATCAGGTTAATTGAGGAAGCCGATAAAGAATCAAAAAATATTAAAAGAGAAAAACTTCTTGAAGTAAAGGACGAATGGCTTAAGAAGAAACAGGAATTTGATGGTGAAGTAAATAATAAAAGACAAAAACTTCAGAATCACGAGAAACAACTCGAATCCCGCGAAGAAAGTCTTGAAAAGAAATATGAACTTGTAACTCAAAAAGAAAAAGCAATTAAGGATTCTGAGAAACATATTGCCGCTCAGAAGGAAGATCTCGAAAGAAAACACCATGAATTAGATCGTTTAGTTGCAGATCAAAATGTCCGGCTCGAAAAAATTGCTCAGCTTACTGCCGACGAAGCAAAAAAAATGTTAATGGAGAACATGATCAGCAAAGCGAAAAATGATGCTGCTCAGGCGGTTAAAGAGATCCGTGATCAAGCTAAAATTGATGGCAAGAAAGAAGCTCAGAGAATTACAATTCAAGCAATTCAGAGAACTGCTGTCGATCATTCGGTCGAGTCAACTGTATCTGTAGTTCAGATCCAAAATGATGAAATGAAAGGAAGAATTATTGGACGTGAAGGAAGAAACATCCGGGCTTTCGAAGCCGCTACCGGAGTTGATGTAATTGTAGATGATACTCCCGAAGCCGTGATCCTTTCCGCATTCGATCAGTTCAGAAGAGAAGTTGCAAGAATTTCGTTAGAACGATTAATTGCTGATGGAAGAATTCATCCGGCAAGAATTGAAGAAGTAGTTGCTAAGGTTGAATTGGAACTTAACGAAGAAATTCAAAAAGAGGGTGAGAACACATTAATTCAACTTGGCTTACACGGTGTACATATCGAATTGGTCAGACATATAGGAAAAATGAAATACCGTTCGAGTTATGGCCAAAATCTTTTACAGCACAGTATTGAAGTTGCATACCTGACAGGAATTATGGCGGCTGAACTTGGTCTTGACACTAATCTTGCCAGACGTGCCGGATTGCTCCATGATGTTGGTAAGACTATTGACCGAAGTGTTGAAGGTCCTCACGCATTACTTGGTTACGATTTAGTGAAGAAATACAATGAACATCCGGTTGTTGTTAATGCTGTAGGAAGTCATCATGAAGATATCGAAATGGAACATCCTCTTGCAGCTCTTGTACAGGCGGCGGATGCGATCAGCGGGGCTAGACCTGGTGCCAGAAGAGAGCCACTAGAAAGTTATGTAAAACGTCTTGAAAATCTTGAAGCAATTGCCAAATCATTTGAAGGCGTTGCAAAGACTTACGCTATTCAGGCTGGACGCGAAATTCGTGTGGTAGTAGAACCTGATAGAGTTGATGATGTCTTCTCCGATCGTTTAGCCAACGAAATAGCTCAGAAGATTCAGGAAGAGATGGAATATCCCGGACAGATTAAAGTAATGGTAATCAGAGAAGTCAGAAAGATTGCTTACGCTAAATAAATATTATGAAACCCGGTTTCTGCAAGAGTACGTCGTATGAAATCGGGTTTATTTTTTACTGGGATATGAATGAAGAAGAATCTGAAAATTGCAATTACCGGCGGGATCGGCTCTGGAAAATCATTAGTGACAAGTTATGTCGAAAAACTTGGTTATCCTGTTCTAAAATCAGATGATATAGCCAAGGATCTAATGCAGAACGATGAGTCAATAAAAAAGAAAATCATCAATGAATTTGGACCTCCGGCGTACAACGGAAAAATCCTCAACGCAAAGTATTTAGCAGAAAACGTCTTCACCCATCCAGATAAAGTTCTAAGAATCAACTCCATAGTTCATCCTCCTACGACAAAAAAAATCAGCGAACTTACATCTCAATTATTTGTTCAGCATAAGATTGTATTTGTTGAGTCGGCTCTTATTTACGAAGCAAAAATTCAGGATCTATTCGATTACGTGATCCTTATCTATTCTGATGAAAAGACCCGCATTTCGCGTGTTATGGAGCGAGAAAAGATATCTCACAATGATATCGAAAAGAGAATGGCATTTCAGATCCCTGACGAACAAAAGAAGGAACATGCTGATTTCGTTATTGAAAATAGTTCTTCCATCGCTGAATTAGAAACGCGGGCCAACTTTATTCTAAATATCCTGAAAGCCTTTGTTTTATAAGACTTACTTAAAAAGATAAAACCGTCCTTCCTTGATTTCCATTCACACTTGAACTAATTTTGACCTGTCATTTCTCAAAATAAGGTACTGTCGTGAAATTACTCAATAGTGCAATTGTTAATTTTGTTAAAGTACTACCGAAAGCCGTTGTCTTTGTTTTTGCCAAGAAGTACATCGCCGGTGTAAATTTAGAAGACGCTGTGCGTGCAACAAAGGATTTGAATGAGAAGGGGATTCTTGCAACAATCGATGTTTTAGGTGAATCTGTAAATACCAAAAAAGAATCAGAATTCGCCAAGAAAGAATGTCTTGAAGTACTTGATGCAATCGATAAGAACAACCTGAATGCAAACCTCAGCCTCAAACCAACTCAGTTGGGACTTATAATCGACAAAGATTTCTGTTTTACTCAGATTTCTGAAATTCTTGAGAAGGCAAAGAGTTATAACAATTTTGTCAGAATCGATATGGAAGATTCATCGACAACCGATGCCACATTTGAACTTCTAAATTCGCTTAGAAAGAAGTACTCTAATGTTGGAATAGTTGTACAGGCATATCTTAAAAGAACTTTTAACGATGTTGTTGCCCAGAACACGCTTGGTACTCATTATCGCCTGTGCAAAGGTATTTATGTAGAACCTGCCGAGATTGCATTCAAAGGTCGCCAGGAAGTGAGAAACAACTTCCTGAAAATTTTAGAACGAATGTTTGATGATGGTAATTATGTTGGAATAGCAACGCATGATGATTATCTGGTGAAAGGCGCTTACGAACTGATAAAAAGGAAAAATATTTCTAATGATAAATTTGAATTCCAGATGCTCTATGGTGTAAAAGAAAGTCTTCGTGACAAAATTAATGCAGACGGTTATAAGATTCGTATATACGTTCCGTTCGGTGAACATTGGTATAAGTATTCAATCAGACGGTTGCAAGAAAATCCACAACTCGCTTGGTATATTGCAAAAAGCGTTTTTTCTTTTAGCTGATGAATGTTCTTGGAATAGAAAGTTCATGCGATGAAACCTCTGTAGCGATAATTTCTGATGGCAAGCTGGTTTCAAATTTAATATCATCACAGGATTTCCATAAAAATTTTGGTGGAGTTGTGCCAGAGTTATCAAGCCGGGCGCACCTTCAGATTCTCTCCCCGCTGGTAAAAAAATCATTATTTCAAGCTAACATAACCTCCGATCAGATAGATCTGGTATGTGCCACAGCAGGACCCGGACTGATTGGCGCACTTCTCGTTGGTTTAACTTATGCCAAGGGATTTGCCTACTCGACTAATAAACCGTTTGTGCCAGTTAATCATATTGAAGGACATGTCTTTTCAGGTTTTTTGATGGATGAGAAACCAGAATTCCCTTATTTATCTCTCGTTGTCTCGGGCGGACATTCATTACTGCTTCTCGTTGAAAGTAATACTGAAATTAAAAAACTTGGAACCACAATTGACGACGCAGCAGGGGAGGCGTTCGATAAGATTTCAAAACTATTGGGACTCGGATATCCCGGCGGCCCGAAGATCCAAGAAGTAGCAATGAATCAGCCAACGGACTTCGTCAATTTTCCAATTGCACAGTGCAAAAATGAATTTGATTTCTCATTCAGCGGACTCAAAACTTCGGTACTTCGATTCATACAAAAAGAATATGATGAGGCAGCAAAAATACCTGAAGAACATCTTCCTTTAATTGCGGCATCATTCCAATATTCCGCTATCAAAGCATTGATTCAAAACGCAGACAAAGCATTGAGAAAGTATAAGGTAAATTCAATCTCACTTGTCGGCGGAGTAGCCGCAAACAAAATGCTGCGCGATGAATTCCAAAAGTTATCAACTAAGTATAGAATGAAGCTTGTAATTCCTTCTTTGGAATTTTGCGGTGATAACGGTGCTATGATTGCATACCGCGGTCTGACGCTTCATGAAGCAGGAGTTAAGTATTCATTCGATTTCAATGCATTTCCAAGTCTTGCTGACAATACTTTTATAAAATAAAATCATAAGTGCATCCGTATATTCACACTCAATTAAAGGGAAAATTTCTATATATTAGAATTATTCTAAACAGAAATTGAAATTATGACTGAAACTCAAAAGTCTAAAAATCCATTAATTACGAATAAAGAATTAGTCGTTGTAGCATTCTTCTTTGCGTTTGTACTTACCATTCTTCTGTTAACTTTCTTTTCGCCAAATCATTATAAACAAGCCGCACCGGTTGAAATTGATATTCCGCTGGGATCGACACTAAGCCAGGTAGTTGACACTCTCTATGCAAAAGCGATAATACCGAATAGATTGAACATGAAAATCATTGCCTACTTGTATGGTGCCGAAAAGAAAATAAGGGCAGGCAGATATAATATTCCCAATGGTCTAAGCTACATCAAATTGATGGAACTGTTAATTGAGGGGGCTCGAGTTTCTCAGATTTTGGTAACATTACCTGAGGGAATCTGGCAGAGCGAGGTTGCCCAGATTCTCAGCAGAAATCTGAAAATTGATTCAGCAAAAGTCATGGAACTAAGCAAGAGCAGATCTTTTCTAAATTATCTTAACCTGGACGTAAATAATCTTGAAGGATATCTATTGCCGGAAAGCTATTTTTTCTATTCAAACACTAATGAAGAAGAAATACTAAAGAAACTTAAAGTGGAAATGGATAAATTCTTCACTCCAAAACTTGAAGCGCGGATGAATGAACTGAAGATGACAAAGAATCAAATTCTAACTCTCGCCTCGATCATAGACGGCGAATCAAATCTTGTAAGTGAATTCAAAACAATCTCAGGCGTTTATCATAACAGATTGAAGAAAGGGATGGCCCTTCAGGCTGATCCAACAGTGCAGTATCTTATCAGGGACAAACGTAAGAACAGAGTGTTGAAAAAAGATCTTCTGATTAATTCTAAGTACAATACATATATACATCCCGGTTTGCCGCCGGGACCGATTAACAATCCCGGAAAAGCTGCTATTATGGCTGCGCTTTATCCGGAAAAAACCAGTTACATGTTTTTCGTTGCCAACGGGGAGGGAGGTCATATGTTTTCAAAGTCCCTCAATGAACATGAACAAAATGTGAGTAAGTATAGACAATGGCGAAGAAGTCAAAATTAATTTCTAAATCGATAATTATTGGTGCAATGATTTTATTTTCAGGATGTGCCAATCAATTGCCTCCCGGCGGAGGCGAGCCGGACACAATTCCTCCTCAGGTAATAGAATCTTTTCCTCAAAATGGAACAGTAAACTTCAAAGAGAATTACATTGAATTAACTTTCAGCGAATACGTTGATAAACGTTCTGTGCAGGATGCCGTCTTTATCTCTCCCGCTCTTCAAAAAGCATTAGAATATGATTGGAGCGGTAAGTCACTATCGATTTATTTTCAGAATACATTAAAGCAGAACACAACATATACCGTAAGTGTTGGTACTGACGTAAAGGATATTCATAACAATAATAAAATGGCGGAGTCATTTACTTTTGCGTTTTCAACGGGTAATAAAATCGATAAGGGGAAAATTTCCGGAAGAGTTTACGACCGGAATTCTGAAGGCGTGATGATCTTTGCCTATCGTGGGGCGGGAGATGAAACTGATCCCGGTAAACAATCACCCGATTATATTTCTCAGGTGGGGAAGAATGGAAAGTATTCGTTGTTAGGCCTGGCGGACGGCGGCTATAAAATTTTTGCTGTTAAGGACAAACTTAGAGACGGCAAGTATCAGAAAAATGAAGATGAGTTTGGAGTGCAGTTCAGGGATATTGACCTGAATGACAAATTCAACGAAGTCACCGACATTGACTTTTTTCTGACAAGCGAAGACACTATCTCACCAAAAATCTCAAATGTAATAATGAAGGATCGCAATCATCTGCTGATTGAATTCACAGACAAAATTGACAGCACAAAATTATCTGTCGAAAATTTTTATCTATTCGATTCTACAGCAAATAAAAAGATTTTGCCATCATACATTTTTAAGGGAGATGCTAAACCCTATCAGTTTTACGTAGGGCTAAAAGATACGCTTGAGAAGAAAGAGGGGTGGGTACTAATATCCAAAGGAATTACAGATTTTGCATCCAACCTTTCTGCCGAAGAGAAAAATTCAATTACAGTTAAGAATGACCGTGACACAATTTCTCTGAAGCTGGTTAGGAGTGCCGGTGAATTACCCGGCGATAAAGTTGATTACGAAGCTTCCAAGTTTACAATTTCATTTAACGACGCGATTGACTCCGAATTTTTAATAAACAAATTGAGTATTCTGGACGCGAAGGGAAGTTCATACAAGTTGGCATTGAAACGAATAGATGACGCACTGTTTAATGTACTAGTAGCATCGAAGCTGAAACAGAGTACAGAATACACTTTGAGCACGGACTTAAAAAATTATTATGACTTCAGCGGCAATAAGGTGGATTCACTCTTTAAGAATAAATTCACAACTGCGAACGAACTTGATTTCAGCGGTGTGTCCGGAAATATTACAACAAACGATACAACTCAATCGATACTTATACTTGAATCCGCTGAGGGTGTTAAACGGACATACCAGCAAAAAGTCGATGAGAAGAAAAAATTTGATTTCAAAAAGGTTTTACCGGGTAAATATCTTTTGTGGGGCTACAAGGATAAAAATAAAAACGATAAATATGATTCCGGAACAATAATTCCATTCAAATCTTCTGAAGAGTTCCGGTATTATCCCGATACATTAAATCTCCGCGCACGCTGGCCAGTTGGCGGTGTGAGTATAGATTTGCAAAAATAATATTTGAGGTAATAAGCCCATAGGCCAGATGTTAACTCGATCATTCAGGGCAACTATTTGAGGGAAAATAATTGAATAATTCAAAGGCAAGGTATGTACCTTAATTCAGTATAAGAGCATATGATTGTAAAATATTTATTATTGACTTTATTTGGCATCGCCATGGCACATGTAGAGGGAGTAGTTGTAGTTTATCTTCGAAAAGCACTTGGTATTTTAAAACCGGTATCCAATAAAGAAATACTTAAGGAAATGGACGAAAACTATATTAATATTGAGAAAACAAGAGAAGCAGCAACAATAGTAATGCTTGTGACTTTGTCATTTCTTGTTGGAGAAACGTGGCTTGCAAAACTTGTAATCTTTCTCTGGACATTTGCCATTTGGGACTTGTTCTATTATGCCTCTCTCTACGTTCTAATTAAATGGCCGCCTAGTCTAAATACAGTGGATGTTCTTTTTCTTATTCCACGTCCTTGGATAGCACCTGTATATATTCCAATCGGAATTTCTTCAGCTACTATCATCCTTATTATAGTATTTTATATTATCGAATTTTTGTAATAATTCTTTTTTTTATTCGATCGTCAAGAATCAATCAAATGACGTGAAACGGGAATGTTGAAAGGTTAGAGGTTATCAAGAGCAACTCCTTGACTAGAACTAAATATTACTCAGTCAAGGTATGTACCTTGACTGAGATAAAACACAACACAGTTGGATGAGATGCATTATGAAGAAGAACACAAAGAACATCTATTTCTGTTTTGCTATCTGTATTATTTTTATCAACGGCATTAATTACGGAACGGCAGCAGAAAAAAAAGATAAAAAATCAGTCAGCGTGTCAGACCGACAAATTGTTGCGGCTGATTCAATCCAGATCAACTGTTATGAATCACCAAAATACCTTGTCATTGCAAAAGAAGTTCAAGGGAGCGCCGGTACTGACTTCTTGATTAAATACAAATCAAGCCCGACTGAAAAGTTTCCGTGCAAATATATTTTCGGAAATAACGATTTCGAGATTAAAAATGACTGGGCTGAATATTTCGCCGGGGTGAAGGATGATCTTTTAATTCTTGATAGCACCACTGGTCCCGGCCCAAGTGGTCTCATAATCTGGGATTTGAAAAAGCGGAAAAAAGTTTTTGAAGGCTCTTGGTCAGACTCGGAAGAAAGTAAGGACAATACTCTTGTTTACTGGTTGGAAACAGGAGAGGCAACCGAAAAGAATTGTCCTGAGCTCGAGGAATGGAAGTCACAGGGATTAGGAGGCGCAATTGAAACAAAGGTGATACTTGACTTATCCAATTTCAAGATATCAAAGACAAAAGAAACAAGATGTAGCCCAAGGCAATAATAGCCGCCCAACATAACTTTCTCGGTCGTAAGGACCAATCAAATAACGTGAAACGGGAAAGGTTAAAAGATAGCAGCTATAAGTTATCCCGATTATCAAGGATAACTAATTGACGAAAAAATAATAAAATAATTGACAGGCAAAGTATGTACCTTGACTACAAACGAACTACTACTAAACGTGCGCTTAGCGACAAGATGCGCTGACTATAATTAACACATGGAAGAATTTTGAAAAAACTTGCAATAAGAATTTTAATAATATTTCTAATTTTCTATAGCGTCGTCTTACCACAAAGCGGTGCGATGGATCTTTTTAATACTTCGCGCTATGCTAGAGCAATCAGATTAGGGAATGCTTATACAGGTGTTGCTGAAGGTACGGAGACGCTATTTTACAATACCGCCGGTATAGCAAATCTAAATTCATATAGTGTATTAGTTTCTCAAGGACAAGGGTTCGGCATATTTACTGAGGATGTTAAAGCATATGATTATGCAATTATTATTCCTCTTTTTAATAATTACGGAACAATAGGAGTGTCGGCAAATACTCTTACGGATAAATTCATTCAGGGTAGAGATGGTTTTTATATTTACACTATAAACTATGCACGAAATCTCGCAGATGATATTTCAGTCGGAATTGCGGCGAATTATTATTATCTCAAATTTTCAAATCTAACCACAAGTTCTTCCCCTGATGAGACCAAATCTATTTCTGGTTCAGCGATTGATATTAATTTAGCAGTATTATATAGATTTCCAGAAAGCTTTACTTTTTCTTCTAATGATAAATTTCAAGTTGGTTTCCAAATCAAAAACATACTCAATACAAAAATAAAATATGATAATTTCCCTCAAGAGGATTATAAATTCCAGAATATTAGAGCCGGTTTCTCTTATAACTATAATCCAAATTTCGAAAAGGTTTTCGGCTTATCTCCATTAAAATTTATGTTTGCATTCGATGCTGTATTTAAAGGTGCAGATTATGATTTCACTGAGTGGCAACCTAATTTTGGTATAGAATTAACATTGTTTGAGATACTGCAGTTAAGTTTTGGAAGAGAAAATGAAATACAGATAAAAGAAATTTATTCGTATTCACCTCAACACCCTGTTAATAGATATGGTGCTGGAATAAAAATTCCTTTTCATAAATTTTTCGATTTATCAAACAGGTTGGAATTAAAGTTTGATTATTGTATCTCGGATTGGCAAAAAATTGATGAAGATAATGTTCAACCAGCTCCATTCTGGAACATCAAGAAGATTGATAAAAAAGCTTTTAGTTTGGGCTTAACTTTGAATTTCTAAAACAGTCAAACTAGCACTTAGCTACGACCGCCCCACTTAGCGAGATAAACTGTTTTAGCATTCGACATTTGTGCAATTATAAAGTTGCTTTTGTAATCTACCGCGGCGGAAAAGTTACTATTTAAGACCTTTATAAATAAGAAAATCTTGTTTAATTGTAGATATAATACCTTCTCGCAAGTTTTCTGAACCAATCCAGATCTTTATTCAGAAACTTGTGAATGTCTTTGACACGGAAATGTTTTGAAAATTTCACCCTTACTTTATCAGTGCCTAAGACCTTATCGAACATTTTAATCCGGCTTGCTGTGGCTAGTGTTAAAGGATCTTTATCCGGATAAAGTTGGTGATGTACCTGCATAAAATAAAATTGCAGTTCAAGTAAGTTGATTTTATCGAAATCAGTGATGTGAAGTTGTACGCCGTTCAAAGTCTTATCTTTCCAATCACCATAGAGCGGTTTGTAAGAAAGCGGTCTAAAAATAACCCCGGGTAGGTTTAGAGAATTCATTCTTGAAGCCAGTGTATCTCCATCAATCCATTCTGCGGCAAAAGTCTGAAAGGGGAGTGTGTAAGTAATTCCTATTCCGCAAACCTGAAGCTCGCCCAACACTCCGGTACCAACCAGGTAAGCGGCTGTCTCCTGATAAGGAACATTTGGTGAGGTAGGAACCCAGCTTAATCCTGTATCGCAAAATTTCATCGAACGTTTCCAGCCCTCCATATTTACAATTCTCAGCTTACACTTAATCTTATTTCCAAGAGCACTTTTGGAATTGATAAGCTTGGCAAGTTCTCCGCAGGTCAATCCGTATACGTATGGAATTTTATATTTACTCACGAATGAATCAAAACCATCCTCAACAACATTGCCTTCTGTCCTTATGCCACCTAAGGGATTTGGCCTGTCCAGAACTATAAATTCAATCTTGTTCTCAGCAGCCGCTTCCATTGCAGCGCCAAGTGTGCTTATATAAGTATATGATCGAACGCCGATGTCCTGAATATCATAGACCAGCACATCGATTCCTTCAAGCATTTCCTTCGTTGGCTTGTGGGTCTTGCCGTAAAGTGAATAGTAGATAATCCCTGTTGATGAATCAGTAAAGTCATTGTATAGTTGTCCAGCGCCGATCATTCCTTTTAATCCATGCTCAGGAGAAAAAACAGCTGACAATTTGAAATTAGTTGCCCGGCTGAATAGATCGTGTGTTGACTGGAGTTTGCCGTTCACCCCGGTGTGGTTAGTTATTAAGCCTACACGTTTGCCATCAAGAAGTGAGTAATTACTTTTCTGGAGAACATCAATTCCGAGTAGTACTTTTTGTGCATTTGTCTCAATAGAAAAAAGCATTAGCAATAAGATGAGCAATTTCATAATTGTCATTTCGAAGGGGCGTATCATTTGTTGTGATATAAGCGACTGAGAAATCTTTTGTGTTATTAAGATTTCTCCCCGTCTGTTGTCGAGTCGAAATGGATGATGATTTTTGTGTCTCGTTGTCATCATTGCGGATTGACTTCTTTAACAATTCGTTCAACAAGGTATTCACTTGTATGCGAAATTTCATCCATACGAATATCTGCCCGCTTCTTTATCTCGTTGGCAATTGTTTGGTTGGATAGTGATGAACAGTTAATCATTACATTCAGATAAGCAGATTCAGCGGCTGTGGCAATTAATGATACAGCAACACCGGCATCTGATAAAGAATTTCTGTTTCCCTTTTCAATTACTGTTTTTATCATTGGCAGAATTTCACTGCATGCCTGCATCACATCGGAAGGCACCTCGGCAGCATCAATAGTTGCTTCTTCTATCTTCTTCGCACGTAATTGCTTTTCCTCATCAGTCTCTTTCGCAAGTTTGAAGGCATTCATCACTTTATCAAAGGCTTCGTTATCTTTCGTCCCGAGTACAAAAAATTTCTTCTGATAATTTTCCAACTTGTCTCTGAGGCTGATCATTTCCTGTTCAACCTCGGCATATTTCTTCTTACCTATAGTAAGGTTACAAACCATCATCCCCAAACTTGAGGCGAGTGCGCCGCACAGTGCCGCAACATTTCCACCACCCGGTGTGGGTGAGTTGGATGATAGTTCGTTAAAATATTCTTGTAATGTTTTTGAGAGATTCATTATTACTCCTTTTTTGTAATTCTGAGCGTGGTGAGGAATCTCATACACTTATTTGTTGGAGATTCTTCGTCGTTTCACTCCTCAGAATTTTAAATCATGAATTCAATTATTTTTTCTTCCGGTTTGAACGGATGAAGTGCACTTAGACCAAGATTATTAATTGCGGCTTCAACTAATTTCTTTTCATCTGTTTCTTTCCCATTAGTATAAAATCTTCCGGCTTGTAACATCGCTTCGAGTGGAACCAGTCCTACAATTTCACTTCCGTTTACTTCAATACCAAGTCTCGCAGCTTCTCTCTTTGCTTCTTCAAACGCTACATGTATTGGCGTAACGTTGTAGTTTGTCAGGTTCATAGAAACTTGTGTGAGATTGTATTTTTCTAAAGCCACACCCATTCCTTTCACTTCTTTCAAGCGTCCCGGAACTTTGATTGCCTTCCCATTGACCTTGATGATATTTCCATTTTCATCGCGTTTAGCATAACCACTCTCACGTAATATTTCGCCGATTTCTTTCGAGTATTTGACATCGTTAGATTTGATATTGACATTGTATGCTACTAAAAAGAAGCGGGAACCGGTTACTATTGCCCCGAGTTTAGGATTGAAAATCGCTTCTCCAAAATCCGGTATCCAATTTGGATCCTTCAATTTTTCTTCCAGTCCTTCATATTCACCCTGACGAATGCTCGATAAACTTTTTCTATCAGCCTTGTGCGCAGCATTTTCATATAAGTAAACCGGAACTTTCAAATCAACTGAAATAATTTTTGCAAATTTTTCCGAAATTTTCACGCACTCTTCGGTTGTAACATTTGCAACCGGAACAAACGGAACCACATCAATTGCGCCGAGGCGCGGATGTCCTCCTTTGTGTCTTCGCATATCAATAAATTCTGCGGCAACTTTACAAGCGGCAAGTGTACCATTCAGAATCCCTTCTTCATTGCCGGCTAAGGTAACCACTACACGATTGTAATCGGCATCGGGCTCAAGGCTCAATAATTTTACATCTTTAATTTCCGCAACAGCTTCCTTTATTGCTTCGAATGTTTCTGGATTTCGTCCATCGCTAAAGTTTGGAACACATTCGATTATCTTCATAAATTTTCCGCATTTTGATAAATGATTTTGCCTTTTTTAATTGTATATCTATTCAAATTAATTCCGATGTTGTAAATGATCTCTGAAAAATCCTTGGCGTTGAACACTGCAAAGTCTGCCTGCTTACCAATTTCAATACTTCCAACTTTCTCGCTCACATCTAATGCTTTGGCAGCGTTAATTGTAACAGAAGAGATTATTTCTTCGACACTCATTTTCATTTTCAAAGCTGCCAGCTGCATTATAAGATGAAGATTTGGAATGTGTGATGATCCTGGGTTGAAATCTGTAGCAAGCGCTACGATAGCATTATTCTCAATCAGCATACGGGCAGGAGCGTAATCGTAATCCAGGAAAAATGATACACCCGGTAATAGTACTGCAACTGTTTCGCTTTTTGATAATTTAGGAATATCATCCTTTGAAATTACCTCGAGATGGTCAACACTTAACGCTTTCAATCTCAGAGCTACATCCAGACCACCTACATTGTTGAACTGCTCTGTATGCAGCTTCAGCTTGTAGCCAAGTTTTTTTGCCTTAGTGAATATCTTTTCTACTTCATCTGATGAGAAAGCTGTCTTCTCACAGAAAGCATCCACATGTTCAGCCAGTTTATTTTTTATTATATACGGAAGAAGTTCGTTAATGATCAAATCAAGATATTGCTTGTGATCGTTTTTATATTCAGGAGGATAGGTATGTGCGCCGAGGAATGTCGGCACAATATCAATCGCCGAGTGAGTTTTGAAATGATTAATTACTTGGAGAAGTTTAATCTCATCATAATAACTTAAACCGTAGCCGCTTTTAATCTCTAATGTTGTCACACCCTGCGAAATGAAATGATCGACTCTTGGTTTCAGCAGTTTAACCAATTCTTCAAAAGAGGAATTACGTACCGCATGCATAGTTGATGTAATTCCTCCGCCGGCTTTTGAGATCTCTTCGTATGTAGAGCCCTTCAGGCGCATAAGAAATTCATTTGCGCGGGATCCGGCATAAGCTGCGTGTGTATGGCATTCAATCAGACCGGGTAGTAGAATTAAATTCTTTAGATCTATTGTCTTCTCGGCATTAATTTTCGAAAGGGAAGACTCTGGAATGAGATCCTTAATTATTCCATCCTCAACTAAAATTGAATGCCCGGAGAGTAAGCCGATCTCGGAAAGCTCTTTCCCACGCTTGAAATGGCTGCTTTTGGTGTCAACAGTCGCTATCTGTAACGGATTCTTAAATAATGTTTTCATCTGATGCCAATTAAGGAACGGCTCAAAAATAGAGAAATCATTTCTTTATTTGCCAATATTTTTGTCAATCCCGCTCTATTTTCGTAATTTTGCATATTAAAATTTGAAGGACAACATTAAATGTCGTCAGGAAAAAAGCTTAAAATCTTATTTGCAACCTCAGAAGTGGTTCCGTTCGTAAAGACCGGCGGTTTAGCAGACGTCTCATCAGCACTACCACAAAAACTTCAGGAGATGGGGCATTTTGTTAGAATTATTGTACCTAAATATGGAGCGATTGACGAACGAAAGTTCAAAATACATGAAGTAGTCAGATTGAAAGACCTTAAAATCAATATTGGAGATTCGGAAGTTGTTTTTTCACTAAGGTCATCTTTTCTAATTGGGCCTAAAACACGAGTTCAGATCTATTTCCTTGACAATGCTCAGTTTTATGGAAGCAGACATAGTCTCTACACCGATCCTCTTACCGGCGAAGAATATCCTGACAATGATGATCGTTTTATTTTACTGAATCGTGCCGTTTTTGAACTTATAACAAAATTAGGCTGGACACCGGATATCATTCACTGCAATGACTGGCAGACAGGACTTATACCGGCATATCTGAAGTCGACATACAAGAACGATCCTGTATTTAAACCAATAAAAACATTGTTCACAATTCACAACCTTTCTTTCCAGGGTGTTTTCCCAAAAGCTAATTTTGCGAAAACAGCATTGCCAAAAGAACTTGATAGTGAAAAAGGTGTTCTTCATAAAGGAAAATTGAATTTTCTGAAAAGCGGTTTACTCTATGCCGATATGATAACCACCGTAAGCGAAACGTACGCAAAGGAAATCTACAAGGACAAAGAGTACGGGCACGGGCTTGAAGAAGTATTAAGTAAACGTAAAAAGAATCTGTTCGGTATTATTAACGGCATAGATGATACTATTTGGAATCCTGAGCTGGATAACAAAATTCCAAAGAGATTTTCGATAAAAAATATTGAACTCAAGAGAGAAAGCAAGCAGGCTCTAGCAGATAATTTTAATTTTACTCCTAAAGACGATGCACCTGTTATTGGTATGATTTCACGATTGTTTGATAACAAAGGTATGGATCTTATGGAAAAAGCTTTTCCCGAACTAATGAAATTAAATATTCATCTGGTTATTCTGGGCACAGGCGATAAAAAATATCATAAATTTTTTACGAGCATGGGTTCAAAATATCATAACAAGTTCTCTTGTTACATTGGATTTGATGATGAACTTGCTCATTTAATTGAGGCAGGTTGTGATATGTTCTTGATGCCATCTAAATTTGAACCGTGCGGACTCAACCAGATGTATAGCCTTATGTATGGAACCGTGCCGATAGTGCGTAAGACTGGCGGTTTGGCTGATACAGTTCTGCCTTACAATCCGAAGACTAAAACAGGTAATGGATTTGTATTCGAAAAATACTCGGCTACTGAAATGCTGGCTGAAATTAAACGTGCAATTAAAATGTTTACCAGCGATAAAGAAACATGGCAGAAAATAATGCGCAATGGAATGCAGTCAGATTTCAGCTGGCTCAATTCTTCAAAGAAGTATGTTGATCTTTATAAAAAGCTTACTGATTAATTGATGCAAAGAGCAATTTTTTTGGATCGTGACGGAACGATTAACCACGATCCCGGTTACATCAAAGATCCTTCTGAAATTAAAATCCTACCAGGGGTTGCCGAAGGTATTAAAAAACTCAAAAATGATTTCGGTTGTAAGATCATTGTTGTCTCCAATCAGGCTGGAGTAGCAAAAGGGCTTATGACTCTGCAAGATGTTGATGCAGTGAACCAAAGAGTGAATGAGTTGCTCTTCGAGCAGGGAACATCGGTTGATGCTTTTTATTACTGTCCTTATCATCCCGATATTGATCCTCCGGAAAAATCAATTTGTAGGAAACCTTCTCCGCTTATGATTGTTCAAGCTGCAGAAGAATTTGATATTGACCTTACGCATTCTTACATGGTTGGTGATAAATGGAGTGATGTTGAATGTGGGATCAATGCCGGTGTGAAAACAATTCTACTTGATAGTCCGACGATTGAGAAAGAAATTTCTGTCTTGCTTAATCTGGGAAAAAAGCCCAATTTTACAGCCGCTAATTTCAGTGAAGCGTGCGATTTTGTTATTATTGATTTATCCGGAGGAAATTAATTGATCAGATTTTTGCGTTTATCATTATTGGTAGTGACTCTTACTTTTTTATTTATTTCGTGTAATCAAGATCCTACTTCAGTTGGTTCCAATTTACTCTCCGAACAAGACAAATTTACTTTCCAGCAACTGAACAGCGATTCATTAAATATTCCTCAAAAATCTTCTTACTATGAATACACACCAAAACTTGGTGGATCGGAATATCTACTGCTCGGCAAAACCCCCTATTCGGAATCTTCAATTTTGTATCGGTTTAATGTCTACGTGCCCGATACTACTCTCACAAGAATTTCCAATAATGAAGTCATTATTCAGTCAGTATGGATGGATATGATTCCGCGTTACACGATTGGTGATAAGGCCTCTGCATTCGATTTTTCTGTGCATCAGGTGCGCAGCGACTGGACTGCACCGGGATTTGACCGTGACAGCAGTAAAAGCCAATATCTTAAATACGATGCAGCTGATGTTAAATCCGGATTAGCCGTTACAGATACAACCATCAGATTTAATTTGAAACCGGAAGTAATTAGAGAATGGTTAAATCGGAAAATCAATAGTTCAGCACCAAAAAATAATGGAATTATTCTTACACCCGGCAATACGTCTAAAATGCTTGGTTTTAGAGCTGTTGAAGTTAATGGAACGTATTATGAAACCTATTTGCGTGTAATACTAAACAGACCAAATTATTATTTAGATACTCTCGATGTAAATCCGGATGAGGATGTTCATGTTGTAACAAGGCGTGCTGGATTTGTTACCGTCCCTTCATCAGATTTTTATGTGGAAGCCGGTTATTCATTGCACGGATCAGTTTTCTTCGATCTATCATCATTGCCGAAAAATTCCATCATCAATAAAGCGGCTCTGGAATTGACTGTTGATGTGTCAAAAGAATTGGATGGCTCGTTAAAATCGGATTCTCTTTATGTTCAATTGCTAGCAGACAATTCACTCTATAAATTATCAAGTGATAGTCTTTCGACCTCTTTCCTCTCTCGTAAAGGGGATATTTTTTCCGGAGACATATCATGGGCGGTTCAAAAATGGCTGAATGGGCATGTAAATGCCGGGTTGGCATTTACACTTTATGATGAGTACTCTTCAGCGGCGAGAATTGCGTTTTACGGTAGCAATAACTCTAATAAGGCTTTGAGACCTAAACTTAAAATAACTTACCTACAGAAAAAATAATCCATGAGACAATTGAAAATTTTCATACTGCTACTATTAATCACCTCTCCGATTTTTGCTGAAGGTGGTTCCTTATATACCCGATATGGATTAGGAGATCTTCATTCTCCTTTTTCTGCTCGAAGATTCGCAATGGGCGGATTAGGAATTGCGTTAAGCGATAAAGATTATCTGAGTTTTATTAATCCCGCAAGTTTGACTGATCTCCGGTTGACCAGATTTGAATCTGGGCTTAACTATTCGGGAAATAATTCACAAAGTATTTTGTCATCAGTCTACCATACAAGAGTAAATCTCAGCGGGCTTATGGCTGGATTTCCTATCGACCGTGATAACGGAATTTCGTTTGCTATAGGATTAATACCATTTTCCGACGTTGGTTATGAAGTTTTAGAATCACAATACCATCCTTTAGTTGGGGACCATACTGTTACATATTCTGGTGAGGGAGGCATTTCTAAGTTTGTTATGGGTACTTCATACAGATTACCATTTAATTTCTCTCTTGGTGTTACGTATGACTATTATTTCGGCAAAATCAAAAATAACTCCTCGGTCACTTTCAGCGCTGATACAACATTCGGTAATGTCGCTTTCGCAAAAGAAACAAATTATCATGGAATAGGAATGACCGCAGGATTAATATCAGGTGATCTATCAAAAATTTTCGGCAGCGGCGATCTCAAAGACCTTAGAATCGGATTGGTTTACAGTCCCTCGCTTACATTAAGCAAGGACAGTGTAGATCTCTCCACTACATCGATTGGCACTATTACAAATTCTACTGGTTCAATAAAAACCAACTTACCATACAGACTGGGTGTTGGTGCTTCATTTAATTTATTGAATAAGTATACTTTCACACTTGACTATTTGTATCAACCATTCAGCCAATTCACAAATAACAATTTAAAATCAAGCAATATGCAGGATTATTATAAAATGAGTCTTGGTTTTGAATTCCAAGATTCAGAAAACCGAAATGAGGAATTCTGGGATAATGTAATCTGGAGAGCGGGAATAAGTTACGAGCAATCTCAGTATAAGATTAATGGTTACGGTATCAATCAGTACTCTCTTTACGCTGGTGTGGCTCTTCCTATCGGATCTGGTTTAGGTCTTCCTATCAGAACTAACACAATAGAATTGGGTCTACAATATGGAAGAAGAGGAACAACAGAAAATAATCTTCTTCAGGAAAATATTTTTAAGTTCAATGTCACTCTAAGTCTCGGAGAAATTTGGTTCCTACGCACAGATAGATAGCGCAGTAAAAGATGGTTGATGTTGGATGGTTGATGGAAAATGGGTAAAAACTTCCTAAAATATTTAAAAACAAAAATGTTGTTCACAATACAATATGGGCATCTCTAAAAACCTCGAATGCTATCTGTGAAAATCCGTTTTATCAGCGTTTATCTGCGTTCTATTTTTTAAAAATTAGTTTTTAGAGATGCCCATAATATACTTGTCTTGAAAATTTTATGATCTCGATTTCTATGCCTCAACCCTTCCACTTGTTAATATAGTTTTTCTTAAAAATCCTATTTTGAATTCACACATCAGAACAGCATATTTATAGTGAAGATTTTTCTCTGTCTAAAATAATCCATGAATTAAAAAATAAAACTGAAACCAACATGTCAAACTATTTACAAAGAGATCAGGAAGCATATAAAATTGCTCAGCTTGAACTCAGAAGAGAAGAGACTCATCTCGAATTAATTGCATCAGAAAATTTTGTGTCGCTCGCAGTTCTTAATGCCGCAGGATCGGTACTGACTAACAAATATGCCGAAGGTTACCCGGGTAAGAGATATTACGGAGGATGCGAATTTGTTGATATGGCCGAAGACCTTGCAAGAGATCGTCTGAAAAAACTTTTCGGTGCTGATTATGTGAATGTTCAGCCTCACAGCGGATCCCAGGCAAATATGGCTGTCTACATGACTCTTCTGAAACCCGGAGAGACAATACTTGGTTTGAGCCTGGATCATGGCGGGCATTTAACACATGGCTCACATGTAAATTTTTCGGGTCAGATCTATCACGCGGTTGGATACTCCCTGAACAAAGAAACGAAACTTCTTGATTATGATTTAATTGAATATCTCGCTAAGAAAGAAAAACCAAAATTGATTGTGATGGGTGCGAGTGCTTATTCACGCGACTGGGATTATGAAAAATTCAGGATGATTGCTGACAAAGTTGGTGCTTTATTAATGATGGATATGGCACATCCTGCCGGATTAATTGCGAAAGGTTTATTGAAAAATCCGCTTCCGTATTGCGATGTTGTTACATCCACAACTCACAAAACCTTACGAGGCCCGCGCGGTGGAATTATTTTAATGGGGAAGGATCGGGAAAATCCTTTTGGTATTAAAACTCTTAAAGGCGATCGGTTAAAATTAATGTCGGAAATTCTTGATGGAATGGTTATGCCGGGTATTCAGGGCGGACCATTGATGCATGTAATAATGGCAAAAGCTGTTGCATTTGGTGAAGCTCTTGAGGATTCTTTTACCGACTATGCAAAACAGGTCATTAAAAATTCTAAAACGCTTGCCGGAGAGATGACTTCTTTTGGATATGAAATAGTTTCCGGTGGAACAGACAATCATTTAATGCTTGTTGATTTGACGAACAAAGAACTGAGCGGGAAAAAAGTTGAAAACGCTCTTGGTGCGGCAGGTATTACTGTTAATAAGAATATGATACCATTTGATACGAAGAGTCCGTTTGTAACTAGTGGTGTTAGAATTGGTACACCGGCAGTTACAACACGCGGTATGAAGGAAACCGAAATGAAAATGATTGCAGCATTCATAGATCGGGCAATTAAAAATGTTGAAAATGAATCTATGCTTGCTCAGATAAAAATTGAAGTAGCAATTCTTTGTGCAAAATTTCCACTATATCCTGAACTTGTTTAGGGCTATCAATTGGCTGAATCAGAAGAAAAAGCATTTGAAGAGGGAAGTCAGAACGGTGAAATTGAAATGACTTTCCTCGATCATCTTGAGGAATTACGCTGGAGAATAATCTATTCCGTTATTGGTATTCTCATCGGCACGGCTGTAGCTCTATATTTCAGTGATTTTTTTGTAGACAAAGTCCTTCTGCTGCCGGCTAGAACTGCTAAATTTAATTTGCAAAACCTCCGCCCATTCGGTCAATTATTCTTGTACTTTCAGACAGCCATGGTAGTTGGACTAATCATAAGTTTTCCCAATGTGATTTATCAGCTCTGGAAATTTATAGCCCCAGCACTTAAGCAGACTGAGAAAAAATATATTAAATGGATCGTACTCTTCACAACATTCTGTTTTATCTGTGGCATAGTGTTCGGTTATTTTCTTATGCTTCCAATTACACTGAAATTTGCCGCAAGTTTTGGAACCGTTACAATTGCCAATAACTTTGCGCTTGACGAATATTTATCAATTGTGCTGAGTATAATTCTCGGTGCCGGATTAGTTTTTGAATTACCCATGCTTTCTTTTTTTCTTTCAAAAATTGGAATTCTTACTCCAAAATTGATGAGGAAGTATCGCCGTCATTCAATAGTTGTTATTCTTATTCTTTCGGCATTTTTATCTCCGGGAACAGATCCGGTTTCTCAGTTGATGCTTGCAGTTCCGTTGGTTTTATTATATGAAATAAGTATTATTGTTTCGAAAATATTCCAAAAGAAAACTTGACGAATAAATCTCTCTCTGAAATAAATCATCCGATTGAAAAAGAGCTTGCTGAATTTAACAAACTCTTTAAGCAGGCGTTAAAATCAAAAGTTGCTCTTCTTGAGTTGATAACCCGTTACATTCTTAAACAGAAAGGGAAGAAAATTCGTCCTCTCCTTGTTTTGTTATCGAGTAACTTATGCGGAGGGATTACAGATAGGAGTTATCGCGGTGCTACACTGGTAGAACTGCTTCATACGGCTACACTTGTCCATGACGACGTTGTGGATAACGCTGAGACTCGCAGAAGTTTTCCCTCCATCAATGCGGTATGGAAAAATAAAATTGCAGTATTGATGGGAGATTATCTCCTCTCACGCGGATTGATGAGTGCGGTAGATGGAAACGATTTTGATTTCCTTCGTGTAACTACTCATGCTGTGAGAAGAATGTCCGAAGGAGAACTACTTCAGATAAGTAAAACCAGAAAATTGAATATTGATGAAGAAACATATTTCCGCATTATCTCGGATAAGACTGCTTCGTTGCTTTCAACCTGCTGTGAGATTGGCGCTCGCGCATCTACAGATGACTCAGTAAAAATATCTGCTATGAGGGATTTTGGAGAGAATCTTGGAATCGCATTTCAGATACGCGACGATATTCTTGATTATATAGGTACTAAAAAAGTCTTCGGTAAACCTCTCGGTGGAGACATCAAAGAAAAGAAAATAACACTTCCATTAATCTACGCATTAAAAAGATCGTCTAAGGATGAAAGGGGTAAAATCATTAAACTGATCAGAAACGGCGCTAATAAAACTGAAGTTGATTCGGTAATTTCGTTTGTAAAGAAATACGATGGCATCAAATACGCTGAAAGTATCGCGAATGAATATTCAACAAAAGCCCTGAACAGTCTTAAAATATTTGATGAATCGGAATCGCGAAGTTCACTCGAATCATTGGTGAGTTTTGTTGTCGAGAGAAAAAATTAGAAGCTGAATCCTTTTTCTGAAAGAATAAATTAAACATCCATTCTCAGGCGGAGACCATATGAAAAGATTGTTCGCAATTACCATTCTCTCCCTTTTAGTAGTCGGTTGTATCCAATATCACGAAAAGATGAAACTTAATTTCGATGGAAGCGGAGAAATTACTTTTGCAATTGGTCTCAGTGAGCCGTTGTTCAATCTCGGAGGCCAGAATGAAGAAATCAAAAACTTTGACGAGAATAAAATCAAAAAAAATTTCGCCAATAAAAAGGGGATCAGGTTTATAAATAGCCGTACATACACAAAAGATAGTGACAGATGGGTGGAAATTACATTGGGTTTTGAATCACTCCAGTTGCTGATGGAATCGAATAAAGACTCCACACAGCAGGCGATGATTGGCTCACTCTCGTTAGAGGAAGATTCAAAGGGAAATATGGTGTTCACAAGAAAAATTTCCAGATCAGATTCTTCGGTGCAGAATGACAGCACATCTGATGCAATTGGAACCGGAATGATGGAAATGATGTTCGGTCAATATAAGTGGAAATATGAGCTGACGGTTCCCGGAAAGATTATTTCTACCAACGCAGAACCGAAAGATGTTGATCATAACTCAAATACCCTTCATTGGACTTTATCTATGGCCTCGCTCTCCAAAACCCAAATTATGACGGTGACTTTTGAAAAAACAGGAAAAACTAATCTGACCTTGATTATTCTCGGATTTATCGCAATCATTATTCTGGCTGGGATCTTTTATATATCCGTTACAAAAAAGAAAAATGAGAATAAGAGAGTTGACTCTTAGAATTTTTGGAATTAAGCATTCGTTTCTTATCTTTGCCGGTGATTTTCTGAATAAGTATATGTCGTGTCTTTTATAAGTTTATCCGGCCTTTTTGGCGAGCAAAGTAATTCAAAACAAATTCCTTGTTATTAACTAATCATAGTCATTTTCTATTTATAGGTATTAGATGAAGAGAACGGTACTGGATTATGCTCTAAAGATTCGTCTGCCTCTAACATTATTCGTTATTGCAGCTTCCTTCATATTAACTTTCTATATATCAAGACCGGAAAGAGACAATGTCGGGTATTCTCCAGAACAGCCGATAAAGTTTTCGCATAAACTTCATGCTGGACAAATGGCTATCGATTGCCAGTATTGCCATATCGGGGTTGCCAAAGAGCGGCACGCTATAATACCGTCAGTAAATATCTGTATGAACTGCCATTCAGTAGCTCGAAAGGATAAACCGGAAATAATCAAACTTACTCAATACTATGAAGAAGGGAGACCTATTCCCTGGAAACGAATTCATAAAGTACCTGAGTATGCGTATTTCAATCATAGCGTTCATGTTAATAAGCAAATTGATTGTGTAAGCTGCCATGGCGATATCAAACAGATGGAAATTGTACGACAGGTAAAACCATTTACAATGACTGCCTGTCTGGATTGTCATCGAATTCCGCACGATAAATTGCCGTATCTGCAAAAAGTTAATATCGGCCCTGAAAACTGTTCTGCGTGTCACCGGTAATTTAGGAGAGATTAATGGAAAAAATAAATCGGAATAAGTTTTTTATTACACTTGGCAAAGGCGCACTGGTTACAGCGATTACAGCGGCTGTCCCGTTTAAGTTTTTCTCGAAATTGTCTAAAACATCTGGTCAAAATAAAATTCAAGTTGTAGTTCACCCTTCAGCAATTAAACGAAATGGTAAGGTTTAGAGATGATTGATTCTTCTCCCCAAGGGATCGATTCCCAAAAGTCTTCAGAGAAAAAAGAATTGTGGAAGAGTATAAATGATTATAACAACGATCCAGAAGTACTGAAGTTCAAGCACGATGAATTTTTGGATGGTGTTACTGAAAAATTTGAGTCTGAAAAACTTTCAGGAATTTCCCGAAGAAAATTTTTAGCAGTACTTTCAGCATCGGCTGCCTTAACTGCGACTGCATGTGCAGATTATCATGATAAAGGTGAGATAATTCCTTACAACAAAAGACCTGAGGAAGTGCTTCCAGGCGTTGCAAATTTTTATGCATCTACGTGTAACGGTTGCGGACAATCATGCGGTATACTAATCAAGACACGTGAAGGCAGACCGATAAAAGTTGACGGCAATCCCGATCATCCGGTTAATCGCGGTAAGATTTGCGCAAAAGGGCAGGCAAGCATTCTCAGTCTTTACGATCCCGAAAGATTACGGGAACCATTAAGCCTGAGAAGTGAGATAAGCTGGAAAAAAGCCGATCAGGAAATTATTTCCGAGTTGAATGAAGCTCAGAAGAACGGAAAAGAAATTGCGATTGTCACCGGATTGATGACTTCACCAACTACCAAAAAAGTTTTGGATGATTTTGCGGTAAAATATCCAAACACGAAAATATATTCCCATTCAATAATAAATGATGGACAAAGAAAGGGTGCATGGTTCGAATGCTACGGGACAGACGAATATCCTTCAATAAAATTTGATGAAGCAAACATAATTCTTTCTCTCGATGCTGACTTTCTCGGTAACGAGGGAAGCTATATCGAAAATATGAGAAAGTATACGGCTAAAAGAGAAGTAGTAGGTAAGACAGACTTCAACCGTCTTTATGTGGCAGAGGGGAGGATGAGTGCCACCGGAATGATGGCAGATTACCGATTGCGTATTTCACCAAGCGAACAATTAGAATTTGTTTTCAGTCTGATAAATGAGCTAGTCAAAAACGGTTCCGTGATTGCTATCGATCCTCTGGTCAAATCTAAAGTTGCAGGATATTCTATTTCAAAATTCGGAAGCAAAGAAGAAATCGCTCATTTAATGAAAGACCTAAATGAGAACCGCGGAAAAGCAATAGTATATGCAGGGGAAACTCTTCCAAAAGAAGTTCATGTTGCGGTGAATCTTCTTAACGAACTTTTAGGCAATAGCGCCTTATATGACTATACATCAACTTTCAAATCGCTGATTAAACAATCAAGCCGTGAAGAACTTTCGCAATTAGTTGATGCAATGAAGAATGGAAAAGTTGGAGTAGTGGTTCATTTGGATTCCAATCCGGTTTATTCTTTACCTGAAGATTATGGATATAAATCGGCTCTTAAAAAAGTCAAGTCAGTTATTTCACTAACCGAAGTGGAAAATGAATCATCCGCTGCCGGTAATTATACTTTGCCAATCAATCATCCATTCGAATCATGGGGCGATGCATATGTCCGGGGTGGGGTGTACAGTTTACAACAACCTGTGATCTCACAAATATTTAATTCCAGACAGAAGGAAGCCATTCTTCTAACCTGGATTTCCGGTGATGTCGGCTCATACAAAGAGGATGCATACCATCAGTATCTGATGAATAATTTCAGCACAACAATTTATACGAAGAAAAATACATTCTCGGACGCAAAAGCATTCTGGTATTCGGCACTTCATGACGGAGTTGTTTTATTTCCTGAATCGGTATCAACAACGAAGTATAATCAAAATGCTTTTATTAAAAGTAAAGTTGCTATTGCCGGTGGCGGTTATACAATTCACTTAACAGAAAGTTATTTTATTGGCGATGGAAAATTTGCTAACAACGGTTGGCTTCAAGAAACTCCTCACCCGGTTTCGAAGGTTACATGGGACAACTATGCCTCGATTTCGCCAAAACTTGCAAAGCAGCTAAATGTTGAGATGAATGATTTAATAGAAGTTAGCGTAAATCAGAAGAAACTTACTTTACCGGTAATGGTTCAGCCCGGAGTAAATGATACTACAATTAATATTGAACTTGGTTACGGAAGAACTGTAGCAGGAGATGTAGGTAAAGATGTAGGCTTTAATGCTGTTTCTCTCATGTCGAAAAATTATTCCTCCTCACCATATATTTATGAAAATGCATCAATTAAAAAAAATGATGGTGGACATAAACTTGCATCAACTCAGGAACATCACGCAATTGATGATACTTTTGTAAAAGATCTTCACCGTACAAGAAATATTATTCAGGAAGGAACTGTTCAGAAGTACAAGAGTGAACCCAATTTCCTTCATGAAGAAAAAGAAAAACTTTTCAGCATTACGACTGAACACCAGTACACCGGGAATAAATGGGCGATGGCAATTGATCTCAACAAATGCACAAGCTGCAGCGCTTGTGTAACTGCATGTAATGTTGAGAATAATATTCCGGTTGTGGGTAAAGATCAGGTTGAGCGTGGGCGCGAGATGCAATGGATGCGCATCGACCGTTATTATTCCGGAACACCGGAAAATCCTATTGCGAGCAATCAGCCAATGCTTTGCCAGCATTGCGATAACGCTCCTTGCGAAAATGTTTGCCCGGTGAACGCGACGAATCATAGCCCGGACGGATTGAATCAGATGGTTTACAACCGTTGCGTAGGTACGCGTTATTGTTCGAACAACTGTCCCTACAAAGTGAGAAGATATAATTTCTTTAATTACCGCGATTACTTTTCAGATGCATATTATGAAAATGAACTTACTTCTCTTGTACTGAACCCGGAAGTTACAGTTCGTTCAAGAGGCGTGATGGAAAAATGTACTTTCTGTGTTCAACGGATTATGGAAGCCCGTTCGAACGCGATCCGGGATGGAAAACCATTGAAGGGTACCGATGTAGTTACAGCGTGTCAGGTTGCATGTCCAACAACTGCAATAACTTTTGGTGATGCTAACGATCCGGATTCTGCAATCGCAAAACTCAGAGAACATAATTTATCATACCATGTTCTCGAAGAACTTAATGTTAAGCCAAATGTTACTTATATAGCCAAACTTCGGAATACTCATTCGGAGGAGATACTGTGAGTATGATTGATTACACAAGAGAATTGCCGGTTATTGAAGGTAAAACATCTCTCAGAGAACTTGATGATCTGATAAGCAAGCTGCTTGAAACCAAGCCGAACAAGAAATTCTACATTGCTCTTTCAATTACTCTTTCAATGATGGGACTGCTTGTAATTGGGCTTGGACTGACATTTTATTACGGTATTGGCATGTGGGGTAATAATGTTCCGGTTGGCTGGGCTTTCGACATAGTAAACTTCGTATTCTGGGTTGGTATTGGTCACGCAGGTACATTGATCTCTGCGATCTTATTTTTATTCAGACAAAAATGGCGGACCGGTATTGCTCGTTTTGCAGAAGGAATGACAATCTTTGCAGTCATGACCGCGGGTTTGTTTCCACTAATACACGTTGGACGACCATGGCTCGCAGGTTATTTATTCCCATACCCTAATCAGCATTCTGTTTGGGTCAATTTTACATCACCGCTTCTGTGGGATGTATTTGCAGTATCTACATACTTTATTGTTTCGTTAATCTTCTGGTATGTTGGCTTAATTCCCGACCTAGCGACGCTTCGTGAAAAGACAAATCATAAATTCAAAAAAATAATTTATTCAGTTTTTAGTTTAGGATGGCGCTTTTCAAACAGACATTGGCAGAATTATGAAATGGTCTACCTGATACTTGCGGGATTCGCAACTCCTCTGGTTCTCTCTGTTCATACGATTGTAAGTTTTGATTTCGCAGTTTCGATAATTCCGGGTTGGCATACAACAATTTTTCCTCCATACTTTGTTGCCGGTGCTGTGTTCTCCGGTTTCGCTATGGTACAGAATGTTCTCATCATCGTCAGAAAGATTTTTAATTATGAACATATCATAACTCTTGATACACTAGAGAAAATGAATAAGGTTATGCTGCTTACCGGGTCAATGGTCGGTTATGGTTACGCAATGGAATTTTTCATTGCATGGTATAGCGGCGTCGAGGCGGAAAGTTTTACCTTCCTGAACAGAGCACTCGGACCTTATGCATGGGCATATTGGACTATGATAACATGTAATGTTATTTCACCTCAGTTATTCTGGTTCAAAAAAATACGCAGGACTATTCCGGTGATGTTTGTTATCGCAGTATTTATAAATGTCGGTATGTGGTTCGAAAGATTTGTAATCATCGTTACATCTTTGTCGAGAGATTTTCTTCCCTCAAGCTGGGCATATTATAAACCGACATTGGTTGACGGAATGATATTGATTGGCAGTTTTGGATTTTTCTTTACATGGATTTTGCTTTTCACAAAAGCTTTGCCTGTTGTTTCCATGGCTGAGGTTAAAGCTGTCGTGGATGGCGCTCAACCTACTCATAAGGAACATTGATGATGAGCGAAAAAATCTTATATAGTTATACCGGAATATTTGATACGCCAGATGAAGTAATACATGCCGCAGAGCAGGTTGCAAAAGAAGGGTACACAAAGTACGACGTGAATACACCTTACCCTCTGCATGGAATGGATAAGGCAATGAAACTTCCTCCTTCCAAACTTGGTTATGTTGCCCTGATATTCGGTTTATCCGGAACACTTGGTGCGTTATTCAGTCTCTGGTGGGTTTCTGCAATTGATTACCCGATTGTAATTGGAGGAAAACCCTTATTCGCATTTCCGGCGTACATACCTGTTATGTTTGAGGTGACGGTTTTGTCTGCTTCAATTGCAACAGTACTCGCGATGCTCTTCATCTTTTTCAAACTTCCGAATAATGCTCATCCGCTTCATGGAACTGATTATATAAAGAAGGTTTCTGCTGATAAATACGGTATAAGTATCCAGGCTGAGGATCCGAAGTTTAATGAAGCCTCGGTTCGTAAATTTTTTGAATCTGTTCATGCGAAGGAAATTCAACCGCTTTACTGGGACAACGAAGAAATTACTCACAAGCATAGAATATTGGAACCGAAGTTTCTTGGATTCTTGTTAGTTGTCGCAATCATTTCATCTGGCACGGCATATTTTACACTGAATAAACTGATGTTTATGCTTCCGTTTAATTGGATGATGGAACAATCAAAGCAAAGTGTTCAACAGAAAAGTTTAGTTTTCAAAGATGGTTTTGGAATGAGGCAGCCTGTGGCCGGAACTATTGCGCGTGGTTATATGCCGTATGCATTTAAAGGAGAGCCGGATTTAGCCGGAGAAAAATTGGTCAATCCAATTTCAATCTCAAAGGAATCATTACAACTCGGTCAAACAAAATTTGATATCTATTGCAGTCCTTGTCACGGTTATCAAGCCGAAGGCGACAGCAGATTGCGAGGGCAGTATCCCAATCCGCCAAGTTTGCATTCGGAAAAAGTTAGAAAATGGAGTGACGGAAGAATTTTTGCGGTACTTACGGATGGTCAAAATATTATGCCCTCATACTCTTCACAACTTACGGTTGATGAGAGATGGGCAGTAATAAATTATGTAAGAGCATTACAAAGAGCGCTCAACGCTAAGGAGTCTGATCTACAATGAGTTCTTCTTCAGTCGAATATCATAAAAAAGAATTACCTTCAAAAGTACAAACAACCGGTTTGGTTTTGTTACTTGTTGGTCTTGTAATTGTTATTCTCGGTTATATTGTAAATCCGTCGAGAAGCGCTCAAAACAATATTATCGGATTTACATTTGTGGTAAGCATTGCAGTGGGCTCGCTCTTCTTTGTTGCAATAGAGTATATAGCCGGTGCGGTGTGGAGTACGCCATTCAGAAGAGTAGGAGAGTTTCTCTCATCCTTAATCGTTATTCTGCCGCTGCTGGCAATTCCACTTTTATTGAATATTAACAGTGTATTCCACTGGACTCATCCCGAGCCGGCGGATAAAATTTTAGCTGCTAAAGCTCCTTATCTCAATGTTCAGTTCTTCATCTTTCGTGTTGTTTTATTCTGGCTGATATGGCTGGTCTTCTATTATTTCATCACAAAGAATTCGCAAAAGCAGGATCATACAAAAGATCAGTTTATTACAACTGCAAACGTAAAATTATCAGCTGTCTTCATGCCTCTCTTTGCACTGACGATCACATTTACAGCAATTGATTGGCTGATGAGTCTTGCGCCTCATTGGTTTTCAACCATCTTCGGGGTTTATTATTTCTCCGGGACAGTTCTAACATCACTTGCCGCGAGTACAATCTTTATCATACCTCTTGCCGAACGTGGATATTTAGTCAAAGGAATTAGTGAGGATAGCTACTACAATTTAGGAGCCCTTCTCTTCGCGTTTACAAATTTTTGGGCTTACATTGCATTCAGTCAGTTCCTGCTGATATGGTATGCGAACCTACCGGAAGAAACATTGTGGTTCTTAGACAGATGGAACGGCAGCTGGAAATTTTTCTCAATCGGACTGATACTCGTTCATTTTATTATACCGTATTTCGGATTACTATCACAGCCGTCAAAGTCAAATCCAAAGAGATTAATGGTAATGGCCGGCATCCTGCTTTTTGCACATTATTATGATTTGTTCTGGCTCGTAATGCCTAATTTTTACAAAGATGGAATTGCTTTCGGATGGATAGAACTTGGTTTTCCGATTCTAATTACCGGATTAATAATCTTGGTATTTGTATATAAATCAAAGAGAGTAAACCTCGTTCCCATTGGTGATCCAAAACTTAAACGTGGAATTGATTTCAGATTATAATTATAGACTAACATGAACTCATACAAAAAGCCAGAAGACGAAATAAAGTTTAAAGAACTGTTAAAAAATCCGATCCGTTTATTCGGCTGGGTGTTTCCGATCTTTCTTGTTCTGATTCTTATACTTGGAATATATTTTGTGAAGCACCTCAACGAGATATCCTACAATGTTCAGGCTGTCGGATTGGTTGATTCAACTTTGATGAAGAAGGATGTTGAACTGAAGAAGGGCGGCATCATGGCCGCCGTCGATTTAAATCTGGTCAAATCTCCAACACCTGAATTCATTTCTAAAGGGAAAGAATTATTTGCTGCGAATTGCAAATCATGCCATGGTGATAACGGAATGGGTGATGGTCCTGCGAGTGCTCCTTTAGTAAAGAAACCCAGAAATCTACATGATAAAGATGGCTGGACAAACGGCAGAAACATCGATCAGTTATTTAAGACCTTGCAAGAGGGAATTATTAAAAATGGTATGGCTGCTTACGAATACATTCCCGCTTCGGACCGTCTCGCCGTTATTTCTTATATGAGAACGTTTGTGCCATATCCGGCAATCACTGACGAGCAGTTGAAATCATTGGATGCCACTTACAACTTATCAGCCGGTACAACAATTCCCAATAAAATTCCGGTCGGTCTTGCTGAAAACAAGATGATTGAAGAATCCACGACTGCGAATGATCTACTTCTACGGTTTGAGAACAAAGTTTTTACATCTCAAGATAATCCCGGTGCGGATCTACTTAAGAAATCATCAATTGATTACAGAAAAGTTTTTTCTTCTTTTATCAATCCTAATGCCGGTGTCAGTATAGACAAGTATGTTTCATCTGTCTTAGCAAATCCGATCAGTTCCGGTTTCAGGCCAACAGTTGTTCGGCTTACAAAAGAGGAATGGAAACAATTGTACGATTACCTTAAAACAGTAACGATGTAAGAGAGATAAATGAATTTGGTAGAACCGAAATATTGTACTTGTCATTCTGAACAAAATGAAGAATCTTTGAGAAAAAAAAGAATGGATTCTTCAGTTGTTTCACTCCTTCAGAATGACATTTTCCCCCGTACTCTAATTTTAGCTATACTCCTTATAATGTTTTTAATTGGTCATTCCAAGCTATCCGCTCAAAAGAAGATCGAAGTTGGTATTGATGAAAAACTCGGCAATACACTGCCGTTGGATCTGACATTCCAAACTTCGGAAGGGAAAACTGTTGCGCTTAAAGATGTTATAAATAAACCAACTTTGATTGCGTTGGTTTATTATGAATGCCCCGGGGTTTGTAACCCGATGCAGTCGGAACTTGCCTGGACGATTGACAAACTTCAACTTGAACCGGGAAAAGATTTTCAGGTTGTAAGTATCAGTTTTGATTTTACAGAAACGCCGGATGTTGCCGCTAAATGGAAGAAGAATTATCTGCTGACGATTAAAAGAAAATTCAATCCGGATAATTGGTTATTCCTTACCGGAGATAGTCTTTCAGTGCATAAATTAACAGAGGCTTGCGGATTTTATTTCAAACCGGCTGATAAACAATTTGTGCATGCCGCAACATTGGTTACTGTAACACCGCAAGGTAAAATCTCACGTTATTTGTTCGGTACAAGTTTCAATCCGTTCGATGTGAAGATGGCATTAATCGAAGCGGAGAGTGGTAAGACTAGTCCAACAATTACAAAAGTACTCCAGTATTGTTTTAGTTATGATCCAAAAGGAAGACAATATACACTGAACATTACACGCATTGTAGGTACTGTAATGATACTTGGAGTTGGAGTATTTCTGGGAGTGCTATTGTTGAGGAAGAAAAAAACTATTCATGTAGAAGAAACACAAAAAAATTGATGAGAAAAATTTTAGAAATCAAAGCTGCGTAGATTTTAATAAGAAGCAAAATTTTTGCGCTCTTTGCGAAAAACTTTGTGCCCTCTGCGGTTGAGTTTTTAAAACGCAAAGTTCGCCAAGAAGGTGCAAATAACGCAGAGTAAATAACCGGTTAATTCTATAAGTAAAAATTGTATTAAGGAGTTAAAATAGATGGCTGATTCAGTAGCCGTAAAAAGTTTTTATCAGAAAAGCACAAACAAGTATACCGGAATTCTATCCTGGCTGCTTACGAAAGATCATAAGAAAATTGGTCTGATGTATGGCATGGCAATAATAACATTTTTTATTGTAGGCATTATTGTTGGTCTTTTGATGCGTTATGAATTGATTGGTCCCGGTCGCACTATGATGGATGCGCAGACTTACAATCAGTTATTCACTCTTCACGGAGTGATAATGATTTTTCTGTTCATCATTCCCGGTTTACCAGCAATTTTCGGAAATTTCTTTCTGCCGATTCAGATTGGAGCCGAGGACGTTGCGTTCCCGCGATTAAATCTTTTGTCCTGGTATGTTTATATTGTTGGTGCAATTATGGTAATCGTTTCGTTGTTCTTACCCGGTGGACCGATTGATACAGGCTGGACATTCTACATTCCATATAGCGTACGGAGTACAACCAATGTTTCGATGGCGCTCTTTGCCGCCTTTGTTCTTGGCTTCTCTTCGATTCTTACCGGTTTGAATTTTATCGTAACTGTTCATCGAATGCGCGCTCCCGGAATGGGATTTTTCAAAATGCCTTTATTTGTTTGGGCTACCTATGCGACGGCATGGATTCAAATTATTGCTACTCCTGTAATAGCAATAACAATTTTACTCGTGATAATCGAGCGTGCTTTTGGTGTTGGAATATTTGATCCTGCATTGGGCGGAGATCCCATTTTATTCCAGCACATGTTTTGGATCTACTCACATCCGGCTGTGTATATTATGATTCTTCCGGCGATGGGCGTTGTATCTGAAATCATTCCGACTTTCGCAAGAAGAACAATTTTTGGTTACAAAGCAATCGCTATGTCTTCACTTGCAATCGCGTTTGTAGGTTATTTGGTGTGGGCTCATCATATGTTCAGCAGCGGAATGAGCGACACTGCAAGGTGGATATTCTCACTTCTCACTTTTATAGTTGCACTCCCGAGCGGTGTAAAAATTTTCAACTGGGTTGCAACCATGTATAAAGGGTCGATCGATCCTCAGCCTCCATTCTTATGGGTGATGAATTTTATCTTTTTGTTTTCTATCGGTGGATTGACGGGACTTGTGCTCGGCTCGCTCGCAACAGATATTCACCTTCACGACACGTACTTTGTTGTTGCACACTTTCACTATGTGATGTTTGGCGGAACGGGAACAATATTTTTTGCAGCACTTCATTACTGGTTTCCAAAAATGTTCGGAAAGATGTACAACATGACATTCGCGCGGGTTGCCGTTGTATTCTACTTTATTGGTTTTAATTTGCTCTACTTCCCTAAGTTCATCATGGGCTATATGGGTATGCCGAGAAGATATTACGATTATCTTCCTCAATTCACCGTTTATCAACAAATCTCTACGGTTGGTTCATGGATATTAGCTGGGACAATGTTCTTCATTTTCGGATATATGATTCATGCTTTACTCAAGGGGAAGAGGGCAACTTCAAATCCTTGGGGTGGAGTAACATTAGAGTGGCATATTCCGTCTCCGCCACCCCTTGAAAATTTTACTTCGATTCCTACCGTTACACATGAGCCATACGATTTTAGTCAATTGAAGGGGATGAAGAATGAGTAGTCATACCGGTGCCGCAGTTCATCAGGTTCATCGCGATGATGTTGGAGCGAAGATGGGAATGTGGCTCTTCTTATTTACAGAAGTTCTTCTGTTCGGCGGAATGTTTTTAGTATACGCAGTTTATCGCTATCAGTATCCCGATCAGTTTCATATTGCCGGAATGGAACTTAACACCGGAATTGGAACTTTGAATACAATAATTCTGCTAACCAGCAGTTTAACTGTTGCACTTTCTATAGCGGCTTTGCAGAAGGGGAATAAATTTCTTTCTCTTGTACTATTATACGTAACTCTTTTCTTTGCCTTGATGTTCATGGTGAACAAATATTTTGAATGGTCAACAAAAATATCGCACGGAATTTATCCCGGATCGCCTGAACTTCTGGCAAAACCGAACGGAGAGATTCTTTTCTTTGGACTGTATTACATAATGACCGGTCTTCACGGCCTTCACGTTCTGATTGGAATGATTGTGATTACTTATATGATTGTATTTATTCATAAGAATAGAGTTACATCTGATAATTATGTTATGCTGGAGAACTCCGGTCTATACTGGCACCTTGTGGATCTGATCTGGATCTTCTTATTCCCACTATTTTATTTAATTCAATGAGAAATGATTTTTTAGTAAGGAAATTTTCATGAGCGGAAACAATAAACATCATATAGGTTACGGGACATATACGTTAGTCTGGCTTGCACTTCTGGCCTTTACTACGATTACAGTTACAATCGCAGGAGTTAGTCTTGGCAGATACACTCTCTTTATTGCGCTTACAATTGCTGCAATAAAATCTGCCCTAGTAATAAATATTTTCATGCATATAAAATTCGATGAACCGATTTTCAAAGTGTTTATTGGAATAAGCGGCGCTACACTACTGGTGATTTTTGTCTTAACGTTTGTTGATTTTCTTTATCGTTGAGGATTTGAAATGGGTATATCTCCAACAGCTCATGCTGAGTCAGTTGATTTTGTGATGTTATATATTGTCGCAATTTCCGTTGTGCTTCTTCTCGGAATTACTGCAACAATGATCTACTTCGTATTCAAGTATCATAGAAAGAAAGGTCATGAGCCGGTTGATATTCATGGTAATGTTCTTCTTGAGGTGATTTGGATTGTGATTCCTACACTACTTGTTCTCTCGATGTTCTATTTTGGCTATTCAAGTTTCAGAGAGATCAGAGAAATTCCTGATAATCCTTTCACTGTAAAAGTTACCGCTCGTATGTGGCAGTTTAGTTTTGAATATCCTAATGGAAAGAAGACAGATACACTCTATGTTCCGGTAAATACAGGAATAGATCTTGAAATGCAGTCTGCGGATGTTAATCATGCGTTTTATATCCCTGCATTTAGAATCAAGGAAGATATAATTCACGGTAAGACAAACCATTTATACTTTACACCTAAACAGATAGGTTCATACGATGTGGCGTGTGCCGAATACTGTGGATTGAATCACTCGGCTATGTATACAAAAGTAAAAGTAATTCACGATAATGAATTTACCACATGGTACGGTGGTAGTTGGCAACCGGTAAACAAATAGGAATGATTGATAAATCTTCGCGACCTTTGCGGTTAAGGCTTTTAACGCGAAGTCAGCAAAGGAGACGCTAAGTGCGCAAAGAATTCTAAAAGTTAATTTGAAAAATCTAAAAAAACATATAGCCATATTTTTAGAACTAGGAAAGGTACGAATCACTTTCTTTGTTGCTATCTCCACTTCTGTCGGATATTTATTCCATTCAGGACGTCTTGATATAACCATGGTTCTCACAGCGTTCGGAGTATTCATTTTAGCTTGCGGTTCATCTGCAATCAACCATTATCAGGAAAGAATTACTGATGCATTGATGGAAAGAACAAAGGGAAGACCAATTCCATCCGGAAGAATATCGGAAAGATATGCGTTAATTGCGGCATCATCGTTAGTTGTTCTTGGATTAGGAATTATCTTTTTCACATCGAATTTAACAGCGATGATCTTAGGTGTAATTTCATTGTTTTGGTATAATGTAATTTACACTCCGTTAAAGAAAAAATATGCATTAGCGGTTGTTCCCGGTTCGGTAATTGGTGCACTACCTCCGATGATAGGATGGGTTGCATCCGACGGGTATGTTTTTGATATGGAAATAATTGCACTTGCGTTTTTCTTTTTCATCTGGCAGATACCTCATTTCTGGCTGCTGCTTTTGATTCACGGAAAAGATTATGAGAAAGCCGGTTTTCCTACACTTACAAAAATATTTTCCGATTCTCAGCTGGGAAGAATTACATTTGTCTGGATTGCTTCACTGTCAACCAGTTGTCTGTTGATACCTTTCTTTAATCTTTCTTCGAGTTTGTATGCTGTTGTAGTGATGCTTTTTCTTGGAGCGTGGTTGTTGATAAAAACTCGCGGAATACTTTCTGACTATCTCGAAAGAGTAATATTTCGTAACGCCTTTATGGCTATTAACCTATACGTTCTTGCGGTTGTTTTAATCATCTCACTAGATAAGTTATTATTCTAAGAATATTAATGGTTGGATTATGGATTTATTAAATCAGTCGGTTTTACCACAGTCTTCTCACCATCTGTTATTGCTAAAATATCTTTTGGCACTTGCATATATATTATTCATTCCTTACGTGAGTGTTCTCTTCGGATCGCTTTCATTTTCATTATTCTTTAAAGGGAAGTCCGAAAAGTCGGGAGAAAATTTATTCAAAAACTTCTCAAAAGATCTGATCGATTTAATTACCTTTAATAAAAGTGTAGCTTTCACTCTTGGTGTTGTTCCATTGCTGAGTTCAGTCTTCGGTTATGCTCAACTGCTGCATACCACAGGATTAAACGTACCTGAGTTTCTCTTAATTGCTCTACTGTTACTAAATGTTGCAATCTTGCTCGTATATATTTACAAATACACTTTTCATCTCAAGGATATATTTAAATATGCCGAGGGAAAAAAAGATTCCGGTGAAAATGAAACTGATCTCAAAGATGAATTAGAATCCTATTCTCTTAAAACCGGAAGATTACATAGGCGAAGCGGTTTTTATGCGTTGATCTTCTTAACGGTTTCAGTTTATCTTTTCATAGCATCTGTTCACTTAGCATTTGATACTGAACAATGGGCAAGCGGCAACAATTTATTAGGATTACTCTTCTCGCTATCTGCCTGGATCGATTTCCTTCAATTCATTGCAGGATCATTTGCCATTACTTCAGCAATCATCCTTTACCGATTCTTCCGACCGAATACTGAGATTATTCTTGCCGATGCCAATTACATAGCTTTTATTAAAAACTTTGCGCTGCAAACGGGACTTATTGCGACTATATGTTTACCGGTGCTTATTGTTTTATCGCTAATTGCCCGTCCGCTAAATACTCTTTCATTCGATTTCTTTATAGCGACCGCGGTTTCTCTTATTCTTTTATTGATCATTTCAGTTCTCTATTACATGATGTTAAAGGATTCGATATCAGTTCCCACTGAATCCGGTGTTAAATATGGCTCCGCGTTGATCTTTCTTCTGATAATAGTTTTCGCATTACTTGTTATTAAAGATCAGTTTGCGTTTGATACCTCCACGAAGATGCAGACAGAAATTCTTTCCAAAGAATATGATGCGTACCAACTGAAGATTCAAGAAGAGATGGGGACCAGCGCTCCAATTAGCGGTTTGGATATTTATAACGGAAGATGTATTGCCTGTCATAACTTTGACAAAAAAATTGTTGGACCATCCTATAATTCAACACTGCCTAAGTATGAAGGGAAGAAAGATCTTCTTGTAAAGTATATTCTCAATCCGGTCAAAGTTAATCCTGAATATCCGCCTATGCCTAATCAGGGATTGAAACCAAAAGAAGCAGAAGCGATTGCTGAGTATTTGCTAACTACATATAAGAAGTAGTTTTGATTTTTGATTCTTGATCTTAGATTCCTGATTTGAAATGAAAATTCTTTCCTATCTATTAAGATTTCAATTCTCCATTACATTTATGGCTGGTACATCGTCCTGACTGACTGTTCTTAGATAAGCTGGTTATTGAAATCTCTGGGATTTAAAACAATTGAAATCTTTGGAGCAAAACTCGGCCAGTTCAGCCGAAATGATTTATTAACCGCAGAAGATTTTGAAATGCTTATAGTAGCATCCAAGTGAACAAGCCTTTTCCAATTGTCCCAGCCGTAATATGAGTAACAAATTAGTTGGCCGAGGGTAAAGTGAATATAACTTTGGTGCCCGTACCAACAACGCTTTCTATACGGAGAATGCCGTTGTTCTTTTCAACAAACTCTTTGCAAAGAATTAATCCCAGACCTGACCCGGTTTCTTTTCTTGTCCCGTAAGTAGAGAATGCCTGGTTGATCTTGAATAATTTTTCCAAATTATCAAATTCGATACCAATTCCATTATCACTTATACAAACTTCTACCGCTCCGTTTTTAACTATAGAGTCTATTTCTATCATACCGCTGTCTCTTGTAAATTTAATAGCGTTGGACAGAAGGTTTCTTACTATGGTTTCCAAAGTATTTCTATCTGCGTAAACAAAATTATTTTCGTTAATTCGATTTATAATTGAAATGTTTTTTAACATTGCGCTATTTTTGAGCAGTTCCGTGTTTTGGATAACTGCCTCATAGATTCCAATTTTCTCCGGTTTAAAATCTAAACTTCTCATCTGACTCCTTGCCCAAAGCAGTAGATTCTCGAGCAATGAATAAGCTTTTTCAGATGTATTAAGTACACTAATTAAGAAATTCTCCCTTTCTTCTTCAGTCAGTGACTCTTCCTTATTAAGTATCAATTTCATCGCAGAATTAATAGAATGGAAAGGATTCTTTAAATCATGAGCAATAATTGAAAAGAATTTATCTTTTGCTGCGTTTGCTGTTTTCAATTCCTCCGCATATTGGTATAACTGCAAATTAACACTTTTGAGCTCTGAAATATCCCGCGACACACCAAATGTTCCAATTATTTTCCCATCTTTGTCTCTAAGGGGGAATTTACTTGTGAATACCCAGGTTACATGTCCATCTTGCCAAAATTCTTTTTCTTCCTGCCCAATTATAGGTAAACCCGTCTCGATTATTTTTTGCTCATCTTCAAATGCCAATCTTGCATGTTCCTCAGAGAAAAAATCGAAATCCGTTTTGCCTAAGGCGTCCTCATCGGATTTCAATTTGAGGAAATTGGCCATTGCCTTGTTTATTTGAATGAAACGACTGTCTCTATCCTTAAAATAAATATTATCGGTCGAAGTGTTCATGAGTGAATTCATCAAATACTGTCTTTGAAGAAGTTCTTCTTCTGCTCGAATTCTCTCTGTTACATCGCGCATTATTCCTTCGTGGTAAAGAATATTTCCATCATTATCCAGAACATGTCTGCCGTGATCTTCAACCCAGATTTCAGAACCATCTTTTTTCCGTAACCGGAATATTGCCATCTCCTCATACTTTTCAATCAATGCGGCACTTTCGCGGTCGCCTATTTCAAAGTAAAGATCTTTCTTTATATCGATAGATTTTAATTCTTCTTCACTGCTATATCCGAGCATTTGGACCAATGCCGGATTAACTTCTAAAAACTTTCCTTCATGAGTGCTTTTGTAGACAGCATCAGGTATCCTTTCAACAAGGTTTCTGAATTTTTCTTCACTTTTCTTGAGTGTCTCTTCAGCAAATTTTCGTTCCGAAATATCAATCAATATTCCCATTGCGCCAATTACTTTGGAATGAGATTCATCCCAAATAGGAAGGGAGCTGTGGTTCAGCCATTTCAATTCCCCTGTTATTGATTGAACTAAAATGTCAGCGTTGAATTGTTCCAGATTACCGCTCATGATTCTATTGCGGCATTCGTGAGGATCAATAGGTATATCGGAAGAGAGAGGAATGATTTTAATGGTCATTGCGTTTACCGTTTTTTCATCTATATCGCTGGGCTTGATGCCAATTATATTTTCTATCTCTTTTCCGATGAATTTATAGTATCCAGTTCCGAAAGTCTCGCCGTAAATCAACTGGAACGCTACAGCTCCGGTGCTCTCGATAAGCTGTCTATAAAAAATTTCAGAACTTTTTAATTTTTCTTCAATAATTTTTCGTTCGGTGATGTCATTAGTAATTGAGATAATCCCCTTACTTCCGTCCGGTAAAGAAATTAATGATTCGCGCAGTTCTATCGTTTTTGGAGTTCCATCTTTAGAGATATTAACTACTTCATACTCAAGAGTTTCTCCATCCAATAGTCTTTCAATATGACTATCAACCTGTGAAAGGTATTGCGAACCAACGAGCATTCTAATATTCTTCCCTAAAATTTCTTCTTTTGAAAAATTTGTTGATTTACATGCGGCAGAGTTGACATTAATAATATTACCTTGAGTATCCAGCAACATTATACCACTGGGAGATAAATCAAAGAGTGTTCTGTATCTTTCTTCTCCATCTCTTAGTGCTTTTTCAGCGCGCTTTCGCTCGGTGATATCTCTCCAGACTGTATGAAGTATCTCTATATTCTCGCTAGTGTTGACTGCAGTCAGCAAAACCTCAACGTCAAAAATTTCATTATCTGCTTTTTTATGCCACCATTCGAAACGATGACTTCCTTTTTCCAAAGCTATGGACATCATTTCGTTAGCTTTTTGGTATGAAGAACGTCCATCGGGTTGCTTTTCCGGTGATAATTCGGAAGGGTGGGTTACTAACAAGTCTTCTTTGCTGTTATATCTAAGCATCTTAACAGTCGCGTTGTTGCAGTCAACAAATTTTCCATTTTCAATTATCAAAATTGCATCTTCTGACTTTTCAAAAAGATCTCTATATTTTTTTTCGCTTTCTCTTAATGATTTTTCAGCCTGTATGCGTTCGGAAATATCCCTTATGAAAGATTGATAAGTCCCATCCGGCATTTTCTTGGAATTCATTTCCACCCGGACTCTGCGACCATTTTTTCTCAGAACTTCTCTTTCAATTCTAATCGTTTCACCAAGTTCAAGAAGGTCATACCTTAAAGGTTTTTCACGGATAATATCAGTTGGAAAGATGTCTGTCATATTCATTGTGAGAAGTTCTTCCTTTGTGTAACCGGTTAGATCTGAGGCTTTATTGTTTACAGTAATAAAATTACCGCTGTGATCGCCCTGAAAAAAAGAATCCGGTGCGAGTTCAAGCAGAAGCCGGTACCTCTCCTCATTTATTCCGAGAATTTCCTCAATTTGCTTTCGATCGGTAATATCTCTGGTTATTGAGAGTATATATTTTTCTTCATCAATCTCGATAATACGTGCGGACATAAGGCCTATGTGAACGGTACCGTCTTTGAATCTGAATTTGGCTTCCAGATTTCTAACTCCGTGCTCGTTCAGTCCCTGAATTAGTTTATTACGGTCTTCGCCATCGACCCACAGATTCAAATCGCCTGGTAAAGAAGAACGACCAATTACCTCTTCCGCTGTGAATCCGGTTAGGCTTGTAAACCCATCATTGATTTCAAAATAGATACCATCGCTTAATCTGTTGATGGTTACGGAATCCGGACTGGTATAAAAGGCTTTCGAAAATTTTTCTTCAGAAAAGTGAAGTGCTTTTGTTTGTGCTACTAGCCGGATATTTGCGTCATGTAATTTGAATGCCATTTTGATCGATGCTAACAATACTACATCGTTCGAATCTTTTACAACATAACCATATGAAGTTATCTGTTCTGTCTTTTCAACAATTTCTTTTTCAGTGTGGGAAGAGAGGAATAATAGGGGAATGTCTTTAACTTTTAGTATCTCTTGCCCGGCTTTAGTTCCATCTATTCCATTGCCGAGATTAATATCCATTAGAATCAGGTCTATTTGATCTTTCCTGACCTTGACTATTTGAATTGCTTCTTCACCGGTTACAACGTGGATAATTTTATACCCGGCCTTTTTCAGCCAGTGAGATTCAGTCATAGCCAGAAGAGTATCATCTTCCACCAATAACAGGGTTTTTTGTTCGGGTGTCAAGTTCTTCCTCGGGTAAAGAAATGATAAATTATTGTCGAATGGATCACGGATATTTTTAGTCAAGATTGCGATTATTTTGGGCGGAGATGTAGATTTTATCAATAAGAATTAGAATCTGTCTACGTTTGAAGTATAATTCCCACAAACTTGTAATTTATTCTCAGATTTGGTTTGATGAAGGGGATTAACAGGCAGAAGAAACTCACGACGGATGCATTGCATTTCACTGTGAATTATATACCGACAAAACAATTTCTTTTATATTGGAGTAACCAAAGATTACTAATTTGACGTGGTATTTCAGTCATAAAGGGGGAGAGTAAATTTAACTTTAGTCCATTTACCGACCTCACTCTCGATCCAGATTTTGCCATTGTTCTTCTCAACAAATTCTTTGCACAAAATTAAACCAAGTCCTGTACCGGTTTCATTTTTGGTTCCGCGAGTTGAGAAGGATTCATCGATTCTAAACAGTTTATTTATATTCTTTGGTTCGATTCCAATACCGTTATCCATAATGGAGACTTCCAAAAAGTTTCTAACAATTCTGGAATCGATCTCGATGAGACCGCCATCTCTTGTGAACTTGATCGCGTTAGCTATTAGATTCCGGATTAATGTCTCGAACATATTCCTATCCGCAAAGACAGAAGTGTTTTTATGAATTCGACTTACAATAGAGATTTTTTTCAGTAATGCATTATTTCGTAACAATTCTACGTTCTGCAAAACTATTTCAGATATATCAATTATCTCCGGGTTGAATTCGATTGTATTCATCTGACTTCTGGACCAGTTAAGTAAATCTTCGAGTAATGAATAGGCTTTTTCAGATGTACTCAGTGCGCTGTCCAGAAAAAGATCCTTCTCTTCATCAGAAAGTGATTCTTTTTCGCTAAGTATTAAATTCAGTGCTGAATTTATTGAATGAAACAGATTTTTAAGATCATGGGAAATAATGGAGAAGAATTTATCTTTTGCACTATTTGCAATTCTAAGCTCATCGGTGAATTTTTGAAGTTGAATCTCTGCGCTCTTACGTTCCGTAATATTGCGTACTATTCCTTCTCGATACAAGACGTTTCCATATTCATCGCGAACATCCTGCTCGTGAACTTCAACCCAGATTACCGCTCCATTTTTTTTCTTTAATTGGAGCTCCTTAATATTCGTTGTACCAGTTTCAGATGAAATTCCTGACGGATACTCATTCTGTAAATCAAGAAATGATAGATTGTCACTCGATAAAAATTCTTCCCTATTGGTGTAACCCAGCATGTCTACCATTGCAGAATTAATTTCCCAAAATTTTCCAACTGATGATCTTTTATAAACCCCGTCGGGTAGCTTATCTATTAAATCCCAATATATTTTATTATAACTAGTAATGTCATTCCTAGCACTTGATTGCTCAGAAATCTCTCTCATAAATGACTGATATGTTCCATCTGGTAGCTTCGTATAGGTTATCTCGACTGGGATATGATTTCCATCTTTTCTGATGATCTCCATCTCCGATCTTATCGTATTATCAGACTCGACAGGGTTATAGCTCATTGGTCGATTTATCGTAATATCTTTAGGGAAGAGATCTTTCAAATTCAATTCAAGAAGTTCTTCCTTGGAGTAGCCGGTGAGCAATGAAGCTTTATTGTTGGCAAGTATCAAATTGCCGCAGGTGTTTATATGGAAAAATGCCCCCGGGGCAATCTCAATCAAAAGACGAAAATTATTATCAGTTACTTGAAAAGGACCAACTGAAAATTTATGACTGTTTATTTCTTTACCGAATGAGAGCACTATTCTCCCTGTCGATTATTTTTTCTTAGAGAGATTAAAAATAATACTTGTACCTCATTACCCTTCAGTATTTCTTGCAAGATGTGAATTTCAGATACAAAAGTACTAAGAATTATTTCATTTTGAGTAAAATTAAATTGATTTATTTGTTTACCTAGGATTTCAATTATTATTTTGCTTTTGGATACATGAACTACTTTTGGATTTGCGTTTGTAGACCATATTATTTCGGTGTCTTTTGAAAGCGGATCGTCCTCAACCAATATAAGAATTAGTCGTCTTCTCCCAAATCCTTCCTAAAAAAGTGTTAAATTATTATTGACTTAACTGATGTTACGCAAAACAAGATTTATGTTATTCCCGAGTCTGCCGCTTTACGGCATTCCGTACAGCGGGATTTTTATCGGGAATCCATTAATGGAATTTAAGCTAAAATCGTGGATTTCCGCCTGCCTGCCGGTAGAGCGTGTTGCAGAACTCCTTTCACTGTCATTTCGAACCACGTTTTTTGTGGTGAGAAATCTTTATGTAACATTATCGTAAGATTTCTCAGTCGTTCCACAAAACGGCACTCCTTCGAAATGACATGCTTCCTTGTGCAACACACACGGTAGGCAAGCTTTCGCGGGAATGGCACTACCTTGGTCTTATCCTTAATAACATCACTCTGCGTAACTTTAATGAATTAATGTAAAATTTATATGGCGGGAGACCATATTATTCTACTGATAAAAAAATGGTCCTAAACTTATGAATAAGGCTCATTTTGTGTAATATTGCTAACACAAATTGTATACAAATAATTCATTTTAAATCCATTGAGCTTGGAACAACTACAAATGAAAGAGATGAGTTGCAAATGATCTACTTCTCTATCTTTCGAAGGTATATCGGATTAATGATAACTGATACTGGATTAAAATATTGACTGTACTTGAATCACTGAAATTATCAACCGACTTTTTAGAGAAGAAGGGAATTGAATCGGCAAGATTAAACGCCGAACTTCTCCTAACTGAAATACTCGGGTGCAAGCGCTTAGATTTGTATTTGAAGTTCGATCAGCCGTTAAAAGATGGTGAAATTGATCAGTATAGAGAATGGATTTCAAGACGGGGTAAGTTTGAACCCTTACAGTATATTATCGGTAAAGTTGAGTTTTACGGATTGCCTTTCAAAGTTACGCGTGATGTTTTAATCCCGCGTCCGGAAACTGAAATTCTGGTTGAAGAGGTTATTAATTACTGCAAAGGTAAAATCGGGATGAAAATATTAGACATAGGTACCGGAAGCGGAAATATGCCAATTGCTCTAGCTAAGCATTTAACTAATGCTGAAATTGTAACTGTTGATATTTCCTTGAATGCAATAGAAGTTGCAAAAGAAAATGCACAACTAAATGGAGTTGAATCAAAGTTAGCCTTTATTCATTCCGATGTCACTCTCCTAGAGATGGAACCGGAACAGTATGATATTATCATCTCAAATCCTCCTTATGTAAGCTCGGAAGAATATCCAACGCTCCAAAAAGAGATTGCAGATTATGAACCCTCAATTGCATTAACGGATGAGAAAGATGGACTGGATTATTACAGAGTGATCTCGAAAAAATCAAAATCGTTTTTAAAAAGGGGAGGTGCTATCTTTCTGGAAATCGGAAAAGGGCAAAAGGAAGATGTTGAAAATATTCTCTCCTCGCAGGGATTTGCGAAAATAAAATTCATTAAGGATTACCAACAAATTGACCGGGTAGCATTTGGAGAAATGAGATGAGGGCAGTCGTACAAAGAGTTACAGAGGGATCAGTAACAATTAACAATCCAATGTATTATGCTGAGATACGGAAAGGAATGGTAATACTTCTCGGTATCAAGGAAGGGGACACAGAGGAGGATCTTAATTTTGTTGCCGATAAATGCTCAAATCTGAGAATCTTTGAAGACGAAAATGAAAAAATGAATCTGTCAGTAAAAGACATTAACGGCAATGTGCTGGTAATATCCCAATTCACATTGTACGGAGATGCACGAAAAGGAAATCGTCCTAGTTTTACAGATGCTGCCCTTCCCGAAGTAGCCGAGGTGATGTATGAAAAGTTTGTCCAAAGGATGGAAATCAATCTTGGTGAGGATAAAGTTAAGCACGGTGTATTCGGTGCGATGATGCTTATTAAAATATTTAATGATGGTCCGGTAACAATTATTGTTGAATCAAAAAAATAATTAGAGGAATCCGTTAGAGTGCATTCTACAGTGATGGTATTTATAGATGGTGTGGGTATTGGTAAAAAAGATGATTGGAACAATCCTTTCTTCAGATATGGATTTAAAACATTTTCAGAATTATACGGGGAAATTCCTCATTTGGGAAAACAAAAATTAAGAGGAGAAAATTCTTTTCTTTTTCCTGTGGATGCATTAATGGGGGTGCCCGATATACCGCTTAGTGGAACGGGTCAAACGTCTATCTTTTGCGGCGTAAATGCGCCCGAAAAAATTGGTAAACATTTTGGACCATATCCTTATTCAACCTTAGTTCCCATTATTGAAGAGAAAAATATTTTTAAGGAATTCATAAACAGAAAGATGAAAGTTGCATTTGCCAATGCATACCCGAAAGTATTCTTCGACTATATTAACTCCGGCAGAAGAAGATTAAGCGTAACTACCCTGAGTTGTATCCTGAATGGTATGAGACTAAATAAAATATCGGATATTCATAAAGGAAATGCACTAAGCGCGGAGATTGATAACCGTCGGCTCGTAGAACGGATGAATTACAGACTTCCGGTAATCAAAGCAGAGACAGCCGCAAATAGATTGTTACGGCTGGGTTCAAAAAATCATTTTACTCTCTTTGAAATATTCCATACCGATCATTTTGGACACGGCCGGAATATTGAATGGCTGGAATACTTCACAGGTGTATTGGATCGGTTTCTTTATCATTTGTTCACGAATCTTTCAAAAAATATGACTCTCGTTGTGTGTTCCGACCATGGCAATTTTGAAGATCTATCGATAAAGATGCACACGCTAAACCCTTCTATTGGAATAACTGCCGGTAAGAATTCAGAATATCTTTCTAAGCGCATTAAAAAACTTTACGATTATAAACCCGCAATAATGGAGATGTATGATTGAGTAATTATCCGTTAATAAGGTTTGTTATAATCTTTATTGCCGGTATTATAGTCCAGTCAATCGTTCAGATTCAATTTATCTGCCTCGTAATTGTTCTAACTCTACTCATCTTATGCGTAGGCCTTTTGATGATGTTAAAGAGAAAGAATCTTGAGATAGTCCGGAACATTTCAATTGTCACAGCAGTAGTCGTATTCGGCAGTTCATATTACAGCGCATTTAATCAGTATGAAATTAAGTATCCGTTTGAAAAACCAAAAATTTCTAATGCTAAGCTATTCGGAACAATTGATAATATTGAGCTTAAGAAAGAAGGAAGAATTATTTTTTTGCTCGCCATGGATTCAGTGATTACAAAAGAAAAGAAGTATCAGGGAAACCTCAATGCTCTTTGCTCAATATTCGACGAGAATACTCCCATACAAAAGCTCTACAACCGTATGTCGGTCGGTAATAAAATTTGTTTTGAGGCAACGATTCAAAAACCGAGAGATGAAAGAAATCCGGGTGAATATGATTACGAGAAATATCTCTATTCGAAAGGTATATCAGCACTTGTAAACTCCTACAAGGCAGATAATCTGAAAATTATTTCAAGTAAAACAAATTATCTGCCGAATCTGGTTTTCAGGATCAGAAAGGAGATAGATGAGAAGATCAGTCAATTACATAACAAAACAACCGCCGGACTTCTGCGTGGATTAATTCTGGCCGACAGAAAATCGATCGATTACGAAATTAAAAATGAATTTGTGAATGCAGGTGTAGTGCATGTCCTTTCAGTATCAGGTCTGCATGTTGGGTATATAGTTCTTATTTTCATTTTTGCGTTTGGAAGGTTTAATATTTCAACGAGATATATTCTTACCGTAATCGGATTATTTTTCTATCTTATCATTACTGGCGCCGATGCCCCCGTATTTAGATCAACCGTGATGGTCTTGATTACACTTGCTGCACCGGCTCTCGGAAGGGAGTATAATAGTCTTAATGCGTTGTCTTTATCGGCTTTCGTTATTCTACTTATAGATCCGAATCAATTATTCAATCCGAGTTTCCAATTATCCTTTGGAGCAATTCTCTCTCTGATAGTGATTTATCCTCCTGTAAATCGTGCTGTCAGTAAGCTCAAGACAAACTCAAAATCATTGAAGTGGTTTTTATTGTTTCTCGGTTCATCCCTGGCGGCACAGATTGGAACTCTTCCTTTTACTTTAACTTATTTCCATAGACTATCAGTTACTGCTCTGCTTGCAAATTTTGTCGTTATACCGGTATCCGGAATGATAGTAGGACTAGGAATACTCACTCTTATTGCCGGATCGATTTTCAACTGGATCGGAATTGTATACGCAACTTCAAACGAATTGTTGACATATTTCATGTATTGGTTCGTTGGGCTTATGGGAAGTGAAAAATATTCTTATTTAATGATAAATCAATTCAGCGTTTATGATGCTATAATTTTTTATCTGACTTTCGCGCTTGTCTTCTATCTGCTTAAGAGAAATTTAGATCGATTGGCGAAAGCTATATCAATCTCATTGTCTGTGGTGCTGATGGTTATAATGATGCAGTTTGATAATTACAATTTAACTCCCAAAAACGTTTTATCCGTAATTGCAATTGACGTGGGGCAGGGGGACGCATTTCTGATAAAGTTTCCAAATGAACAGACTGCACTTATCGATGCGGGAGATAAAACTAAATATTTTGATAATGGAGAGAGGGTAATTCTTCCGCTTTTTGATAAACTTGAGATTGATACTGTGGATTATGCTTTTATCTCCCATGTGGATGGCGATCACTATAAAGGGATTGAAGCACTGATCAAAAACCAGAAAGTGAAAGTGGTCTACAAACCTCAGTTGGATTCACTTTCGGAAAGCGACCTAGAATTCGAGAAGTTTTTACGCCAAAATAAATGCCCCATCAAGTATTACTCGAAATTTTCAATCCCGGTTGGAAATACACGTATTTATGTTTTGAATGACACAATAAACAATTATTTTAAAACGCTCAAATCCAATGATAAAAGCGGATTTCTAAAATTGGTCTATGGTCAAACATCATTTCTTTTTACCGGTGACGCAGGTGTTAAAATTGAGAAAGATTATATAAATCGATATGGATCATTATTGCACTCAGATGTTTTGAAAATTGGCCACCACGGAAGTAAATCGAGCACCGGTGAAAAATTTCTGAAGTACGTGAGTCCAAAGTATGCAATTATTAGCGCCGGAGTTGCTAATAAATTTGGTCACCCGAACAAAATGATTTTGGACCTGTTGAATGAAAACCACGTTTCAGTTTTAAGAACAGACCGGAGTGGTGCAATAATATTGCAGTCGGACGGATTCAATGTTCGAACAATCGATTGGAAGAAGATGGAATCAGGTTTTAATTTTTAATGCCTAAGCGAGCGACTATGGAAATATTAGAAAATTATTCATTGAAAAAACTAAATACATTCGGAGTGAATGCCGCTTGCCGTTATTTTGTCGAATTGAAAAGTGAGCCGGAAATTCGTGAACTGCTTGGAAATCAGGAATTCATAAAAGGGGAGAAATTATTTCTCGGTGGTGGAAGCAATATTCTTTTCACAAAAGATTTTGAAGGATGGATTGCCAAAATGTCAACCAAAGGCAATAAAGTTCTTGAAGAGAATGAAAAAGATATACTTGTTGAATCTTCCGCTGGGGAAAAATGGAATGACTTCGTTACCTACTGTGTCGAGAAAAACTTTTATGGTGTAGAGAATCTTTCATTAATTCCGGGTACTGTTGGTGCTGCGCCGATACAAAATATCGGTGCGTATGGTGTTGAACTGAAAGATGTTTTCGAATCCCTGGAAGGGATCTTTATTGAGACCGGAGAAAAAAAATTGTTCACTAATAAAGAATGCCAATTCGATTACCGTAACAGCATCTTCAAGAAAAAGTATAAGGATAGTTTTCTGATAACAAAAGTTATCTTCAGGTTAAAGAAGGAGAGGAAATTCAATTTTAACTATCGTGCGTTTCAATCTTACCTTAAACCGGGTGATCCGAACAAATTGACTTTAAGAGAAGTAAGCGAACTGGTTAAAAAAATCAGACGAGATAAATTACCTAATCCGCAGAAATATGGAAATGCAGGCAGCTTCTTTAAGAATCCGGAGGTGGATGTTGATAAGATTCATGAACTTCAGCGAAGATTCGAGGATCTTGTTCATTTCAAAGTAGAAAATGACAAATACAAAATATCGGCGGGATGGTTAATTGAGAAATGCGGATTCCGCGGAAAAAATATCGGTAAGGTTGGCACATATAAAAAACAGGCTCTTGTAATAATCAATTTTGGCGAGGCAACCGGAAATGAAATTAAAAATTTTGCAGAGAGTATTCAAAAATCAGTACAAAATAAATTCGGTGTCAATTTAACTCCGGAAGTAAATATTTACTAATTCACGTTACGCAGTCCACATGAAAAAATTTAGCCACTAAGGCACAAAGACACAAAATCTTCACAAAGTTTATGTTTTTCTTGGTGAAACCTTTGTGCCTTAGAGTCTTCGTGGCGAATCTTTCCTTTCTGCGTAACATGAATTACTAATCATTCATCAAACATCTATCGAGGTAAACATGTCTGATCCTTTGCAAGAAGAAAATTTATTAAAGAAAACCTGGGAAGAAATTACACAGCCTTTTAAAGATTTGATGCACACTTCACAAGCACTATTTGGACTTAACCTTTCCTATGTTATTGAGGGTATTACTTACTTCGGAATTGTAGGCTTGTTAGCTATCTATTTCAATGATTACACTAAGTTGGATGATATGCGCGCTGGCAACATGGTTGGCTTTTTAACCGCCGGAATTACGCTAAGTATGTTATTTCTCGGAGCTACAGTTGACTGGATTGGAATACGAAAAGCCATGCTCTATTCTCTAACATTTATGTTATTTGGAAGAGTTTTGCTTACAGTGGCTCCGCATCTTGGCGGGCCGGGACTTTGGGGGATGGCGCATATCTATGCAATGATAGGACTCTTTGGCGTAATCATCGGATATGGGATTTACATGCCTGCCTGTTATGCAGGTGTTAAAAAATTTACAACACAAAAAACCGCTGCCATGGGTTATGCAATGTTATACGCATTGATGAATCTTGGTGGATTTTTACCGGGATTAATTTCTCCTCCGGTCAGAAAATCCTCAAGCATACTCGGAGTATTTTGGGTTTATGTTGTTCTAACAGTTGTTGGTATTGCTGTAGTATATTTCTTAATGACGAAGAAAGCTGTTGAGAAAGCAATTGCTGATGCAAGTAAAGAAAAAGATTCAAGCCAAGAGGATGATGATGAATTATCAAAAATGACATCAAAAGAAAAATTGAAATTCTATATGAAGAATTTTCCTCTGAAGGATCGCCGCTTCTTATATTTTATCTTCATTCTTATTCCGGTTCAAACATTATTTGCCCACAACTGGCTGACAATACCGCTTTATACAAGTAGAGCATTTGATGGATTTGTCCAGTCTAATTTCGAATTTTTTGTGAATCTTAATCCGATTTTAATTTTTGTTTTAACACCAATGGTTGCCGCACTAACCGTGAAGAAAAACACATATTCAATGATGATCGTAGGAACGTTTGTCATGGCAGCACCAACTTTTATTCTGGCGCTTGGACCCACAATGCCGAATCTTCTGGCCTATCTTTTTATCATGACGATTGGCGAGGCCATGTGGCAGCCGAGATTCTTACAATGGGTAGCTGAAATTGCACCTAAGAATATGACCGGTATCTACATGGGTATTGGGCAGTTCCCCTGGTTCATGACAAAAGTGGTTACGAGTCTTTATTCCGGTTGGTTCCTGATGAATTATTGCCCATCGGACACTCCGCCTGCGCAGATGAATACTGAATTTATGTGGTTAGTTTATGGATTCATAGCTATAATAAGCCCTCTCGGTTTGTTTCTAGCCCGCGGCTGGATGATGAAAGGATTTAGGACCAAACATGGGGAGTAATTAATTTGAGGTTGCTTTTCAGATTATTAGAAAATTGAAAAGGTGAAAGTCATTCTTCACCTTTTCATTGGCTTGCTTAATCACGCTGAAATAAGTCGTTAAAATTCATTAAATTTCACTCGCAAATATTCTCTTGGAAGATTGGACCTCGCAAAGCAATATATAATTCAATGCATAGTGGCAGCTGCTAATAATCTCCGGCTTAGCTCGGAGAAGATTGAAACTGTTGCACTCATCCGTGAACGGTTGAACTCTACTGAAAGTCTTTCCGAAGAAATAAAAAATTTTAAGAAGATTACCGAGCTTTCAAAACTTGGAATCAAATTGGGTGAGATTCATTCATTCCTTGAAACCGGTAAGTTTGATTTCGCAAAACTCTCGGAGAGGTTCAAAGAACACAGTTACAGCCTCGTGAGCGAGATGAACGTGATGCTTGATGTTCTGACCCCCAATGCCGCAAGGAACGTTTTTCTTAAACGCGAGGAAAGCATTCCTAACATTAAACAAGCTGCGAGCATACCGAATTCATCTGAGAGTATCAAAGAACAGTCAATTCAAATTACACCGGAAATAGAACTACCCAGAAGATCTCATGCTGATGAATTACGTGAGGCGATAATTTTTGAAGAACTTAATAAAGATACTGCGCTTGATTTTGAAAATTATGAGGATAAAGTTTTAAGACCTGTTAAAGAACTTGATTCATTCCTGAATCGTGTGATGAAATATGAATTCACGGAAAATGAGATTAAAGGCCATATAAGAAAAATGACTGAGAATGCCGAGCTCTCAAAGAAAATTGGATTTGAAATTTTATCCAATATGCATACGATATTTGCACGAGGATTAGAACTTATCGACAAGAAAAAAATTGCGGCAAGTCCAAACGTGGTTGAATCCTTAAGAGCTTGTTTAATTGTTATTGTTGCGGTAGTGAGAGGTAAGGAAGTTGATATTACCAGTTACCTCAACCGTGCTGAAAATTTTGGTAGAACTATTCTTGCTAATCAAAAGGAAAGATAAATGGAGTTATATGCAGTAATAATGGCCGGCGGTGTTGGATCAAGATTCTGGCCCAGAAGTAAAGAAAAGAAACCCAAACAATTAATCCGTATTGTTGGTGAAAATACAATGATTCAAGATACAGTAAAACGTCTTGAAGGTTTAGTAGCAAATGATCATATTTATGTTGTAACGAATAAAATTCAGAAGATGCGTGTGAAAGAACAGTTGCCGCAAGTTCCTGAAGCAAATATTATTGATGAACCGTTTGGGAAAAATACTGCTGCTTGTATCGGTCTGGCCGCTGTAGTTATCAAAAGTAAAAACGAAGATGCTGTTATGATAACACTGCCGGCTGATCATCTGATAAAAGATGATGAGGAATTCCGGAAGTGCCTCTTGAAAGCAGCGGAATTCGCAGATAAAAATAAAGGACTTGTAACGATAGGTGTTACTCCAACCCGTCCTGAAACCGGTTATGGTTATATCCAATTTGATGAAACCGAAGTCGGTCAGAACATCCATAAAGTTCTTACTTTTGCAGAGAAGCCGAACATTGAAACAGCTCAGCAGTTTCTTAAGGCCGGAGATTTTTTGTGGAATTCAGGAATATTCATTTGGCGGGTTGATGCGATTCTTAAGGAAATGAAAAAATATCTTCCGGATCTTTCCGATGGACTCGATAAAATTTCCGAAGCGGTAGGAACATCGGAATTTGAAAAACAGGTAGTTCATATTTACGGGCAATTAAAAAGTATATCAATTGATTATGGTGTGATGGAAAAATCTGATAAAGTATTTCTTACTAAAGCCGATTTTTATTGGAATGATGTTGGAAATTGGGAAGCAGTTTATGAAATTTCGAACAAGGATGATGACGGCAATGTAGTTATCGGCGATGTTTATACTGAGAAAACTTTCGGGTCGTATCTTTTCTCTCCAAGAAAATTTACAGCAGTCATTGGTGTTGAAAATCTGATTATTATTAACACAAACGAATCTTTACTGATTTGTCACAGAAATAACGCACAGGATGTACGGCAAGTTGTTGATCATCTTAAAATGAATAAGCGGAACGAACTAGTCTAAAAGGATTAATCCGGAATGTTGAAAAAGCTAATTACCGAAGCTGATATTCTAAAAGTGCTCAAGAGCGGTGGCAGAGAAATTGTCATTCAAAAAGGCGCAGTATTAACTCCGCTTGCAAAGGATCGAATTCATCATTCCGGAATTAAAATCGTCACAGAAGAATCAGGTTCATCTTCGGTTGATGCTAATGCACAAATGAAAATTTGTATCGGATCTGACCATACCGGCGTTAAGATGAAAAAGATTCTGCATGATTACCTGAAACAGAAAGGCTTTGAACTGATTGATATAGGTGCTTTTACCGAAGATGCGGTAGATTATCCCGATATTGCTTATAAAGTAGCCAACAGCGTTGTAATTGGAGAAGTAAAATTCGGAATTATTATTGACGCAACAGGAATTCCATCAGCAATTACAGCGAATAAAATTCCAGGTATCCGTGCGGCGACATGTTACAATGAATTTACCGCAAAAAGTTCAAGAGAGCACAATGATGCAAATATTCTTGTTGTCGGCGCCCGTGCTTTGGGTGAAGAAACTATAAAATCAATTGCTGATGTATGGCTCTCCTCCAAATTTCTTGGTGACCGCCATCAGAAGCGGCTTGATAAAATTAAGGCGATAGAAGAGAAATTTTCGAAGAAGTAGAAACATCAAAAAAAACGGAATTGTCACTTCGTAGAAGCATAGCGACTGAGAAATCTTATTAACTCACGTTACTCAAAAATTTTATCTCCGTGTAACTCTGCGACTTCTCGGTGGCACTCTGTGTAATAAAGACCAACAAATAACACAGAGAAACACTGAGCAGGCACAGAGAACCACGTAGAAAATAGCTTTTCTTCAATTCTAGCGTAAGGTGTATTATTAAAAGAAAGATTTCTCTCCGGCTTGCGCCGAATCGAAATGACAAAAGAATAAAATTGCTATTTTGCAGAAACTCTAATTTCATTTCACAAATTGAGAATCACAATTGTATATTGAAAAAGCTTTTGTAGAATCCGTCGAAAAAATATCGAACGAAATATTCCTGATGAAAGTATTTTCACCGGCAATAGCTTATACGGCAAAACCCGGACAATTTTGTAATATCAAGGTATCCGAAACCGACTTTCCGCTTTTAAGAAGGCCCTTTAGCGTATGTAATATTGAAGGTGATTATCTTTTCTTTCTCTTCGATATTCATGGCGAAGGGACTAAATTACTATCATCAAAAAAGAATGGTGATACTATTGAATTGCTCGGACCTCTTGGAAAAGGTTTTATCTATGATAGTGAATATGATACTGCCTTAATAATTGCCGGGGGACTCGGTGCAGCTCCATTCCCATTTCTAATAAAAAATTTTACTGAGGATAAAAATATTATCTGTCTTGTTGGCGGAAGATCTGCTAAAAACATTGTTACTTATGGATTGAAAAATATTGCTATCGCCACTGATGATGGTTCAGAAGGATTTAAAGGGACGGTGATTGATCTTCTTAAGGAAGAAATGGCGAACATTTCAAAAAAGAGTTTTAGAATATTTGCGTGTGGTCCCAACCCGATGCTAAAAGCTCTTCAGAAGTATACTATTGAGAATAATTATGATTGTCAGATATCGGTTGAGTGCGCAATGGCTTGCGGTTTTGGAATTTGTCAGGGATGTCCTGTAGATTCTGCTAACGGGGAATCATATCTGCTTGTTTGTAAAGATGGTCCGGTGTTCAATGCAAACACGGTGAAACTATGAACCATATAGATCTATCTGTTAATGTCGGCGGATTGAAATTAAAAAATCCGGTTCTTCTAGCTTCGGGAACAGTTGGTTATGGGCATGAGATTGCGGAGTTCACAGACCTTAATAAAATTGGGGGCATTGTTACTAAATCACTTTCCCTAAAACCGCGTAAGGGAAATCCACCTCAGAGAATTGTCGAGACTCCCTCGGGGATGTTAAATGCTATTGGATTGGCAAATGTGGGTGTCGAAGAATTTGTAAAAGAGAAAATTCCATTCTTAAAGCAATATGACACAGCGCTAATATGCAATATCGCCGCTAGTTCAGTGGAGGAATATGTAGAGTGTGTTCACATATTGACAGGTGAGGAAACTATCAAAGCATTTGAGATAAATGTTTCTTGTCCGAATGTAAAAGAGGGCGGACTTGAATTTGGGAATGATTTAAATGCTGTTGGTAGGATAACCGATAAGGTCAGAAACGCTACAAAGAAACCAATCATTATAAAACTCTCTCCGAATGTCTCCCGGATATCCGACTTTGCGAGAGTTGTTAAAGAGAATGGCGGGAACGCTGTTTCTGCGATTAACACTTTGGTCGGGACATCCTTTGATATCTATACAAGAAAACCAAAAATAAAAAATATTACTGGTGGTCTATCCGGCCCTGCAATCAAACCAGTTGCGTTGGCAAAAGTTCTGGAGATAAAACGAAATACGGATATACCTATAGTCGGAATCGGCGGGATAATGAATTGGAAGGATGCAATTGAAATGATGATTGTAGGTGCCACGGCATTTCAAATCGGGACGGTTAATTTTATAAATCCAGCAGCCGGTATTGAAATTCTTAATGGGTTGATCTTGTTCTGCGAAAAAAACGAAATGAAAAGTATCTCCGAGATAACAGGTTCATATCAGATTTAACTATGAATATTCAATCTGCACTTGATAAGCTATTTTCACTTCACCAATTTGGAATAAAGTTAGGCCTTGATAACATTCTTAGCCTGCTCGATCAACTTGGAAATCCGCATAAAAAATTGAGAATATTTCACATTGCCGGATCGAACGGAAAGGGAAGTACCGCATCATTCATTGCGAGTATTTTGATGGAAGCCGGTTACAAAGTCGGACTTTACACTTCACCTCATTTCAGAATTTACAACGAAAGGATACGAATAAACGGTAAGATGATTGATGATGAGTATGTCGCGTCATTCATTGCGAATCTTGAAGATTACATCGAAAAGAATAGTCCTACATTTTTTGAACTTACTACGGCACTCGCTTTCAAATATTTTGAAGAACAGAAAGTAGATTATGCCGTCATAGAAACCGGACTGGGCGGAAGATTGGATGCTACAAATGTTATTCAGCCAATTGCATCAGTTATAACATCTATTAGTCTAGAACATACACAGCATTTGGGTAACACGATCGAAAAAATTGCAGCAGAAAAAGCCGGTATTATCAAATCAAATTCAATTGTCTTAACCGGGCGAGTTCCGGTGGAAGCCAAAAAAGTATTTGAAGAAACAACTTTCCAATGTGGGAGTAAATATTTTCCTATTGATGATTATTTAAAGATGGAAAAGGAAAGAGTTGTAATTGCGTACAAAGAAAAAATGTTTTCATTGTATTCAACTCCTCTTCAAGGTGATCACCAACTTTTAAACGCTGCATTAGCCATCAAGACAGTGGATGAATGCCTGAGTTTGAAAAGTGGTTTAGTATATTCAAACGGAATAAAGAATGTTATAAATAACACCGGCATCGAGGGCAGATACGAAATAGTCAATGCTAACCCGAAGATAATCTTCGACTCAGCACATAACCTTGAGGGTGTCACTTCTTTTATAGAGGAATTTTCTAAAGAATATAAATCTTACTCAGAAAGGGTATTAATATTTGGTGCAATGAGGGACAAATCAATTGCTGAGATGCTCTCGGCTCTCAATCCTTATTTTGACACTATCTACATGACAAAAATTGATATTGACCGTTCCGCAACAACCGAAGAGTTGCAAACAATAGCCTCATCGGCGGGAATAGAGGTTAATTCACTCCTCGATCCGGCTTCATTTGTTAATGGATTCTTTGGAAATTCTCCGGATTATTGCCTGGTTGTACTTGGGAGTATGTATTTACTTGGGGAAATAAAATCAAGAATGTTTAAGGAAAAGGCTTGACAAAGTGCTAAAGGGAGACTAAATTTCAGCCGTGCCTCAATAGTCTTCAACAATAATAATAATTCACAATAACTAATTATCATAAATTCCTCAAAATTATTAGCCTTTATTGAAAATCAAAAATTTCTCATAAGTAATAGGACTCTCTCATGCCAATGGATATTTCAGAACTGCAATCAAAAAAGATTGTAGATCTCTACAAGATTGCTAAAGATTTTACTATAGCAGGATACAGCGATCTTCGCAAACAAGAACTCATCTTCAAAATTCTCGAAGCACAATCTCAAAAAGACGGTTTAACATTCTCTAAAGGTGTACTTGAAGTTTTAGCCGATGGTTATGGTTTTCTTCGCTCCGCAGATTATAACTATCTACCATCGCCGGATGATATATATGTATCACCTTCACAGATTAAGCGGTTCAGTTTAAGAACAGGTGATTATGTTAGCGGACAGGTGCGTCCACCAAAAGAGGGTGAACGTTTCTTCGCCCTGCTTCGTGTCGAGGCTGTAAACGGTAAAGACCCGGAAGCAATTCGCGAGCGTACATTGTTCGATAACCTGACACCACTTTATCCGACCAAGAGGTTAAAATTAGAGTCAGCGCCCGGTGAATATTCTATGCGTATAATTGATCTGCTTTCTCCAATTGGTAAGGGGCAGAGAGGATTGATTGTATCACCTCCAAAAGCAGGCAAAACAGTTATCCTGCAGAAAATGGCAAACTCAATTTCGCGTAATCATCCTGAAGTCAAAATTATTATGTTATTAATTGATGAACGTCCCGAAGAAGTAACCGATATGCAGCGTTCCGTTCAGGCTGAGGTAATAAGCTCTACATTTGATGAACCGGCCGATCGTCACGTTCAGGTTGCAAACATGGTTATTGAGAAAGCTAAACGTATGGTGGAAGCCGGTGATGATGTGGTAATTCTTCTTGATTCTATTACACGTCTTGCAAGAGCCCATAACACTGTCATTCCTCATAGTGGAAGAATTCTTTCCGGTGGTGTGGATGCAAATGCTCTGCACAAACCAAAAAGATTTTTCGGTGCTGCGCGTAATACAGAAGACGGCGGAAGTTTAACGATCATTGCGACCGCTTTGGTTGATACAGGCAGCCGTATGGATGAAGTTATTTTTGAGGAATTCAAGGGTACGGGTAATATGGAACTTGTTCTCGACAGAAATCTGTCTGACAGAAGAATATTCCCTGCGATTGATGTTCTCAAATCAAGTACAAGAAAAGAGGAATTACTCTTCAAAGAAGATGAATTAAATAAAGTATGGATACTTAGGAAAATTATTTCTGATTTTGATTCTACTGAAGCAATGGAATTCCTGCTTGATAAAATGAAGGGAACCAAAAACAACAAAGAATTTATGATGAGCATGAACAGTTAATCCGATGAACGACCGCTCAAAATGATAACGCTCGCATTTACATGTGGTGATATAAACGGCATCGGTCCAGAAATCTGCTTCAAAACAATCAATAAAATTTATAATCCTGCTGAAAGAAATATTGTTTTATTCTGTCCGGCTAATGTTTTTGAGGATGCCAAATCTAAATCGAATTCATCATTCAGCTACAAAATAATTAAAAGTAACAATCCGATTGAGAAGAACCCGGAATACATAACCGTCGTTGATATTGGTAATTTCAAGCAGTCAATCGGCAAATCGACTAAAGATTCCGGCAAAGCATCATTCGCCGCTCTTAAAAAAGCAGCCGAATTAGTGTTATCAAAAAATGCTGACTCATTGATAACAGCACCCATATCTAAGACGTCCTTCAAAATGGCTGGTATAAAATACCCCGGACAAACAGAACTTCTGGCAAATCTAACCAAGTCAAAAGAATTTTTGATGATGTTTCTTTCCGATCAATTCATTTGTTCGCTCGCAACAATTCATGAACCGATCAAAAATGTTAGTAAATTATTAACGGGGAAGCGAATCAGGACATCATTAAAAGTATTGATCCAATCGTTGGAAAAAGATTTTGGAATTATTAATCCAAAGATTGCAGTGCTTGGGTTAAATCCTCATGCCGGGGAAAATGGACAAATTGGACGTGAAGAAATCGAATTTATCAAACCGGCCATCAATTCATTTAAAAATAGTATTGTTGAAGGACCGTTTGTACCGGATGCTTTCTTTGCCAACCAGTTACATAAAACATATGATGCTGTTCTTGGGATGTACCACGATCAGGTATTAATTCCGTTCAAAATGATGAACTTCAATACCGGCGTGAATTATAGCTCTGGGCTTCCGATCGTTCGTACATCTCCAGATCACGGTACAGCGTTCGATATTGCAGGAAAAGGAATTGCCGATTCATCAAGTATGATTGAGGCAGTAAAGTGGGCTGAAATCATAATTCACAAGCGGAGAGAAAACAAGCGTGCCCGTTAAAACTTATTCCGCCATTGCCGAAATATATGCACACATGATGCGTTCAATTGATTATAAAGAGTGGGCCGATTATATATTAGAAATAAGCAGGGAAGTAAAGAAAAAAAATCTATCAGTTTTAGAACTGGCAGGAGGGACAGGAGCTATTGCGAGCCTGCTTTGTACTAAGATGAAAATCGTTTCATCCGACATATCTTACGCCATGCTTAAAAAAAATAAAGATGGCGCAGTTCCCAAAATATGCTGCGATATGGTACGGCTTCCTTTCAAGAAGAGATTCGATTTCATTTTCTCTACATTTGACAGCGTGAACTATCTTCATACTAAAGAAAAATTTATTAGTTATCTTAATAGCGCTGAAGGGTGCATAGTTGATGATGGAATTCTTGCCTTCGATGTAAGTTTGGAAAACAATAGCAAGAAATTTGAAAAGTATCTTAACCGGAGAGGAAAAATTGACGGAATTACTTTTCAGCAGAGAAGTTTTTACAATCGAACAACGCGAATACATTATAACCATTTTGATATAACGCTTGCCGATGGCAAAAAGGTTGAGGAAATTCACAAACAGAAAATTTACCGTTTTGAAGAATATTTTGATTTTATAGACAGATCAAGATTTTATGTGCACAAATGCTACAAGGCGTTTACTTTTAAGAATGCCGATGCTGAAACAGAACGAGCTCAATTTATACTAAAGAAGAAAAATCATGCTAACATTTAACTCAGTTGACTTTAACTATAAGAATCAACCGGTTTTCTCCGATCTGAATCTGGAGGTTGAGCAGGGAGAGTTTGTATTCCTGATTGGCAAGAGCGGTGTTGGAAAAACTACCTTACTCAGGATGATCTTCATGGATCTGTTACCTGATTCTGGTTATGTCGAAGTCGGCGAATATTCATCCGAAACGATTCAGGAAAAAGATTTACCATTTCTTCGCAGAAAAGTTGGAATGGTTTTTCAGGATTTTCAGCTTCTTGCGGACAGGAATGTATATGATAATTTAGCATTTGTATTGCAGGTAACTGGTAATCCGTCCAGAGCAATAAAGAAAAAAGTTATGAATGCTCTTTCGGAAGTCGGTCTTGCACATAAACAGAAGAACATGCCTCATCAACTTTCCGGCGGTGAAAAGCAAAGAGTTGCAATTGCCAGAGCGATGATTAATGATCCGTTTTTGATACTTGCTGATGAGCCAACGGGGAATTTAGATCCTGAGACCTCCGAAGAAATATTAGCAATCCTTAAAAAAATTAATTCTCGCGGGACTTCAGTAATCTTTGCGACTCATAATTATGAATTGGTTAGGAGATTTGATGCAAAGATTATCAAATTGGATAGTGGAAAAGCGGTCAAGGTATTAATCAAGAAGAAAGGGGAAAGCGATTAATTTTTTTTACCTTTTCTAAAATATTGTTCGCAACAAACTCTATCTCCTGTGCACCGTCAATTTCAATAATATATGCTTTATCTTGATAGTAGTCGAACACTGGTGCAGTGGTCTCGTGGTACACTTCTAATCTTTTTCTAATAACTTCTTCGTTGTCGTCTTTTCTCTTATAGTAACTGTTCTGCGATTTACAAACAGGGCAGCAGAAGTTTTCGACGTAATCTGTATTCACTATAATATTGCCGCATTTGCTGCAAACGAGCCGGTTGCTTAACCGGGAGATTATAATTTCATCTTTCGCATCAAGTTTAATGAGGGTCGGTTTATTGTAATTCAGTTCAGAAAAAATGTTAGTCAGAATATGAGCTTGTTGGATTGTTCTTGGAAAACCGTCAAGAATAAAACCATTTTTACACCTGTCATCCAGCAGTACATTTTTAATCATTCCCGCCATGATTTCATCAGGAACAAGTCTGCCGGATTCAACAATTTCTCTTGCCTTTTTACCAAGATCGGTCTCTTTTTTTATTGCCTCACGCAATATATCACCGGTGGAAATATGTGCGATACCCAATTTATTTGCCAGAATTTTTGCTTGTGTTCCTTTACCAACACCGGGTGAACCGAAAATGATGATTTGCATAGTAATTGAGTTTTATGAGGGAATCATTGTAATTTATTACTAAAAGAAAATTAAACAGATTTGCCAAAAGATGCCAATGAAGTTGTTACTTTGGCGTAATTCTTTTCGATTGAAAGAATTTTTCAAGCAGAGTTTTCGATTCTTCAGAATAAATACCAGAATATACCGAAGGTTTATGGTTGTACTTACCACTCTCAACAATGTTGAAAAGTGATCCACAGGCGCCAAATTTAGGCTCAAAAGTGGCAAAGTAAAGATTTCTGATTCTTGAGAGTAAAATTGCACCGCTGCACATCACACAAGGTTCCACAGTAACGTAAAGATCGCATTCATCTAGAAATTTAGAAGCGAGGTTATTCGAAGCAGCAGTAATAGCCAACATTTCGGCATGAGCTGTTGCGTCGTTTAACATTTCGGTCTGATTGAATCCCCGTCCAATGATTCTGTTTTCGTGAACAACTACAGCACCAATTGGAACCTCATTAGCTTCCAGTGCTTTTTCTGCCTCTTGAAGAGCGGCATACATAAATTTATAAACGTGTTCGGGAAAGATCATTGGTGAAATGTTTAATGTAAAATTCAAAGTGTATAATGAAAAAATCAGTAATCTAAAATTCTACATTATTCATTATACATTATTTTTGTACGCCCGGAAGGATTCGAACCCTCAACCCTCAGATCCGAAGTCTGATGCTCTATCCAGTTGAGCTACGGGCGCAAATATATGTATAATGATTGATGGGTAATGGAAGATGTAAAACAACCAATTTTCCATCAACCTTCATACATCTTCCATCAACCATTAACTTTTGTACACCCGCAGGGATTCGAACCCCGAACCTCTTGATCCGTAGTCAAGTGCTCTATCCAATTAAGCTACGGGTGCATCTTTTAATACGAAAGTTAATTACTACTAACATTCTGCGTGCAAATATACTACTCAGAGTTATAAGATTCAATTTCCGATATTCAAAGAGAACTGAGCGAAGGTTATGTTGATAATGCACTTTATTTTTCTCAAATTGTTAATGTAAATTTTCAGAATTAAGTGATTATTCGTTAATGAAAATAAATTATTTATCCTCCTACGAAAATTTTTGCTATAGAAAGCTCGTAAAGCTTTTTTTACGCCCTTGTCCGGATCACTAATCATTCTTATATTTTTTCCCAAAACCAGTTTAAAATTAACAGGAGTATTCTATGTGTGGAATAGTTGGATATATAGGAGATAAAAATTGTGTTCCGATCTTAATCGAAGGATTGAAAAGATTGGAGTACCGCGGTTATGATTCCGCCGGCATTGGAATTATAAATGGTGATGGATGTGAAGTTATAAAAACTAAAGGAAAAGTTTCTGAATTAGAAAAATTAGTTTATGCGCAACATATAAAGTCAAATTTGGGAATTGGTCATACTCGCTGGGCCACGCACGGTGAACCAAGCACAATTAATGCTCATCCTCATCTGAATAAAGAGAAAACACTCTTTCTAATCCATAACGGAATTATTGAAAACTATTTATCTCTTCAAAAAGGATTGGCCAAAGAAGGATACGAATTCATTAGTGAAACTGATACTGAGGTTCTTGCCCATCTAATTGATCACTATTTAAAACTCAAGCACTCACTATTTCAAGCTGTGCGATATGCGCTTAATGAAGTGGAAGGCACTTACGGAATCTGTGTTATCTATAAAGGTGAAAGTGACAAAATTATTGCTGCGCGCAAAGGTTCGCCTCTAGTATTGGGCATAGGAGATAATGAAAATTTTGTTGCTTCGGATGTGAATGCCCTCATTGCACATACTAAACAGGTTGTATATTTAGAAGATGGCGAGATTGCTGAAATCTACAAGGATCATTTTACAACAAAAACAATTGCAGACGAAACTATAATAAAAGAAATTTTTCAGGTTGAAGTGGGTATTGATGAGATAACAAAAGGCGGTTTTCCGCATTTCATGCTGAAAGAGATCATGGATCAACCGGATTCAGTATTTAATTCCATGAGGGGAAGGCTGGTATATGATGAGGGTATTTCGAAGCTTGGCGGGCTACAAGGATTTGAAGAGAGGATAATTAATTCCAACAGAATAATCATAACTGCATGCGGGACATCCTGGCATGCCGGACTTGTAGCCGAATATATGCTCGAACAATATGCCGGAATTCCTGTAGAAGTTGAATATGCATCCGAGTTTCGATACCGCCACCCGATTATTGATAAAAATGATACGGTATTTTTTATTTCACAAAGCGGTGAAACAGCCGATACCTTGGCTGCAATGAAAGAAGCTAAAAAGAAGGGTGCGCTTTGCATTGGCATCTGTAATGTTGTTGGAAGTTCAATAGCACGTGAAAGTGATGCCGGTGTTTATATCCATGCCGGACCAGAAATTGGAGTTGCATCAACAAAAGCATTCACTGCTCAGATTTCAGTACTTGCTTTAATCACACTTTTATTAGCAAGAAGAAAAAATTTAAGTCTTCCTGAAGGGCAAGAAATTATTACTCAAATGAAACTATTGCCGGAAAAAATTGCGCAGATATTGAAGCTCAACGATTCTATCGAAGAAATTGCAGAGCAATATAAAAACTCAAAAAATTTCTTGTATCTCGGCAGAGGATATAATTTCCCGGTAGCACTCGAGGGGGCTTTGAAATTAAAAGAAATATCTTATATCCATGCAGAAGGATATCCGGCTGCCGAAATGAAACATGGACCGATAGCTTTAATTGATGATGACATGCCGGTAGTATTCATTGCAACAAAAGATTCTGTTTATGATAAAGTAATCAGCAATATTCAAGAAGTAAGAGCAAGAAAAGGTAGAATACTAGCTATAATTAATGAAGGTGATGATCAGATTGAAAATATGGTCGATCATGTAATTAAAGTACCTAAAACACATAATATGTTAACGCCGCTTCTTACAGTTATACCATTGCAATTGATAGCCTATCACATAGCTGTTAAGAAGGGATTGAATGTTGATCAGCCACGTAACTTAGCTAAGAGTGTCACAGTTGAATAAATCACAAAAAGAGGTAAAATATGTCTCCTAGAAACGTCCTTATCATGGGTGCAGCAGGGCGCGATTTCCATAACTTCAATGTAGTTTTTAGAGATAATGAGAATTACAACGTAGTTGCCTTTACAGCCACACAGATTCCAAATATTTTTGGCAGAAGCTATCCTGCGGCATTAGCCGGTAAATTATATCCAGAAGGTATTAAAATTTATGAAGAAACAGAGCTTTTGGATCTTATCAAAAAATTCAAAGTTGATGAAGTAGTATTTGCATATTCTGATGTAACTTTCGAATACGTTATGTCAAAGGCATCCTTAGTTAACGCAGCGGGAGTATCTTTCCGTTTAATGGGAGCTGCCGAAACAATGATTAAAAGTACTAAACCGGTTGTTGCTGTCCTTGCCGTAAGAACAGGCTGCGGTAAATCTCAAACATCAAGAAGAATTGTAAAACTTTTACAGGATGCGGGAAAGAAAGTTGTAGCAATCCGTCATCCAATGCCATACGGTGATCTGGTAAAACAAAAAGTTCAACGCTTTGCAACATTGGAAGACTTGAGAAAACATGAGTGCACAATTGAAGAGATAGAAGAGTACGAGCCGCATGTAGCGCGCGGAGGAGTTATTTATGCTGGTGTTGATTATGAAGCCATTCTCAGAGAAGCCGAAAAAGAAGCGGACGTAATTTTATGGGACGGTGGAAATAATGATATGTCTTTCTACAATGCAGATGTAACCTTTACAGTTGTAGATCCTCACAGACCCGGGCATGAAATGCGTTACTACCCGGGCAATACTTCGTTACGTATGGCGGATGCAGTCATTATCAACAAAATGGATTCCGCTACAAAAGAAAATATTGAAATTGTCAGAAAGAACATTCAGTCAGTAAATCCAAAGGCGATTGTCATCGATGCAAATTCTCCGTTAACCGTTGATCATCCGGAACTTATAAACGGTAAACGAGTTCTTGTAGTTGAAGATGGTCCAACATTAACACATGGTGAAATGAAATACGGTGCCGGTACAGTTGCTGCTGAAAGAAACAATGCTAAAGAAATAGTTGACCCGAGACCATTCACAATTAATTCAATATCAGATACGTTTAAAAAATATCCGAACATTGGTGTGCTTCTTCCTGCTATGGGTTACGGCGATGAACAAATAAAAGATCTTGAAGAAACAATTAACAAAACTGATTGCGATTCGGTCATTATCGGAACACCAATCGATCTTGGCAGGATATTGAAAATCAACAAACCTTCAACCCGTGTGATGTATGAGTTGGAAGAAATCGGCGCGAATACCTGTGAGTCTGTACTTAAAGCAAAAGGTCTTCTATGAAAAAGATTGCTGTTGTTGCATTTGGTGGCAACGCACTCTTACGCTCTAATGAGGTTGGTACAATCGAGCAGCAGGAAAAGAACACACTTGATACTTGCGAAAAGTTAATTAGTTTATTGCGCAACAATTACAATCTTGTTATAACTCACGGTAATGGCCCTCAGGTTGGAAATATACTTCTTCGTAACGAAGCTGGTTATAATCAATATAAAATTCCTAAAATGCCGTTAGATATTTGTGTAGCCGATTCCCAGGGGGGAATTGGGTACATGATTGACCGCCAGATGCGCAATGCGATCAGCAAAACAAAGCTGCGTAGAAATGTGGTTGCTATAATTACGGAAACTCTGGTTGATATTAACGACCCCGCATTTCAAAATCCTACAAAACCGATTGGGCCATTTTATCTTAAAGAAGAAGCCGATCTTCTTGCAAAGGCTAATAACTGGATTTTCAAAGAGGATCCGCGCAAGAGAGGATGGCGAAAAGTTGTTGCTTCACCTAAACCGCTCGATATAATGAATAAAAAGGTAATTCAGGATTTAGTAAAGCATGGCCATATTGTCATTGCTGTTGGCGGCGGAGGCATTCCGGTTTACTGGCATGCAGATACAAAATATCTGGAAGCAATTGAAGCCGTTGTTGACAAAGATTTGGCCTCATCTGTTCTTGCAAGAGAAATAAAAGCAGACCGTTTTTATATCATAACTGATGTACCAAAAGTGTCCATCAATTTTAATAAACCGGATCAGAAAGCACTTGACCATTTGACAGTAGCGGAAGCCAGGAAGTATCTTGATGCAGGAGAATTCCCTGCAGGAAGTATGGGTCCTAAAATTCTTGCGGCTATTGAATTTGTTGAAGCCTCTGGAAAGGAAGCTATAATTACATGTGAAGCGGATATTGAAAAAGAAAATTGCGGTACAAGAATAATTAAATAACTCAAGTTGACCGCCATGTATTCAGAAACTGTTAAAACAGTTAATAATTCTATTTTTTGTTTTATTAACACCTCGATTAATCGAGGTGTTAATAGAAAAGTCGGTTTATTTTTCAACGTTTTAACGGTTTATTAAATCAAGCGGTCAACTTGAGTAAATAATTTTAAGGAGAAATGTAAAGTGGCTTTTAATCTTAAAAACAGAAATTTCTTAAAACTTCTCGATTTTACCCCCAAAGAAATCCAATATTTGTTAGACCTTGCTAAAGAACTTAAGGCAGCTAAAAACGCCGGCACAGAAACTCAGAGACTGAAAGGAAAAAATGTTGTGCTTCTTTTTGCAAAGGACTCTACAAGGACACGATGCGCTTTTGAAGTTGCAGCGCTTGATCAGGGAGCCGGAGTTACTTTCTTAGGACCGTCTGGTTCTCAGATGGGAAAGAAGGAGTCCATGAAAGACACTGCCCGCGTTCTCGGCAGAATGTATGATGGAATTGAGTACAGAGGATTCGGGCAGGAGATTGTTGAAGAACTTGGTGCACATTCAGGCGTACCGGTATGGAATGGTCTAACCGATGAATTTCATCCTACACAGGTGTTAGCGGATTTTCTTACAATCATGGAACATACTGATAAACAGTTGAGTGAAGTAACATTAGTTTATCTTGGCGATGCAAGAAACAATATGGGAAATTCTTTGATGGTCGGTTCTGCAAAGATGGGCATGAAATTCAGAGCAGTTGCACCTAAAAATTTATGGCCGAATGAAGAGCTTGTCAAAAAATGTAAAGAGATAGCAACAGAAACCGGCGCGGTGATTGAGTTTACCGATGATCCTGTTGAGGGTGTCAAAGGTGCGGATTTCTTATATACCGATGTCTGGGTATCAATGGGTGAACCGGAGGCTGTTTGGGAACAGCGAATCAATATTATGAAACCTTATCAGGTTAATATGGATATGATTAAAAATACAGGCAATCCAAATGTAAAATTTTTACACTGCCTACCTGCATTTCATAACAGAGAAACTACGGTTGGTGAAGAAATCTTTCAGAAGTTTGGTCTGGAGGCCATGGAAGTTACAGATGAAGTTTTTGAATCTTCACACTCAATAGTTTTTGATGAGGCGGAGAATCGGCTTCATACAATAAAAGCTATCATGGTAGCTACATTAGGTGACTAGAATGATTTAATACCTTAAGCACTTCCGTGCCGGGGCAGAATTAATATCTGATTGATATCGATTAAATGAGTGCTAATCGGCGCTCTTATTTTTTTTGATGTAATCCATATGGAAATGATAATTAGGAAATGCACGTGGCAGTTTCATAATGTTGTGAATCATGACTCCTGTTGAAAGTCGGTCGAACCAGGACGATAACGGCCAGCCAAAATGTAAATGAATATCTTTTTCCGCAGCAGGAATTTCATACTCGATTGTTTTCAGAACACTTGTGATCATATCAAACAGGTTTAACCTCCTCTCAATAGCAATCCAAAAATGATTTTCTCTGAATGGAAGAGGGGTATCTACCCGCGGGGTATAAAAACTGACATAAATGGTATTGCTCGCAACAGCGGCTGTCTCTTCCTCCAAGGGTCTCCTGAAGAAAATATTTATCTCTTTGTTATCAATTTCTGTAATCTTGAATACAATGTCCATAACATTTCTGGTCTGCCGACGAACTGGGATGTCGGGTGCTCTGTAGCGTGATATTTTGATGCCGAGGAATAATACTATTGATGTAATACAGAACCAAAGAGTTGTTCCATAAGGTCGGGCAATCATTATATATATCAATGTGCTCAATAAAACGAAGAAGAGAATTAAAGTCCCGACTCTGGAGGTATGATATGTAATTTCTTTAGTTCCTTTTGAGAACCGGTATTTTATCAGTGAACCCGTATTGATTACAAAACTCGCAACCAAACCCACTGCATACATTTCTGCAAGAATGGCTTGACTTCCACTGGTGATAATCAGAATGATCGCATAAAAAGCAGCGTTTACAATATGTATCCGGTAAAGAGATTGTTTCTTGTTAACATGAATTAGCCATCTGTAATTGTATTTTTCGGCAACCTTCTCAATTAATTCTGCAGAGGCAACCATTGCGGTATTTACAGCCATAATCAATGTTATACTAGCCAATACACCAACCAGTATTCCAAAGAAATGTCCGTTAACTTTAGTAGCGAATGCCGGTATTAAATCTGTCTCATGTTTTGAAAGATCTATTCCAGATGAAAGTGCGAGTAATGCAATAATAGGAGTGACAATTCCAACGGTAACGGCGAGGAACAAGTAAGCTTTTCGGATTTCTTTCCAGCTTTTCACTAACGACGCCGTTTGCAGAACAGATTCAATTCCGGAGTATGCAAGAATACAACTGCCAATACCGATGATTAAATTTTCATAAGCGACAAGTGGATTATTGTGCAGGAAATCACCAGTGAAAGAGTGAAAACTGCTATTAAGAACTGAAACAGTATTTGAATCTATATCTATAGCGCCGCCAACAATCAAATTAACTAGAACAAAAGCAGCAAATACAAAAATTATGAAAGTGAACTTGGCATTTTCCTTTATGCCTATAATATTCAGACCAGTTATTAAACCGATAACTCCAAACTTCAGAAAAAATTTGATTTCCGGTCCCATCCCGAGAAAGTAAGTTCCGTTTTCAACCGCGCTCACAGTTGATAGTGTGGCGGTGAGAATATAGTCAACTAGTATCGATGAAATAGCAACGAATGATAGAGTTGGGCCTAGAACCAGATAAGCAAATGAATAGACTCCGCCGCCTCGAATATTATTTTTCTCTAATATCTCGCCAATCTCAACCATCCTTGTTGAAAGGAATCGAATGAGAACAGATGTTAGAGCTATATAAAAAATGGCTTTAAGACCGATAAAGCGTAATGCTTCTGAAGGTGCATAATAGATCGATGTCAACTCATCCATCAGTGTAATAATACCGATGGCAAGCCATGTCAGCATCCATTTGCCATTATATAAGAAGGAGAGAAAATCTTTCTTACGCGTCAGATGAATAAACGCTCCAACCAGAGCAGCGTTTATAATTAAGAATACAGCAGTTTCCATCATCTCAATAATTTAACGGGGTCTAACTTAACAAAATTGCAACTGAATACAATAAAATATTTAAAAGATGAAATTACCTTTTGGTTTTATGGTGAAAATAATTATTTTTACGCTGCGTTTTTGATGGGCAGATAGCTCAGTCGGTAGAGCAAAGGACTGAAAATCCTTGTGTCGGGGGTTCAATTCCCTCTCTGCCCACAAAAGAATGCGAAATCTTAACGGTTTCGCATTTTTTTTGTGCTGAATCCAACGACTTTTATTTTTGACTAGGTTTTGACTAGTGGAAAATTGAAAATTTTTGTCAAAATCCTAGTCAAAATTTTGATATGAAAATTTGGTTTTATGAGAACGGAAAGGAGTACAGAAAATGTATCTCTACAAACGTTCAAATGGCCGCTATTATATTCACTACCCTCAGTTAAATGGCAAGCTAACTTGCATTTCTACTAAGACAAAATTTAAATCTGAGGCACTCAAGTTCCTCTCAAAGTTTTCAGAGGAGCTCAAAGAGCGAATTGATAAGAAGCTCAATCCAATTCCATTAAGTAAGTTCTTTTTTGATTTTCTTCGCTATTCTGAAAGCGTCCACAGTTGGAATCATACTTTATCCCTTAGAATCACTTTCAAAAGTTTTATGAAGTATTGTGGGAATATTTCTCTTTCTGATTTGACAAAAGAAAAGTTAGCTTCTTTTTTGAGGAGAGATTAAGAAGCGTTTCTAACTACACGGTCAAAAGAGTGTATTACTTATCCAAGAATATTTATGTCACTTTCCGAAGCCAGCTTCTGAGTAATGATATGAGCACCATTAAATTATTACACAATTATTTATTTTTTAGTAATGCTACTGATGCGCTTTTATCTTTTTGCATATAAATTTTAGCTTCCAAAGGGGGGATATTTTATTATACATTTTCCGAACACGGTATTGAGTTAATTGACAAATAGTTAATTATAATTTTGGATTCAATCAAGCGTGATGTCTCTTCTAAGATATTGGTACAGGTATGAAACCGTATTAGTGAATGAGGGGCAACCAATAGATTTGCACACCTCATTTTAAGATTTTGTGAAAAAATGAAATAGTTCTGTAGGAAATAGAATATAGATATGAACTGAGCGCATATTTAAGTTCTTTAGATAAATAAACAATTCTGCCTAAGTGATAGTTATATTTTATTAATTCAAGGAGGAAATATGAAAACGCAACACAGTATTTTATTCTTATTATTACTAATTATGTTCAACCTTTCTAATAATTCTGTTTTATATTCCCAATGGCAACAAAGTGAATTCATAATTGGAACTTTTAGAAATCCTTATTTGACAGGAATTCATGACCAGGATACTCTAGCATTTGGATTAGCCAAAAGAGCCTATTTTAATTTACTCTCAGCATATTGTTATGGAAATAATAATCATATTGATTGGTGGGGACCTCGGCCGAACACCAATGCAAATCTTAGCTTTTTGATTGGACAAACATATGCAATGAATTTAGCAGCTGAATATGGATTAAAATACTTCTCAAATGATTATCGACATTGTGAGATATTAACTCACTCTTGGTGGATTGATGGTTCCGCAACAGATGGTATTTATAGTTCAGCTATTGCCGCAAATGTTATTGCCGACTACAAAACAAATCTTCCAACTTCACCACGAAATCTAAGAAATACACTCTATGGTTATCATATAATAGATGAACCAGCATATGGCGCAAATGATTTAAATAATGCTTTATCATGGATTGGCTATCTGAAAACAAATGATCCAGGTAAAGTAGCTTTTGTTAATTTATTGCCTTATTACGCTATATCAATATATTCAGGACGTACTGGAATAAATACTGAGCAAGATTATATACAATATCTTAATAACTACTTAGTTAATCCAAGCGCAAATACAAGACCTGAGCTTGCAGTAATAGATAACTATTTGAATTCATGGCTTCCTGGGTCTACAAGTACACCAGTTCGTTATTTTTATAATTTTGATTTATTCAGACAGAAAGCTGGACCGAATTCATCTCGTAGTGCAATACCATTTTGGGGTTACGTCGATGTGAATGAAAATGGAGGACGTCAAGTTGATTCCGCATATATGAAGTTTTCTGCATATTCTCATTTAGCATATGGGGCTAAAGGCATTATGTACTTTGTCTATGATCACCCGGATCTTGCTAATATTGGACTGGTGTGGAATACTAACCTAACGTATAAGTATTGGTGTGCAAGAAAAATAAACAACTATATTAAGAATGTTATTGGACCGGCGATTATGTCGTCCCATTGTATTGGTACCTACCATAAAGATGATTTCAAAGATTTGAATGGTGCAACACTTGAGATTATCCCATCAACTTCCAGAATAACAAATTCGCCTTTTGTAACAAATTTAAGTGACAATCGCGCAATGGTTGGGGAATTTTATGATGATATAAATAAAGTGATCTATTTACTTGTTGTAAACAAAGGATATCGCAATACTTTTCCCACAATTAATGTCACAGTTGAATTACCTGGAGACCTGAGTAATAAGATTTATACTACTTCGACAACAGGAAATCCAAATTGGAACTATATTTCAGTCAGTTCAACTTTTTCAAATAATTTCACTTATTTCACAGTATCTAATCTATTACCAGGAGAAGGAAGGCTTTATAAAGTAATAGACTGTGGTTTAGGAATGTGGGATTGGCAAAGCAGTAATGCAATTTATGGAGATGCTACAAATATTCCTGTCCCTGCTGACTATGATGGAGATGGGAAAACAGATTTAGCCGTCAAGAACAGTTCTGGTCAGTGGAAGATAGATTATGCCTCAAATGGATTTGGAAGTTGGGATGTTACCTATTATGGCTATGGTGATGCGAACAGTATTCCTGTACCAGCAGATTACGATGGTGATAACAAAGCAGACCTCAGTATAAAAAATAGTTTAGGTGAGTGGAAAATTGATTATGCGTCTGATGGTTTTGGCAGTTTTAATATCACATATAATAATTATGGTGGGGCAGATGCACATCCCGTTCCTGCTGATTATGATGGCGATGGGAAAGCTGATTTAAGTGTAAAAGCTGATTGGGGTAGCTGGTACATCGATTATGCATCTAATGGTTTTGGAAGTTGGGATAATACCTATTACAATTATGGTGGATCAGATGCACATCCCGTTCCTGCTGATTATGATGGTGATGGGAAAGCTGATTTGAGTGTAAAAGCTGATTGGGGAAGCTGGTATATAAATTATGCTGCAAATGGTTTCGCTAATGGATGGGATTTAACTGTTACTGGCTATGGTGATGCCTCTAATATCCCCGTTCCCGCTGATTATGATGGTGATCTAAAAGCGGATTTAAGTATTAAAAATAATTCCGGTGAATGGAAAATTGATTTCGCCTCCAATAGCTTTACTGGATGGGATGATTTCAACTTTCAATATGGCTCCAGTGATACACATCCTATAACCGGAGATTATAATGGTGATGGAAAAGCTGATTTTAGTGTGAAAACTGATGGCGGAAATTGGTATATAGATTATTCTGGTTTTAAAGAAAAATATTTGAATAAATTTTCTCAGGGGAACAACAATGGTGTCGGAGAAAAGATTATAGATGATTATGTAACAATTAACAATTATCCAAATCCATTTAATCCTACAACTATGGTTAGCTACCAAATATCCAAACCGGGATTTGTCACCATAAAAGTTTTCGATGTTCTCGGCAAAGAACTCCAAACGTTAGTTAAAGATTATAAAAAGGAAGGACATTATACAGTAACTTTTGACGGGACAAATTTATCGAGCGGTACTTATTTTTATCAAATTACGGTTGGTAATAAATTAAAAAGCGGCAAGATGTTATTAATGAAATAAGTATTTATCGGGTTGACTAAAAGAAGATTTTAAGACCATCTTTAGTAATAATATGAAATCGAATAGATTATCTTTCTGGAATTTTAGTCAACCCGATTTTTTTAATATCTTTGAAAAGTTAATAAACTTTATTTTACAATATAATTAAAACCATCTGGAATTGATCTCTTATGAATAATAACTCGTTTGATTTTAGCTATTCTTATTACCAAAAGATTTTATTTATTATAAAAACTAATTTTGATCAATATCTTTTTTCCCAAGCACCAATAGTATTTAGGAAACAGCATAATAAACCGACAATATTTTTACGTCACGATATTGACCTCGATCTTGAAAAGGCATTGGTTATGGCTCAAATCGAATATGAGAATAAAATAAAATCATGCTATATGGTAATGACAAATTGTTCTTTTTACTCACTACAAAATAATTCGGCTAAATCGATACTGAATGAAATTCTGAAAATGGGACATGAAGTTGGTCTTCACTTTGATTTTGCAAATTCCGAAATAAGAAGTAATAATTCATTAATCAATGATTCGGTTATAGAACAAATTGATCATGATTGTGAGTTTTTGGAAAACGTTATTTCACAAAAAGTGCAAACAATCTCTTTCCATCGGCCATTGCAGCAATTCCTTCGCGGTCCACTAATTGTTGCCGGAAGAATAAACGCCTATTCCGCTGAATTAATGGAATGGTATTTATCAGATTCAAAAGGAATCTGGCGGGAAGGAGCACCTATTCAATTTCTTGAAAAACCAAAGAAGCCATCTCTTCAATTATTAGTGCATCCGATTTGGTGGGGGTTCAACCATCAATCCTCAAATGACCGGTTGCAATCTTTTTTTGAAGATAAAACAAAAAACCTAACTATTGAAGAAATCGTTAAATTCGACAACAATTTATCTTCACACTTAAGTATTTATAGAAGTAAAATAGGGGAGTGAATCATGTCTATCACTGGCGATTTTAATACCGACGCGAGCGCTTTGCAAAAAAGGATTCAATCTCACGTGAAATTTGGTTCGAAGGAAATTAATGAATGGATTTTTGAAAACATGGAATTATCCCGAGGCATTTCAATTGTCGATCTTGGTTGCGGTACCGGCAAACAATCAATACCGATGAGCCAAATTATTGGAGTGGACGGTACAGTATTGTCCGTTGATATTTCTCAAGATGCATTAAATTCATTATCACTTGAAGCAAAACAAAAAGGATTAAACAACAGAATAAAACTTTTATGTTGCGATCTTGACAATATTAATAATCATTTAGAAGAAAATGCTTTCAACAGGGCTCTAAGTTCTTTTTCATTATATTATTCTCAAAATCCATATGATGTTATTAAAACTATTTGGAAATTGCTAAAGAATGATGGTCTCTTTTTCTTTTGCGGGCCGGCCAAAGACAATAACGCCGAGCTAAAATCTTTTCACAATAAAATAAAAGGAGTGGAAAATACATCATCGGTTGGTGGCGCATTATTTATGGAAATTACCGGTCGGGATATCGCAACAGAGATATTTGGGGAAATTGAAGTTTTTCATTTTGAAAATAAATTAAAGTTCAATTCTCATGAAGCTCTTTTTAACTATTGGAGTTCATATAACCTATACGATAAGAATATTGAAAACAAATTCATTTCCGAGGCAATAAGTCATTTTAAAAAACATTCTTCTTTCGAAACAACTAAAAGGGTAATAGGAGTGAAAGCAAAAAAGTAATCTTTATTTTTTCTTACAACATCTAATAAAAACAAATATTATTCATTTCGATTAAATACATAAAATATAACAAGCCGCTCAACACGGACAGCGTTTTCATTGCGGCATTTATAAAATAATACAGTTGTGTTTACAAAGTATAGTTGCTCTTTAGTGTAGGTTGTTCTAAGAAACATTTTTATAAATAAAAGTTGTTGCGGTTAATTGGAATTGCTGTTCTTGGCTGCCGGTTAGCGGCAACGTCGTTATACCACCAAAAAGATTAATGGAATTACTATATGAACATAATAAAATATATTTCTCCTTCAACTGTAATATTTACCACTCTGTTATTCTTTATTCTCTTTTTGAATATATTCTTCATAATCCGTCCAATTGAATATTTTGATAACAATTTATGGTTGGGAATCCCTTTAGGTGTATTAATACCATTCGGGCTCCTTTTCTTAGATAGGCTGCATTATAGAAAGATTAATAGAGAAAAAATTCAACAATTTCAAGCAACCATACATACCGTTCAAGATATCATACAGAAATCTTCATCACGGATACAAAACATAATGCTTGATATGGAAGAACAAAATGTAAGTGAATCATTACAAAAAGAAATGAAAGACACTTTTAACGAAAATGTTGAATTAATTCAAATATTATCTTCCTTAAATCATGCTGATCTATTAAAAACTTATAGCAAGCATCTATCTATGTTTTTATTAAAGGATAAAGAAAAATAATTACTAACTGATGTTACGCAAAAACATTATTATTTGTCATTCTGACCCCGATTTATCGGGGGAAGAATCTAAAAACTTCTTTTTTGCTCGATTCCGAGATTCTTCACTCCACTTCGTTGCGTTCAGAATGACACCTTGCGTAAGGTGAGTTACTAATATATTTATATGTGTGGTATACAAGCCGCTCAACACGGGCTGCCTTTTCCAGTGAGGTCTCATTATAAATGAAGCAATCTGATTGCTCTATCAAACGTATTTTGTCACTCTCAACGACTTTTCACAGAGCATTTGCGTATGTACGATCTAATTATTACGCAATTAATTTTTTAGTAACACTACTGATGCGCTTAAATCGTTTTGCCTGTAAATTTAATTCCAAAATGGGGGGATATTTTTCTAATATATTATCCGAACAGTATTAACTCGGGGAGTAATAAATGATAAGAGGTAAGCTATGAATTATTTACGGAAACAAACTTACAAATACTTTTATTGCTTCCTTCTTATTCTCCTGATTTTTTCTCTTGCCATTTTTTTTCCAAAACAAATAAAACCAAAAATATTAATGTTTCCCTCGGGCTTCCAAAGGATTCTGACTCGAGTGATGATTTCTTAATCTACAGGTCACAATATGTGCTAAGCTACAATTATACTCGCAGTGTAGCTAATTGGGTTAGTTGGGGGTTGAATGCTAAATGGTATGGAAAAGCAGGAAGGTACAACGGGCGATTTTTAACTGATAATTCTTTACCAACAGATTTCTATCGTGTCTCTCATTCGGATTATACTGGTTCGGGTTATGACAGAGGACATTTGGTGAGAAGTGAAGAGAGAACAAAAAATGCAAAGGATTACAAAATCCATCTTGAACCAAACTTTTCATCAATAGTGGTAGTTGTTTTTTTAGGTTCTTTATTGTTAACTGTTATGCTTGGTTTTTATAATTACAAGCAAAAAAGTACTAATCAAAGAATTAAAGAAATACTTTTCAATTCCGTTGTGATTTTTTTGAAAGGTGGTATTAGTGCGTATGTCATTTTACTTTTAATGTTTCGGATGAAGGACCTCTCATTACCGATTAATATCTCTATTAATGATTTTTATGGTGGAGTTGTGTTAGGTCTGTTTACTTATAAGCTTAGTAATTGGATTTATAAATTACTTACCGAAAAAGCTAAATAGGTTCGAATAAGTTTTTAAGCTATGATTTTCATAATCAATGTCCGACTGTAAATAAAATGACTATAAAAGTGTAAAACAATGTGATTACTTAAGAGGATAAACATGGCAAGTGGAATAGCTCATATTTTATTGATGAAAAATTTACAAAACATATTACCCAACAGTAGACTGAAAAAAGTATTACAATCGGGTAGAGATTTTTTACAAGCTGGAGCAGTTGGACCAGATCTTCCATATGCGAGTATAGCTGATAGTGATTTATTCTTTAAAACCCAAAGTGATCTTGCCAATAAGTTTCATTACGAAAAGACAAATATGCTAATATTAATGGCCTTCCGGGAAATAAAGGAAAAATCAGTTGAGCTATCTGATAGAGAGAAAAATTTCATGTTTTCCTTTTTCCTGGGATTTGCATCTCATATAATTGCCGATGGAATCATCCATCCTTTCGTCAGAGACAAAGTCGGGAATTATCATGAAAACCAGACCGCTCACAGAGTCTTAGAAATGCAGCTTGATGTTTTGTTGTTTTATCATCTAACGATGAGAAGTAATGGACCTATTAATCTCAATTACTCAAATATCCATGACGAATTAATCAATTTTGATAGAAATTTCTATCCCGAAGTTGACAAGGTTTTAGAATTATTCAGTAAGCTAATACTGGAAGTCTATCACTTAGATTATACACCTGCAGTAATACGTGGATGGATTAAGGGACTTCATACAATGTTCGGAGTTGCAGAAGGCGAACATCCCAAGATTTACAGAATTGTTGGATTCATTAACAATTTCCTTTTTTCTGACTATAACGATTTATTAGCTAAACAAAGAGATTTATTGATTCTAGAGAAACCCAAGGATCGAGCTTATAATTTTCTTCGAAGACCGCGAATACATTTTTTTGATGATTGTCTACCACAATTTTATAATACTTTTATTCCGCTAGCCAATAAGTGTTATGAATACGTTTATAATAATCAAGGAGAACTTACAGAAAGAGACATTCCACCTATTGATTTAGATACGGGAAGAGATTTGGCTTATCACAATAATTTAGATCTAACACCCATATTATGGAGTGTAGCATGAAAAGAATAATTGGATTCGTAGTTGTAATTCTCATTTCTGGTTGTGTCGGTTCTAAAGAAATTGATAGCAGACTAAACCAAGATTTTCTTAGTGATTTAGCCTCTGAAAACAATCGCGTAGCTGGGGATTTGTATTTAGAGTCTTTCAGTGAGGATTTGTCAAATCTTACTTATGACTATTATCTTTCATTTATAACAAAGAATGAAGCTCCTTCTGCAAAAGGGTTTTCTAACCTAGTCAAAAATGCCGATTACCATTATTTCAGAACTCAAAAGGAGTCGTTTGTAATAGCTTTGTATTATAAAAATGAAAACACAATAGTATGTGATAACTCAAATACATCATTCATTGATTCAATTAAAGTTTACGGCTTGAAGGATTCAATTCCGGAATTAGTTAATTTTGCTAAAAAATTTATAAATAGATAAGAATAGCGGGTAAATTGATTTATCTTTCAACAAACTACTTGTAATCTTGCTATATTTAAATATTAATCAATAGATATTATTAACAGTACAAAAAAATAAAATAATGAATAGTCTCGAAGTATATAAAGAGCAATTTCTCACTTTCAACAATCCGTTATTTTTTGCCTTCATTTTATCTGTCATTATTATTCTCTTGATTGTCGTTATATATATAAAAATTGTATATCCACTACAGCAAAAATTTGTAGCTGAGAATCAACGATATCTTCTTGAAAAAGCAGAACTAATGGCACTATTCGCAGAGTTAGACCCTGATCCGCTTTTAAGAATTAATGAAAAAGGGGAATTACTTCAGAGCAATGAAGCAGCGAGGGGATTATTCTCAAAAAGTAAATTGGAAAATTTAAATATCAGTGAGTTTCTTCCAGGGGATTTTCAAAATATTAACTTATTACCCGAAACATGGACACAACAAATTCAAGATCGGTATTTCAACATCTACCTTCGTAAAGTGGAAAAACTTGGGATTACTAATATCTATCTGCATGATATAACCGCAAGGAAGCAACACGAAAATCAATTGGAGCTTTATAAAAGCAATCTACGCACTCTTACAAACCTACTTGATCGGCAATCTGAAGAACTGAAGAAAACACTTGCCTCGGAACTTCATGATGACCTTGGCCAGTGTATGATAGTTCTAAGGTTAAAGTTAATGCAATTGGATAAATATAAAATAGAGGATATTCAATCAGATTTAGACTATATCTCAAAAAGAATGAGAGAAATCTCTCATCAACTTGCCCCCTTGAATGTTAAAAATTTGGGTCTTGTGTACACCTTGCAGAAAATTGTAAATGATATTTCAGAAGCTTCAAAAATAGATGGGAAACTCGAAACAATTAATCATGAAGATGATTTCGAGATTAATCTTACTGAATCTGTAAAACATATCGTTTTAAATTGTGTTCAAGAGGGATTAAGTAATATAGTGAAACACTCTAAAGCCAAGGCGTTTTTAGTTACATTATCTTTTGACGATACGTTAATTGATCTTAAAATAGCTGATAATGGGGTTGGTATTTCTGTAGATTATGAAAATAGAGTTCTATCAGATGACAGTGGAATCGGATTGTTCAGGATGAGAGAAAGAGTACGTAATTTTGGCGGTGAGTTTGAAATACTATCAAATAAAAAGTACCCAACAATGCTTAATATTAAATTGCCTATAGGTCAATGAAATGGGAAAAATCAGAGTACTATTAGCAGACGATCACACTATACTGAGGCAAGGCCTCGTTGATATATTAAAAAGTTACGATGATATTATAGTTGTTGCAGAAGTTGAAAATGGAGGAGAGTTAATCCAAAAATATGAAAAGGTTAAACCAGATATAGTTCTAACAGATATTGAAATGCCAATCGTGTCAGGTATTGTGGCGGCAAAACAAATAATTCAAAAGCACCCTGAGGCTAAAATATTATTTTTGTCAATGTATACCGGTGAAGACTACATTTATAAAATTGATTCTATAGGGGGAAAAGGATTACTCTCCAAAGAAATTATCAAAGATGAATTTGTCTATGCTATTAGAAGTGTCTTTAATGGTGGGACATATTATTTCGGAAAGAATGTAGAGGAGCTAGAACATATTCTGCATAGAAGTAAAGAAATAGTAAATCGGAGGAAAAATGCCAATACATCTCTTACTATTAGAGAGCATGAAATCCTATTAGAAATTGCCAAAGGTATATCGAGTGAAGAGATAGCATCCAATCTTAAAATGGGGAAAAGAACAGTTGATACATTCCGGTCCTCTATTATGAGTAAACTTAATATCAAATCATTACCTATGTTAATCAAATATGCCATTCATTACTCTGAATCATCACATAATTGAAAGAAATAGCACAAGACTACGTAACGTTACGGTATCGTAAATCTAAAATCTTCTTTTTTTGTCCCATTTCTAAGTATTCGATTACAGTAGCATTACTGTGCTATTTAAAGTCTAAACCGGTTATTTTAAAAGTGATAAATAATTATTAAGGAGGAAATATGAAATCGAAATTACAGTTATTAGTAAGCTTTATTATTGTTTTTTTATCTACCTTGAATTTGTCGGGACAAACCATAGGAAAAATATTTTCAAAGAATGAAGCTAATACTTTATTTGGACCGGTTATAGAATCAAAAAGTATAACTGTCACTGATTTAACTAATGTACTCAGCCAAACAAATCAATATGTAATGTTTTTAATAAAGGATGGAAGAATTGCTATTAAAGTTGATAGCGGCCAGTTGATCTCTGATGGAGCTGTGAATATAAATCCAACCGATGTATTTTATAAGTTTAATAAGTCGATCGTGAAAGATTTACTATATTTTAGCACATTAGGAATTGTTAACGTTGAAAGACGAGAAAGTGTTTTTACTTTAACGACAGGTGATGTAACTCTAGAAAATGGACTACCATGCCCTCCATTTTGTGATTAGAATTGAACTCGATATAATTATCAATTAGAAAATGAATATTCATTACATAGTCTTTTATATTTCCTGTTTAATATGGATTCTGCCACTTTTTAAACAAAAGTACACCCCTTATTTTGGATATTTTTTAGTATTAGCTTTGTCCGATCCAGTTGGTATGGTATTATACACTTTAGTTAAATTCCACACAACATACTATTCTTTGCTTTCCATTGTTATTCAATTAGGTTTTTTATTACAGCAAAGAAATAGAATTAATAGTTTGGTATTAGGGGTGCTTTCCACAATTCTGATCTTATTGTTCTTTCATGAAAGGATGCAATTATACTATTGTGCGAGTATAGTGTTCATTTTGATAATTCTTACGCTCTCTTTAGAATTATATAAATACATCAAGAAGAACGAAATAAATATTTTTTTGAGTTTATTGATATTTTACAATGTGATAAACCTATTTAAAGTTCTTGCGCTTGCATTGAGTTTTGAACAAGGGGCTATAAGTTTTAGCATGGGCTATTCCATTCAGATCTTATTCGGAATTTCGTTTTTCTTTGTAAATATAAACACCAGGAATTTTAAGCTGCATCTTCGATAATCCACTACTCTGATTTATTTAATCTCTGTACCTGATCTATATCATTCCCCTTCGCAACGAAAGTGCCCAATAAAATAATTCGGACAGATCTTCTCCATCTACGTAGTCGTCACTGAAAAAGTCATTTATTTTGAACAAAGCCAAGTGATTGCTCATTTAATTCAAGCATCGAGAGAAAATATTTTTCCGTAATTCGATTATCCAACCATTTCAAAATTGGCAAAAAGAAAACTGCATAGAGTTTTATTAAGTTAAGAGTGATTATTATTTTGTTCAAAAGGAAGCATCTTTTTATCAATCCTTTAAGCAACGAACACTGTAACCGAAATCCTTGTCGCCACCAACTCCGAAACCTATATTGCTTAAATTGTAGTACAAGTGGATGAAGTTCGCACCCGTTGAACCATCTTCTGTAGAACCCCAAATGCGAGTGTGGTTACCAAAATAGGAGAAATTACTATCGTTGCCACGATAACCTGACAGTAAAGCTGAAAAGCCGCTTGTGTTTGTCCCGGAGCCTCCTCCAATTCCTTGCCCTATAGACTTCAGTGCATTACCACTATTGTTGACCCTATTTGCTAATGTTTCGAATTCTACTCTTGTTGGTATATGCCATCCTGTAGGACAGATCCCTGGTGCACCGGGTGTTGTGACATATCGCATTGCTTCGTTCCATTGGTACAGCCCCCCGTAAGCATTACAATTAACGGAGTCGTTGTTATAACAATACTTTTCGATAAAACTGTTGTTGCTCGCGTTTTGGTTGCCAAGTATCATTATTCCGAGATTTAAATTTTCTTTTAGCCAGCATTGGTTACCTATCAAAACTGTATTGTAGGTTATTCCTGCATAAATTATTTGTGGTACACCTGGACAAATTCTTTCGACCATCAGTTCGCCTAAATTTAATGCATCACTTGTTAGATTAGGAAGATTCGTAAATACTTTTTTAATTATAGAAAAACCTGTCACTACCAGGCTATCTATTTTCGTATAAAGTATCGAATTGTTTTTCAGTATTTTTTTATTAATGAAATTAACAAAACCTCCCGTCAACGGAGATAGGTGCTGGCTACCATACATGAGCATAAGTTTTTTCGTAACTACATATTTACCATCCAACGTTATTTTTGCAAGATAAAAACCAGTTGGTAATCCGTCCAGTTCTAAATCAATATAACTATTGCCCGCGTTCATATATTTTTCAATATCTTTTTCCATTCTTTGACCTAGTAAGTTGTAAACATTTATCGTAACCCTACCACTATTAGGCAATGCTATTCCAATCCTTGTACGGGGATTAAAAGGATTAGGGTAGTTATTTGTAACACCATATCCAATCGGGAGTTTTTCTTCTAAAAGATCAGTGACACTATCAAAAACGAAAACGCCTTCTGAATTTGAAGTTGTATTATAAACTGTAGGACTGATGTAAAGCTTAAGTTGCAGGCTTGATAGACCGTTTCCGTTTTGATCAATTAATCTTCCAGACACTGTGGCAAGTTTTTGTGTGTATAAAATGAGAGGCTGCAAAAACAGCAAAGCAAGTAAGAGCAAATATTTTTTCATTCTACCCTCGTTATATATATAATAAACTAATGAAGTAATCTCAAGTAGTCAATTGGAATTTATTATCACACGAAGTTTTTATATGTCAATTATTAACCAGGTTAGAAGATGCTCTTAAGTCATCGATTCTTATGCAAGTGTCTATCTATACTAATCTCAGACCTGAATTAGTTACTACTTTGGAGATTAGCACTTTCGAGCAATAATTGATCTCCAGTTATTAAATCGTATCCCACTTAGCATAACGTATGCTCTTCATTTATAATGAAAAGACCAGAAACACAATACCATATCTGGCCATTCGAATTTCTTTTTTACATGTCATTTTCACCTTGTTTCTTTGTTCTGATTTTTTTCACTCCGATGATTTATTACAAATATTTTTATTTAAGTGAAATTTGGCAGAATTATTTATTCAGCATCTGGTAGCAAAGAAATTCTCCTTCATATTTCTGTTGGTCTGATAGTTGTATTAATAAATACAAATAACAATCTCAAGGAGAAGCAGATGGGTCAACAACAATTATTACTAATCGTTCTCGGCGTTATCATTGTAGGTATCGCTGTTGTAGTTGGTATTAACGTATTTACAGCAAGCGCGTCACAGTCAAACCGTGATGCAGTTATTGCAGATTTAACAAACATTGCTGCAATGGCACAGCAGTACTATAGAAAACCAATTGCACTAGGTGGCGGTGGTCAATTCTTTACTAACTGGACTGTTCCAGCTAGCTTGTCACCAACCGCAAATATGAGCGCTGCAGTAACACCTACAGTAGCCGCTCAATCAGTAACACTTGTTGCTGTTGGTACAGAAAAAGGTAATGACGGTGCTACCCCAGTAAAGGTAACAATGGTGGTCAGTCCAAATGACATTACCTCAACGACAGTCGATAATTGACGTTTTATTTTGAATGGTGGGTGATAATAAAGTAAAACGTTTTGCGATCTTCAGTAGGATATATAGTTAAGATGGAAGGTTAGATTAGAGTTCCTCAAAATTTGATTCACCAAATCCAGCCGGGAGTAGAAAGGGATGTGAAAGCATCCCTTTTTTATTTTATTATTTGTCTACATTTGTCTTCAAAAGAATTCAGAGTTCATGAAGAGATGTCGATTAAAACTATAAACGTAAACGGTACTGAAATACTGCTGCGAAAAAGTCCCCGCTCACGGTATATGAGCATCACTGTTAAACCGTTCGTTGGTGTTCGGATTACCATTCCCGAAAGGGTTTCATTCTATGAAGGTGAAAAATTAGCTCACTCTAAAATTAAATGGATAGAGAAGCATGTTGATAAAATGAGAGGCTATGAAGAATCGTATACTGTCTTTCATGAGAATTCTACATTCCAAACCAGAAATCATCGATTGGAATTAAAAGCAACAAAGAAGGGCAAAATTTCTGCACGCGTTAGGAATGGACTTATACTTGTTAAATATCCTTTCAGAATGGATCCGAAGTCATCAGAGATTCAGAAGGTAATCAGAAAAGGAATTGAGAATGCATACAGGGAAGAAGCTAAAGAATACCTGCCTAAGAGACTAAACGATCTCTCAGATAAGCATAGTCTTCCATTTAAAGAACTTTTCATAAAAAACATAAAAAGCCGGTGGGGAAGCTGCTCAGGTAAAAATAATATTAATCTTAGCATTCATTTGATGATCCTGCCAGATCATTTAATAGACTATGTGATTCTTCATGAACTTGCGCATACGAAGATTAAAAACCATAGTAAGAAATACTGGGATTTTCTTGGATCTTTAACAACAGATGCCAGAAGAACAGACAGAGAACTGAAAAAACACAGAATTTGGCTTAGCTAGATGATTGGCCTGGCTTATTAAACAGGAAGTTTTGAAATGCGAGTTACCAAGTAATGAATATCTTATTGTTGAATCCCGAACATCCTCTCTTTATATTTCACCACCAAAAATCTATGAGGAATAATGCCATCTACAGCAATCACATATACTAATTTTAGTACGCTGAAGCTATTTAAGCAGGGCAAAGTGCGCGATGTTTATGATGTGGGCGAATATTACTTAATAATCTCAACCGACCGTCTCTCGGCATTTGACGTAATTATGAATGAGGGAATTCCGGATAAAGGGAAAATACTAAACCGTATTTCCAAGTTTTGGTTTGATTATACGAAAGATATTATTTCGAACCACCTCGTTTCGGTGAATGTGGATGAATACCCTGCGCGATGTCTTCCATACAAAGAAATATTACGCGATCGTTCAATGCTTGTTAAGAAAGCCGAGCTTATTCCAATTGAGTGCATAGTAAGAGGCTATATAACCGGTTCCGGACTGATCGACTATCAGAAAACAGGAAAGGTCTGCGGTATAGAATTACCTCAAGGTTTAGTAGAATCCGAGAAACTCCCGGAACCTATATTCACACCATCGACAAAAGCTGAAATTGGTCTCCACGATGAGAATATTTCTGCCGGTGAGGCAATTAAGGTTATTGGCAAAGATGCATTTGAATTTATTAAGAGGGCTACGGTAAATATTTATTCGAAAGCAGCAGAGTTTGCTCTTACGAAAGGAATTATAATTGCCGATACTAAGATGGAGTTCGGTTATTATGACGGGAAAATAATCTTAATTGACGAATTGCTTACTCCAGATTCGTCAAGATTCTGGCCATCAAATGAATATCAGAAGGGAATATCTCAAAACAGTTATGATAAACAATATGTGCGCGATTACCTTCTATCGGTAAAATTCAATAAAAAACCGCCAGCTCCCTCACTACCGGAAGAGATTATTCTGAGTACAAGTACAAAGTATAAGGAAGCACTATTCAAACTTACAGGGGAAACTCTTTAAAGATGATTCCCATTCAGCTAAAGGTGAAGGAGAATAATATTTTTTATATCAAATGGAATGATGATTCAGAAACTGAAATTCAACTTGCTAATCTTAGAAGATTTTGTCCTTGTGCAATATGTACCTCACAAGAAGAAACGCATTATCACGATTACATCAAAGTATATACTCCCGAACAATTGGCGGTAAATAGTATTAACATAGTAGGTAATTATGCCGTAGCCATTAAATGGGCGGATAATCATAACACAGGCATTTACGAATTCGATTACTTAAAAAGAATTTCCGATTTATAAAGGGAAATAAAAACTCACACTATGGTTCTCCCAAATCAATTAACAATATTGAGAATAATTCTCACTCCGGTATTTCTAATATTATTTCTCACGGGTGAACCTTGGCTTATCCAGCTCTCATCAGTTGTGTTTATAATTGCTGCTATTACCGATTGGTATGACGGCTGGCTAGCACGTAAATTCAATTATATCACCGAGTGGGGAAAGTTTATGGATCCTCTTGCCGACAAGATATTAACCTCAACTGCTTTCATGGCTTTTGTGATAGTTGGAATATTGCCCTTATGGATGGTACTACTTATAATTATCCGGGATTTTATGATCACCTTGATACGCGTTTATGCTGATTACCGTAAAGTATCCTTCACAACTACAAGGACAGCCCAAGTAAAAACGTTTATTCAGATGTTTTTTCTCTACTATTTACTGCTGATTTACACTCTAAAATCATTTGAAGGGATAAGAGTAGCATACAAAGACTTATTAAACTTTCTTTTGGATCCCGTTGCCATTTATATTACAATGTTATTAATCACTTTGTTCACGGTAATCACGGGGATTACATATATTTTCAGCAACCGTTTTTTAATAATAAAATTGATCAAGGGTGAAAATTAATTTTCTAGAAAAATTCCTCGGCTCCGGGTTTTACACCGGATATTTTCGATTTGCATCCGGCACATGGGGAAGTCTTGCCGCGCTTATAATTTATCTCGTACCTGGATTTGAAAATCCGGCGGTGATGATATTCATGATCTCTTTGTTTATCCTGATTGGTGTTCCAATTGCAGACAAATTTGAAACTCTTTACGGGAAAGATCCTAAAGAATGTACGATTGATGAAGTAGTTGGGACGTGGATTACTTTAATTTTTCTTCCAAAGAAAATATGGTGGATTATACTCGCATTTCTAATCTGGAGGGCAATGGATATTCTAAAACCATTTCCAGCCCGAAAACTCGAGGATGTGAAAGGCGGCTGGGGAGTTATGCTTGATGATATTATGGCGGGGATATATTCGTTCATCTCTATTCAATTGATAATTTACTTTTTTAACATGCTTGTAAAATAAACTCAGAGAAAAATGAAAGCACATATTATTACAATCGGAGATGAAATATTAATCGGGCAAACTCTTAATACCAATGCAGCGTTCATTGGTGAGAAATTAACTAATCTACAGGTTAGGATAAATGCGTCCAGTGTTGTCTCGGATGACGAACAGGTAATTCTCAAAGAATTTAAGCGCGCTTTCGATCAAAATGATTTAGTAATTGTTACTGGCGGACTAGGACCCACACATGATGATGTTACAAGAAAATGCGTTGTAGAATTTTTTGATACTGATTTAATTGAAAATGAAGAAGTGCTTGGAGATATTAAAAGATTTTTTGAAGCTCGTGGTAGAGTTCTGACTGACACAAACCGCGGTCAGGCGCTTGTACCCAAAATTTCGATACCGATTCGAAATACTAAAGGTACCGCACCCGGTTATTGGATCGAGAAGAAGAAAAAAATATTTATTTCTATGCCGGGCGTTCCTTACGAAATGAAAAATATGATGGAAAGTTTTGTCCTGCCCAAAATAGAAGAGCATCTTGAAAGAAAGAGTTTTATTCTTACTAATAATTTACTCTCAACCGGAATTCCGGAGTCGATGCTTTTTGACCGACTAGGTGATATGCACGAACTTCTCAAAGGTGCCAAGATGGCATTTCTTCCGAATCAGTTTGGTGTGAAGATGAGAATCACTGTTGAATGTACAACCGAAGAAGAAGCCGTCAACAAACAGGACGAGATCGAGCAGAAAATAAGAGCAAAAGTTGGCAGATATATATATGGTAAAAATGATGATACACTTGAAAGTGTAATAGCAAAATTATTGATAGATCGAGGATTGAAAATAGCTGTTGCGGAATCATGTACCGGTGGTTTGATCAATTGTCGCCTTACAAACATTAGCGGCAGCAGTCAATTCCTCGAACGTGGGATTGTTGCATACTCTAATGCCGCGAAAGTTGAACTGCTTCACGTTAATGAAGATTCAATTCAGAAGAATGGTGCCGTAAGCCTCGAAGTGGCGCGGCAGCTTGCCGAAGGTGTTAAAGCAATCAGCGGAGCGGATATTGGTCTTTCAGCAACCGGCGTAATGGGTCCAACCGGCGGTACTGAAAATAAACCTGTTGGTTTAGTTTACATTGGTATTTGCGATTCCAGCATTTGTACAGCAAAAGAATTTAAATTTGGAGACGATCGCCTGCTCAACAAAGATCGTGCATCTCAGGCTGCACTAGAAATGCTGAGAAAAAATCTGCTTGGAATTTCAAATGAAGATTAGATCGTTCATCGCACTGGAGATACCCGATGCCTCACTCACAACAATTATTAAAATCAGAGATGAGAAAATTGGCAAAGATGAAGATGTGCGGTGGGAGGGAAAAGAGAAATTACATCTCACATTGAAATTCCTCGGAGACATTAATTCCGAATTGATCGGTGCATATTCACAGACTCTTGAAAAGATTATCGGCGGATATGAGAGTTTAAATCTAAGTTTCAGCGAATTTGGAGTATTCAAAAGAAGAAATGAATTTAAAATTCTGTGGATTGGTTTGAAGAATAATCAAAAATTGATTCAGATAGCTAGTGAGATTGAAGCGGCATTTGCAGAACTTGGATTTGAAAAGGAGAAGCGGGAATTTAAATCACATATTACTTTGCTAAGATTTCGTGGGCATGAAGATTCCGAAAAAATAGTATCAAAAATAGTATCTTTGATTGAAGTAAAACTTCCCGATATTGATTTTAAGGCGAACAAAATCACTTTTTATGAAAGTATGCTAACACCGAGCGGATCGGTTTATAGATCGTTAAAAAATTTTTATTTGAAAAACTAACGGAGGAAAAATGGCTGCAGATAAAGACGCCAGAATGAAAATTCTTGAAGAGACAATTGCCAGTATTGATAAAACATACGGTAAAGGTACAATAATGAAATTGGGCGACGGTGTTATAAATGCTGTCGAATCAATTTCTACAGGCTCACTCACATTAGATTACGCTTTAGGTATAGGCGGAGTCCCGAGAGGAAGAATCGTGGAGATCTATGGTCCTGAATCATCCGGCAAAACTACACTGTGTTTACATATTATTGCCGAGGCTCAAAAAGCAGGAGGACTTGCTGCATTTATTGATGCTGAACATGCAATGGATCTGAATTACGCAAAGAGATTGAATGTGGATACAAAAAATCTGCTTCTCTCACAGCCGGACTTTGGCGAACAGGCTCTTGAAATTGTTGATACACTTGTACGCAGCAATGCACTTGATATAATTGTAATTGATTCTGTTGCCGCTCTTGTTCCGCGTTCGGAAATCGAAGGAGATATGGGCGATCCACAGATGGCTATGCAAGCCCGGTTGATGTCTCAAGCACTTCGTAAATTGACTGGCGCTATTAGTAAGTCTAAAACATGCGTCATCTTTACAAATCAATTAAGAAGTAAAATTGGAGTAATGTTTGGTAATCCGGAAACAACAACAGGAGGTAACGCACTCAAATTTTATGCTTCCGTCCGCTTGGATATCAGAAGAGTTGGTGCGCTTAAGGATGGTCAAAATGTTTTTGGAAACAGAACGAAAGTTAAAATTGTGAAGAGTAAAGTTGCACCGCCATTCAAAGAAGTTGAGTTTGATATTCTCTACAATGAAGGAATTAGCAAAGCCGGAGAGATTATTGATCTTGCCTCAGAGAAGAATCTTCTTAATAAAAGCGGATCCTGGTTTACATATAAAGAAAATCGTTATCAGGGGCGAGATCAATTGAAAGCCAAAATGCTGGAAGATCCAATATTATTTGCCTCATTAGAGAAAGATGTTAAGATTGCCTTGGGCATGACAAAGGAAGATCTGCCTAAGCCGGTCAAAGAGAAAGAAGAATCGGAAACAAAAGCCAAGAAAAAATAATAGATGATCATCACTGCTCTTCAACGAAAAGGAAGTAATGTTTTAATTTGTTTTGATGAGGGAGAGCCGATTACTCTCGATTACCGTACTGTGCTTGATAACGGTCTCCGGAAGAATGATAAGATTGATGAGAAACTCTTCGAACGATTAGTCTCGGAGAGTATCTTTTTAAAAACAAAGGATTCGGCTTTTAGATTACTGGGAAGAAGGCTTCACTCGACTTCCGAATTGAGAACGAAACTCATTAAGAAAAAATTTCCGAAAGAAACTATTGAAAAAGTTCTTGCTGATCTCACTGAAACTGCTCTGCTCAATGATGAGCAGTTCGCGATCGAATATCTGGAAGAAAGATCGGTCAAAAAGAAAATCGGTCTTAATAAATTGAAAGCGGAGCTATTCAAGAAGGGAATTGAAAGAAAGATTATAGATAACGTATTGCTGAGCGTGGATTCTGATTTGAGTTATAAGCAGGCCCTGGAATTAGCTAAAAGAAAAAAAGTAGTCCTTGAAAGGAAAGAAAAGGATAAGAAAAAGCTCAAATCAAAAATTTATTCATTCCTCACCTCCCGCGGTTATCAGTCCGATATTATAATAAAGGTATTAAGCAATATCGGACCTGAGGAAGAAGAGGAAATTTTTTCGTAATCTAATTAAGAATACAGATATTTATTTAGAAGAATTTTCCGTTAGCAAATAGCAAAAAGACAAATAAACTTTTCCAGTTATAACGTATATTGTTTTCACACTCACTTTTACTATTTTTAGAACCAAGTTTCGAAAGAATATTATGAGCAAATTCACCGGTGTAGATTATTTCAACATGGAAAGTCTTCTTCAGGAAGATGAAATAATGGTACGAAACACCGTGGGTGAATTTGTTGACGAACAAATCATACCGATAATAGAAAAACATTACAGCGAAGAAAAATTTCCTTATCATCTAGTAAGTGAACTTGGCAAACTCGGATTGTTCGGTATTACTCTGCCTCAAAAATATGGTTGTGCAGAGATGAACAATGTTTGTTACGGCTTAGTAATGCAGGAATTGGAGAGAGGCGACAGCGGTATTCGCAGTTTTGTTTCGGTACAATCATCATTAGTGATGTATCCGATATTTACTTTTGGCAGTGAGGAACAAAAAGATTACTGGTTACCAAAACTTGCAACGGGAGAGAAGATCGGTTGTTTTGGTTTAACTGAACCTGATTTTGGTTCTAATCCAGGCGGAATGATTACACACGCTGAAAAGGTGAAAGGCGGTTACAAACTCAACGGTGCCAAAATGTGGATTACAAACGGTACAGTAGCAGATGTTGCAGTTGTCTGGGCGAAATTAGATGGAGAGGTAAAAGGGTTTTTAGTTGAAAAAGACACTGATGGATATACCGCCCCCGAAATGAAAGGAAAACACTCTCTTAAAGCATCCATTACTTCCGAATTAATCTTTCAAGATGTTCTTATTCCGGAGAAAAATATATTACCGGGAAGTGACGGTTTGAAATCTCCATTGATGTGTCTCAATCAAGCTAGATATGGGATTGCATGGGGTGTGGTTGGTTCGATGATGGCTTGCTATAACACCGCGCTTAATTATGCGAAGTCACGTATTCAATTTAGCAAGCCAATCGCCGCTTATCAAATGACTCAAGAAAAATTAGTATACATACTTACTGAAATTACTAAAGCACAACTTCTTAATTTGCAACTCGGACGATTGAAGGATAAAGCAACAATAAAGCACACACAAGTTTCAATGGCTAAAAGAAATAATTGTGAAAAAGCTCTAGAGATTGCACGCATCGCACGTGAGATTCTTGGTGCGAATGGAATATTGAATGAATATCCTATAATGCGTCATTCACAAAATTTAGAATCGGTGAAAACGTATGAAGGTACTCACGAAATGCATACTCTTATAATTGGTGAAGATATAACCGGGTATGCTGCGTTCGATTAAAAACGAAGACCACCTTGTGTGGTCTTTTTTGTATCTAAATAGAGGTTAAAATGGCTAGACCAAAAATTGAATTGGAAGGATTAACATTCGACGACATACTTCTTGTACCGGCACGGTCAACGGTACTTCCACGCCAAACTGATATTTCTTCATTCTTAACTCGCGAGATTAAGTTGAACATTCCATTTCTCTCTGCGGCGATGGACACAGTTACGGAATCGCAGATGGCTATCGCTATGGCAGCTCAAGGTGGTATTGGAATCATTCACAAAAATATGTCAATTGCAAAACAAGCTGATGAAGTTGATAAAGTAAAACGTTCTGAGAGTGGAATGATCGTTAATCCTATTACTCTTACTCCGGAGTGCACAATCAGGGATGCTGAGGAATTAATGACGGAGTATCACATATCCGGTATTCCGGTAATAGATGGAAAAGGAAAACTTGTTGGCATCCTTACAAATCGCGATTTGAGATTTGAACGAAATAGCAGAAAACTTGTAAGTCAACTTATGACAAAAGAAAATTTAGTAACTGCACCACTTGGCACAACTCTTCACGAAGCGGAAAAGATTTTGCATAAATACAGGATTGAAAAACTTCCTGTTGTTGATAAGAATGGAATCATCAAAGGATTGATTACCTACAAAGACATTATGAAAAAGAAGACATTTCCCAATGCTTGCAAAGATGAACTGGGCAGATTAAGAGTTGGTGCCGGGGTTGGTGTTACAGCCGATACACTTAAAAGAGTTGAGGCATTGGTAGCTGCTCATGTTGATGTAATTGTTCTAGACACCGCTCATGGTCATTCCGAAGGTGTACTTAAAACCGTGAAAGCGATTAGGAAACAATATAAAAATATTCAGTTGATAGCTGGAAACATTGTAACAAAAGAAGCAGCGCTGGAGTTAGTATCCTGCGGAGTAAATGCTGTCAAGGTTGGAATAGGTGCCGGCTCAATCTGCACAACTCGGGTAATTGCCGGAGTCGGAGTTCCACAGATAAGTGCTGTGCTTGAAGTAGCACACGCTCTTAAAGGAAAAAATATTCCAGTGATTTCGGATGGAGGAATAAAGCAGACCGGGGATGTTGCCAAAGCAATTGCTGCCGGTGCTGACACAGTAATGATGGGCGGTATGTTAGCTGGTGTTGATGAAACTCCGGGTGAAAAAGTTTTATTTGAAGGGAGAAGTTTTAAAGTTTACCGCGGTATGGGCTCACTTAGTGCAATGAAACAGGGAAGCAGTGACCGATACTTTCAGGATGTTGAAGCGGATATCAAAAAATTGGTCCCTGAGGGTATTGAAGGACGTGTTCCCTTCAAAGGGTCGCTATCTGATACAATATATCAATTCATCGGAGGCTTACGTGCAGCGATGGGTTACTGTGGTGCCAAAACTATCGCTGATTTGAAAGCAAAATCAAAATTTGTAAAAATATCAAATGCTGGTTTACGTGAAAGTCATCCTCATGATGTTTTAATAACCGAGGAAGCACCGAATTATCAGATGACAAAGAAATTGTAATGGCTTTAAATCTGAAGCTACGAGAGATTCTCATAAAATATTTTAATGTTGTCCGATAAAAATATAGAAAGCCTACTAAACCTGTGTTTATAAGT
>CAYTUV010000009.1:0-124416 GCA_964441505.1 uncultured Melioribacter sp. | reverse complement strand
AGCCTCTTTTAGAGGCGTATTAAAGCCACGTCCTTTGGGCGTGGTTGTTTACTGTGCAATATAGACTGAGCATCGCCGGTTGAAGGTGGTATTATTATTGTTTTTATTAGATTTCAACTTCTGATAGATCTAACTTATTTATACATACTAACGCTCCGGTAGCCGCGCGATGCTCGAATTTATTGCAGGTACTGCTTCTGGTCTTTCTTTTTCTGATTAAGTACAACTGATAAAATCTTGCCGGATAAAAATCAATCGAAAGAATAATTAATGCGAGTATTAAATTAGTCAGCATATAGAAGATTAAAATTTCTTGTTCGCATTCTTCCTGTTTTGCCGTTAGGAGGATTTATCCTTTCGTTCCCGGATTCAAGCCGACGTTTGTTCATTCGATCCCAGAGCTCGTTAATTCTTCGTAATTCCTCGCTGGACATATATCCATTTGCGATTTCAATGAATTCCAGATTGCCATAATTGATAATATTGCAAACGTGTTCATTTATTAATTCCGAAACATCCTGAGCGAATTTGCCGAGATCTTTGTATGATATTTCTGATCTCTGAAAAATAAAGTAACCTGTTTCTATCGTATCGGGAAGTAACCAGAACTTCGTAGACCAGGTCGATTCGAACAGTAATGGTCTATTATTCTCTTTTATCATAATGACTCCTTTCTTCTGTTATCCGTGTTGAATATAAAAATTGAGAGATTAGAAGTACATAGATCAAAGGGATGAAAAAGGAATGAGAGATGATTAGACGGTTTTTTTAGAACCATAAATTCTCTTCTATTATACCGAGGAGGCGGACTTAAAAAAGATCCGCGGGATTCATAATTTTCAAAGGAGTAAGTAACTATCGTATGAATCCGTTTTACACGTAATTTTCTTTACAATAGATATTCCAGTAATGATATTCTTTACCAGCTAATTTATTTTTTATACACCTGCTAAAATATCTTTAACCTTCTGTTGATCTACTTTATCCAGCGAGAAGTGATCCATAGAAAGCATCTTGAGATCATCATTATATTTAAACCATAGAAATTCCTTTTGCAGTTCTAACTTGGTGATCATTCCTTGACCAAACGATTGATGAGAGATTTTATGGCCAATAATTTTGCGCTTGGCAATCTCGTCTGTGAGCAGGTTAATAAATGAATAAAGCGAAGTGCCCAATGAAGTACCATACATTTTGTTAAAACCTTGTCTTGTTAATTCTTCATCCGTCCTCAAAGCATATTTAATAGCATCCTTTAATTCCTTCGACGCAACTTTATCTTTCTTTTTGTCGCCGTTTCGTCTTTTGAAAGAAATCTCCGCTTCAGTTACAATGAAATATTCCAGAAACTGCACATGATCACTTTTGTTTGAATCCAGATACGGAACTTTCTTATCAACTTTTATTATGTCCTGAATCATTTTGAATAACTGGTTAATGAAAAGCTGTTCTGCGGGCAAATATATTTCTAAGAATGTTTTAATTCCTTCCATCTTACTCTCCTGACACACTTGTTATTTTGTCTTTGGTTAATTCTTATTGCAGCTATTTTTAAAATATTAATTGTTTTTATCAACTATGACCGAGGTAGTGGATTTTTTACCTAAAAGTCTTAAGCTAGCCCTGATTTGATTCACTAACAAAGGAAAATGCACATTTTGAATAATTACAAGTTCAAGTTAAGAAGGATATCGGAGAATTCCTCGTAATTAAGAGTGGAAGTTTTTGAAGTAAAGCACCGGACAATAATCTGATTCCTCCGGTAATCCTTCCAGGCACGAATAGTAGAAATACGACCATTTAGACGGGAAGAATTATTGACAATAAAAGTTGCACACTTATTTACTTAATTTCAATTTTACATAAAATGTTAAACACAATCTTTAAGAGATACTATTGTGAATGAGCCAAATGTTTGATACTTTTGCTTTCCAGAAATTGTAGTTAAGTTGTAACCGCAAAACGTGGAGAGTGGCAAAAACATAGCTGAGAAACTTGGATTTAAGACTGAAAACACATGCCGAAGTGGCGGAATTGGTAGACGCGCTGGACTCAAAATCCAGTGAGGCTTAAACCTCGTGCCGGTTCGAGTCCGGCCTCCGGTACTAAATAAAAACCCGATTTCTTTTTGAAATCGGGTTTTTATTTATCTAATAACTTTTTTGCTGAACGCCAAATACTATTTTATTTACCTTTTGCTCTTTCAACAATGGGTCTCTTATCTCCCTCACGGTTCAGTTTTTCCAGAATTATATCAGCTTCTTTCGGTGGAACATTAAAAAATGAAAAGGCATCGTTGATTTGAATCCCGGTAATTTTACTTCCTTCAACATTTGCTTTCTTCTTCAACATTTCCAATAAATCTTTCGGAGTTAGATCATCTTTCTTACCTCGGGCAAGAAACATTCTCGCTTTTCCTTTATCGCTGTCGAATCGTCCTCTTCCTTCTGATCTCTCGCCGCGTTCAGACCTTTCACTACGTTCAAATCTATTCGGGCGCTCAGTTCTCTCACTGCGTTCTGATCTACCTCCATGTTCAAATCTGTTCGGGCGTTCAGATCTCTCACCACGTGATGAAAAATCTTTTTTACCTCTGGATCTGTCTCCGTCACGGGAATATTCTTTCCTTCCCATTGGTCGTTCGTCTCTTCTGTCAAAAGATTTTCTTCCTTCAAAGAGATCGTGAATCTTAGCGTAATTTTCTTCTTCTAATTCGTTTTGATATGTATATTTGATTAACGCTGCAACAACATCTTCAGGATTATGATTCTTGATCATCTCTTTTGCAAGCGCAACGTAATTGTGTGCAACCCCAACCTCCATCATCGATCTCAATTCTGCAGATATCTTTTCTTTCTTAAAATTGATTACATCTTTAATGAGCGGAATTCTTTGTTTACGGATTTCAGTCTGTGTGAAATTTTTGATGAACATCAATTTACGGTGCTCTTCCGGTGAGATAAAAGTGATTGCTGTCCCCTCTTTACCGGCACGTCCTGTTCTTCCGATCCTGTGAAGATAAGATTCAGGATCCTGAGGAAGTGCGTAATTAATAACATGTGTCAGATCATCTATATCAAGACCGCGGGCAGCAACATCTGTTGCAATTAATACATTTATTTTTTTGTTTCTAAATTTAGTCAGAATCTTTTCACGTACGTTTTGTGAAATATCGCCATGTAAACCTTCTGTATCATATCCCCTATCGGCAAGTTTTGAAGTTACATGATCAACATCATGTTTTGTTCTGCAAAATACTAAACCGTAAAACTCCACAGTTGTATCAATGATTCTGCACAAAGCATCTAATTTATCAGCTTCCTTTATCTCATAATAAATTTGTTCAGTAAGCTGAGTGGTTTCTCCGGAATGTTTTGTCTTAATGATTTCACGTTTGCCCATATATTTTTTTGCAAGCGAGGCTATTCTATCCGGCATCGTTGCAGAAAAAAGTAAAGTTCTTCTATTAGGATTTGTTCTACCCAAAATATCTTCGATATCATCAACAAATCCCATGTTTAGCATTTCATCTGCTTCATCAAGGACCACAAAGGATACTTCTGAAAGAGACATACTCTTTTTGTTAAGAAGATCGATCATACGTCCCGGGGTACCAACGACGACATCGACACCTTTCTTCAATCTTCTTAATTGTGTATCATATGATTGACCACCATAGATAGGTGCCGCATGAATATTCTTATTACCGCGGAGTGAATTGAATTCTTCAGCAACCTGAATCGCCAATTCGCGGGTTGGAACGAGCACAAGTGCCTGTAAATGTCCGGCTCTTGTCTGCAATTGCTCAATTATCGGTAATGCAAATGCGGCAGTTTTACCTGTACCTGTCTGCGCCTGACCGATAAGATCAATTTTATTCTCTAAAATCAGAGGAATTATTTTTTTCTGAATTTCAGTTGGTTCTTCGAATCCTTTCATATGGATTGCATGAAGAGATTCTTCGGACAGTCCTAATTCTTTAAAGCTGTTGTTCGTCATAAATTTATTTCTCTCAATAAATTAAATTCTCATTCGAAAACAAGAATACGTTGATAAATGAAATCGAACGAGAAAGTTTTTTTAGCAGTTCTCTGCTCGACATATTCTGCCACTTTTCCCAATCTTTTTGGAATAGCCAGAATTTTTTCTTTTGCTTTGGAAGCCAGTTCATTCAAACCTGTGATAAAGTCAATATCACAGAATTTACTAGCTTCCTCTACAATTATTCTTTACTACCACGGACTATAAATTCCAACACGTCTTACTTTTCAAGATGATTAAAAACTTTGATTTTGCCAAAGTTATCCGATGAATTATTATTTCCCTCAGGAATGATAATTTCCATCTCTAACCTTTCAATTAGAAAACATAATCGGACTGATCTTCTCTTGACAATAGACTTTGCGGCTCTCTTGCGGCTTATTTGATGGGTTATACTGAGAATTACAAAACCTATTTCGGGTTAATGCTGTAGGAAATAAATATCCTGATGTAAATATAGTCTAAATTGAAGTGATATCACAATGCATTTCATTGTTAGTTTGAACAGTCCTGCAATAATATCGTAACAGTACCATTCAAACTATCATGAATTCAAGAATTAACACTCCATTAACGCTTTAAACGCACTATATCGGATAATATCTAGTTCAAATAATTGTTAGGAAGCGTCAAGATTATTATCCCACAGATATTTCTTTGTTTCGCTTACAATTATTTTGTTGAGTAGAATTAGTGATACTAAATTCGGGATCGCCATTAATCCGTTTGTTATATCGGCAAAAGTCCAGACTATATTTAGCGAAACTACCGAACCGACAAAAACAGCAACAACCCAGAGATATCTGTAAGGTAGTATTGCTTTCGTACCTATCAAGTATTCTATTGCTTTCTCTCCATAATAAGACCACCCAAGAATTGTGGAGAAGACAAATGTTAGTAATCCAACCGTTAAAATTATTGGCCCAATGTAAGGGATATCTGCAAATGCAGATTTAGTCAAAGTGGCTCCATTCAATCCATTAGTCCATTCATATGAGTTAACAATAACCAGCCCGGTAAAAGCACATACAACAACAGTATCCCAGAACGTGCCGGTTGAAGATACTAGTGCCTGGCGTACAGAATTCTTAGTCTGGGCTGCTGCTGCAACAATTGGAGCGCTTCCGAGACCTGATTCATTCGAGAATAAGCCCCGCGCAATTCCGTAGCGTATTGCCTCTTTCATGCCAGCACCCATAAATCCGCCAATTGCAGCCTGCCCGCTGAATGCACCTTCAAAGATCAAAACTAGCGTTCTTGGAACGGTTGAATAATTTATGAATAATAGAATGATACAACCCAGTATGTAAAATATTGCCATAAACGGGACTAAATTTTCACAAACTCTTGCTATGGATTTAATTCCACCAAGTATTACAACAGCTGTTAATACTGCAAGAATTAATCCGGTAATCCAATACGAGATTCCAAAAGAATTATTAACGAGTTGTGAAATTGAATTCGCTTGCACCATATTTCCAATACCGAATGCAGTTACCGAGGTTAACGCGGCGAAAATAATTCCCAGCCATTTCATGTTGAGACCGCGTTCAAGTACGTACATAGGACCGCCGGCCATTAATCCGTCTTTAGTTGTCACGCGATATTTCACTGAAAGCAGTGCTTCAGAATATTTTGTAGCAATTCCAAATACACCGGTGAGCCACATCCATAAAACCGCACCGGGACCACCCGCAACGATTGCAGTTGATACTCCAACTATATTTCCTGTTCCAATAGTAGCGGCAAGAGCTGTTGTAAGTGCACCAAACTGACTTATGTCTCCTTCACCCTCTTTATTTTTACCGAGAGATATTTTTATTGCCTTACCTATGAAACGTTGTATAAATCTTAATCTGAATGTGAGAAAAAGATGAGTTCCAAAAAGAAGAATAAGAAGCGGATATCCCCAGACGAAATCGCTTATCTGTGTAAGTACATTTTCAAGCTGCTGCATTATTTTTCTCCCGAAGTATTGAATGAAAATAAATTCTCTTATGGATGGTAAACGATATTGGATCCGACCCAGGTTTTACCTTTATTGAAATCCACGCCCATCATCTTACCTTTGCTTGTGCGCAAAAGATTATTTACAAGCATTGGTTTATCGAACCAGATAAACATCATACGTATTTCTGCCCGTGAATATTCATCGGGAGTTTTAATTAGCGGTGCGTACTCAACTTTCCGCTGAAGAATATAATTCTCCCGTTTTTCAATTTTATCAAGCGAATCTTTTTTGAGATCGACAATTACTCCGGCGCCGGCAAACGAATACAACGGCTTAAGCACGTAATTTCCCAAATCTGACGGATATTGATCCAGTTCATTAAGATAATAGCATTGCGGAGCGTACTGACTTTTAATAAGCGGCAGAGAGTGTTTACTTATTCTGAAAAACCAGTTTGGATGACCTGCCCATTCAACATCAAGCTCTTCATGGAAATCAAAACCGGATTTTACTGATTTCCGGTGCAGCTCATCAAAAATAACACGATTGTAGATTCTATATATAGGAATTTCTCTTCCATTTTTTTTGTAGAATAATTTTTTCCCCTTCTGAGAAACTTCCGTTAAACAAACCGATTCAATTCCAATAAGTTCTTTGGTAATATAAAAATCAATTCTGGTTTTTTGTTTATCCGGTTTTATTTCAAGAAGAATAACATTTTCCGACTGATGATTTCCCACCATAGCCTTTTTCATCAGATCTATATAGCTCTCAAATTCCAATCCGCTGAAATAAGTTGTGTAGCCATCAGGTATATTATAATATTTTCTGTTGGTTCTGTCTAATTCGCTTTGAAACATATAAAGTGACGGAAAGCCCTGCAATTCAATCAGCTGAGGGAGAAATTCGTTTTTCTCGTTTCGAGTAATAGCAAAATCGATCTGAAGAAAAAGAGGATGTGAATCTTCATCAGGCACAAACAGATCTTTTGGAATTGCATGCGAACTATTTCTTATGAATTCCTCCGTCTGAAGACATGCGGCGATCTCATAAGACGCTTCCTGCAATTTCGTTGAAATCGATTGATCTATAAACAGAGGTGTCTCGCAAATTCTGAAATCATGTACACCTTTGGTCCATCTCCAGATGGAATTAAGGTGCGCCTCATAATTCTGAAGTGTGTATTCCGAATTGAATTTATCTCTGATTGCAGGAATCATTAAATATTCAATCCGTAATTCGTTTCATCGATAATATAATCGACAACTTTTGTAAGATCATTCGTCTTCTTGAATACCTCAAGCTGCCGGCTGGCACTGGTTTTCATCTTCAACATTTCATATATATAATTTATTTCATTTCTACTATCAAGTTCGTCCACAACATCATCAACAAATTGAATCAGTTCATGAATCAGTTCAACCGTAGGAACTTCGGTCTGTTTACCAAAATCAATCATTTTTCCATCGATGCCGTAACGCGCCGCACGCCATTTGTTTTCATTGATATATAATCTGCGGTATAACCTGAATCCAAGATTCTGTCTTAACAGTTTATGAAGTTTAGCTACGACTGCTTGTATGAGTGCCGCAATTGCAATTGTCTCATCAACTCTCATAGGAATATCACATATTCTGATTTCGAGGGTATTGAAGAATGGATGCGGGCGTACATCCCACCAGATTCTTTTTGCGTTATCTATACAGCCCGTTTTGATAAGAAGATTAATGTACGATTCAAACTCGGCGTAACTGTTGAAATGATCCGGAATTCCTGTACGGGGAAACCGGTCAAATATTTTAGAGCGGTACGAATTAAATCCGGTATTTCTTCCTTTCCAGAATGGAGAAGATGTTGAAAGAGCAAAAATATGAGGAAGAAAATAACGGATGGCATTCATTATATGTATCGTTTCGTTTTTATCATTCAATCCGACATGAACATGCAGACCGAATATTAAATTTGCTCGCGCCACCTGCTGCATATCTTCCACTACACTATGATAGCGGGGATGATCTGTAATCTTCTGCTCTTCCCACCGTGAGAATGGGTGAGTGCCTGCGGCGGCAATCTCTAAGCCCTGCGACTTAGCAATTTTTGCGAGAGAACTTCTTAATCGTACAACCTCCGAACGGGCTTCTTTGATGTTGTAGCAAACATTCGATCCTACCTCAACAACAGATTGGTGCATTTCTGCTTTCACCTGTTCTTTTAAAATGATCTTCCCTTCACCCATTATCTCTTCAATATGAGATTTCAGTTCGCGTGTTTTCGGATCGATGATTTGAAATTCTTCCTCAACGCCGATAGAAAATAATTTGTCTTCGCTCATAATATTATATCATTTACTTTTCGGTTTAGTTGGTTTCAATGATTTATTATTTACAAATGAACTAATGAAAGTACCCCATGTTAAATTATTCGCTTCATTCTTATGGGCTTTAGCTTTTCTTATAGCCATGTTAGCAGCAGCTTCAACAACCCATTCAAAGTTTTCTTCTCCTACAGATTTTACATCTGCGTCGGGTGCCGGATTACAAAAATCAATTGCGATTGGAATTCCGTCCCGCATTGCAAATTCTACAGTATTAAAATCGTAACCGAGTCCATTGTTAAGTTCAAGAACATATTTCTCAATCGTCTTCAATAGTTTTGCTTCGATTGGAAGTGGATTCTGAACATAACGAAGGTGGTGAGGTTGTTTCGGATCGTATTGCATAATCCTTATATCCTTTCTGTCTATGCAGTAGCAGCGGAAATAATCGTAAAAATCGATCGCTTCCTGAAGCATCATAACCAACTGACCAGTTTCGTTATAAGCTTTGAAAAATTCTTCTCTGTTTTCAAGTTTGTAAACATTTTTCCAACCGCCGCCGGCGAATGGTTTGAAAAATGCCGGAAAACCGATGTAGCTGAATATTCCTTCCCAGTCTAAAGGATATTCCAGATTACGGAATGAATTTGCATTTGTATCGGGCGGATGCTGATTCGACGGAAGCAAAACAGTTTTAGGAACGGGGACTCCAAGTTTGACAGAAAGTGCATTGTTGAAAAATTTTTCGTCGGCACTCCACCAGAAGGGATTATTAATTACTGCTGTTCCGGACAAGGCAGCATTTTTCAGATATCCTCTGTAGAACGGAACATCCTGTGATATTCTGTCGATGAGTACTGCGTATTCTGTCGGTTCACCCTGCTGAACCTTATTCACTTTTGCAAGTTCAGCAATAATTCCGCTCTCCTTTTTAGAATTTACTCTATCAACGAAAGCCTGAGGAAAAGTATTTTCCTGTCCAAATAATATTCCAATTTTTTTCATGTTAACCTCTACTTTAATTTTTCTATTGTCATTCTTCGTGCTATTGCTCTTGTTCATAATCTTGCTCTGTTTTTCCCTTCTTCGATTACGATTAAGATTACGATCATGATTACGATTAAGTTTAGGCTTCATAATCTTCGTCTGGTTCATAAGTTCTATCCGAATTACTCTTTATCAATCCCATCAACATATTAACGATATCTCTTAATATTAATTTGCCTTCTCCCAATTCAGAAATAGTAATTTTTTTCTTAGTAAAAAGAACATCAAGACATCCCGCGCATTCCATAGCTGAGCCGCGTGAAATATCAAAGTATTTGCAGCGATCCTTGGGAGTAAATTTTCCATTGCCCTCGGCGATATTAAGAACAATTGATTCTGATGCTCGAACAATCTGATCCGCGATTGAACTTTTAATTCCATTCTTACTCAAAATATTATCCAACCAACCAACGAATTCGATTGATTTGTGATAAACTCTCAGTTTTTCGTGATCAAAATAATATGATTCTTTCTCTTCCATTACTTATTTGCTATTAAAAATATTAGCTTGCTCTAACTTTAGATCTTAATCATGCTCTTAATCTTGATCGTACTCGTCTCTTTTATTTTTCTTCAGCAGATAACATCTCGATTAAGATCACGATCACGAAAATAATTTTACCATCCAATCCTAGATAAATATGCCGGAAACATTTCCTTCCACCAATTCCAGTCATGACCGGTGAAGCCCCGGATATCCAGCCAGTTATTAATTCCTTTCGATCCAAGAATTCCTGAAAGCTGTTTGTTGTCTTCAAGACAAATATCCCACTCACCTGTTCCTAGAACGATTCCCATTTCTCTTATTCGGTCAAGATACCACTGGTCATTTAGGTTGGGAAGATAATCCGGCGGATTATTGAAGTAGCAATTTTCATCGTAGTAACCCATAATAAATTGTTTGATATCATACGCACCGCCCATAGTGAACAGATATCCTACTTTATCGGGATGACGGAAAGCAATATTAGCGGCATGATAACCGCCGAAGCTGCAACCGGCAACGCAAACGTTCCGCGCTCCTGTCTCATATTTCGCGAACTCAATTACATCATTGAGTATCAATCGTTCGTATGCCATGTGAGTCTTGACCCGGTCAGCAGGATGTATTCCATAGTTATACCAGCTTTCTCCGTCAATACCATCGGGACAATAAATTTTTATTTTACCTTGATCGATTAAATGTGAAACGGAATCGATCAATCCAAAATCCTTATTCTCGTAGAATCTTCCCTTTGATGTAGGGAACAGAATTACAGGGTAGCCTGCGTGTCCAAATACCAGCATTTCGAAATCTCGGCTAAGATATTGTGTATACCATTTGTGATAATGTTCTTGCATAGATCTCTTGTGAGAATATTGGGGATGAATAATCTTGGATTTAATATAAAGAAGGAATAGTAATTTTGCTCGGAAATGTTATCCTAGTACGGGATAAACAAAAGCCACCGGACTCTTTTGAATCCGATGGCTTGCAACTATTTCATGTATTTTTAAGAGAGGATTTTATAACTCTGAAGCATCTTCATATAATTTGCGCGTTCGAACGCTGCCGGTTCTGCAACAGATTTCTGGCTCATACTTCCCTTCATTAGGGAAACTGAGTCATATTCTTTTTCTGTCATCCACTGTTTCATTCCGTCAACAAGTTCTTTAATTCTACCAACTCCGTGCATCAAAAATTCAGAAGCGATCATTGCAACATCGCCGCCTGCCATCATAACTTTTATAACATCCTGTGGTGTATGAATGCCGCTAGTAGCCGCAAGACTCGCTTTCACGTTTCCGTGAAGAATCGCAATCCATCTTAAAGGTAATCTCATTTCCCAGTTTGTACTAAGTGCTAAGTTTGGTACAACTTCAAGTTTATCAAGATCAAAATCCGGCTGATAAAATCTGTTAAACAGAACTAATGCATCAGCACCGGCGTCATCTAATTGTTTTGCCGTGTTAGACATTGATGTGAAGAATGGACTCAATTTAATAGCTACCGGAATTTTCACATTCTTTTTTACTTCCTTCAAAACATCAACATACATTTTTTCGATTTCTGAACTAGGTGTCATTGGATTTGTAGGAACGTAATAAACATTCAGTTCTATAGCATTAGCACCAGCTTGTTCGATATTCTGCGCATATTTTATCCAACCGCCTGCACTAACGCCATTCAAACTTCCAATGATCGGGATATCAACCGCTTTTTTTAAATTAGCGATATGATCTAAATACTGATATGGTGTAAGATGAAATTCTTCCGGTTCCGGGAAATAACTTGCGGCTTCGGCATTGCTATCAGTGTGATAAGACAGATAATGGTCTAACTCTCCGGCTTCATGTGTAATCTGTTCCTCAAACAAAGAATAAACAACAACTGCAGACGCGCCGGCATCCTCCATTGCTTTTACTGTATCAACATTTTGAGATAACGGAGATGCAGAAGCCACTATTGGATTCTTAAGTTTAAGTCCCATGTATGTTGTTGATAGATCCATATTAACTCCTATGTATTTAAATTCTTGGACTCTCAAAGTGAGGCGGGAATTTTAGTAAACTGAAACTGCCCGCTCCACTAATGATTAAAATTAGTTCTCTTTTTTCTCACCATCATTTCCAATTTGCATCTCAGACATCTGTTCGTAGAATTTCCATTTCTTCAGAACTTCCGCTTGACCTAACTCTAGCAGATGCTTGGCTTCTCTTGGATGAGATTTTGTCAACATTTTATATCGTGTTTCTGTGTAAATGTAATCTTCCAATTTGATTTTAGGAGCCTTAGAATCGAGCTTCAATGGATTTTTACCTTCCAATACATTAGCCGGATTATATCTGAATAGTGGCCAGTGACCGCTGTCTACTGCAAGTTTTTGACTCTCCATGCCTTTAGCCATATTTATTCCGTGAGCAATACAATGGCTGTAGGCGATTATGATTGAAGGTCCATCGTAAGCCTCGGCTTCAAGGAATGCGCGAAGTGTCTGCGCATCATTCGAACCCATTGCAACCTTCGCTACATAGACATTGCCATAAGTCATTGCCATCATAGCAAGATCTTTTTTAGCAGTTGTTTTACCAGCTGCTGCAAATTTAGCAACTGCACCGTAACTTGTTGATTTAGACATCTGTCCACCGGTGTTCGAGTATACTTCAGTATCAAGGACAAGAATGTTAACATTCTTACCCGAAGCCATTACGTGATCAAGTCCTCCGTAACCGATATCGTATGCCCAGCCATCGCCGCCAATTATCCAGACAGATTTTTTAACCAAGTAATCTGCAACTTCCATCAACTTAGAGGCATCTTTTGATTTTATATTCTCAAGTTTTTTCTTCAACTCAGCAACGCGTTCTCTCTGCTCATAGATTCCGGATTCATCTTTCTGATCAGCATTTAAAATCGCATCAACAAATTCCTGACCCAGCTCAGAAGAAAGTTTTGTGAGAAGTTCTTTTGCAAATTCAGTTTGTTTATCCAGCGAAAGTCTCATACCCATTCCGAATTCGGCATTATCTTCGAATAAAGAATTTGCCCAGGCCGGACCGCGACCCTCATTGTTCTTTGACCAAGGAGTTGTAGGTAAATTAGCGCCGTAGATTGATGAGCATCCTGTGGCATTGGCAATTACAGATCTATCACCAAATAATTGCGACACCAATTTAACATAAGGAGTTTCTCCGCAGCCAGAGCACGCGCCGCTGAATTCAAATAATGGCTGTTGTAACTGTTGAGCTTTGATAACTGCTGTATTTATTAATCTTCTATCTAATTCAGGTAACTCAAGGAAGTAATCAAAATTAGTACGTTCCTGTTCTCTGATTGGTATCTGATGAACCATGTTGAGAGCTTTGAGCTTTGTTTCTTTTTTGTTTTTTGCGGGACAAACCTCAACACACATTTCACAGCCGGTGCAATCTTCTACTGCAGTCTGAATCGTGTACGCATATCCTTCCGGAAATTCTTTTCCCTTTGCTTCCATCCATCTGAATGTAGCTGGTTTATTCTCAATAAATTTCTTGTCGTAGGCTTTTATTCTGATGGCAGCATGAGGACAAACCATAGCGCATTTTCCGCATTGAATACACCATTCTGAATCCCATGCCGGAACTTCAAGAGCAATGTTTCTCTTTTCCCATTTTGTTGTACCGGATGGGAATGTTCCGTCGATCGGCATCTCGCTGACTTTGACATCATCGCCTTTACCTTCCATCATCTTGCTCAGAGTTGATCGAACAAAATCAGGAGCTTTGGAAGAAACGATTTCCGGAATTTGAATTGTACTTGTAGCTTTTGCCGGGACTTCTATCTTGAACATATTTTCGAGCGTCTGATCAACCGCTTCATAATTCTTACGAACTATCTCTTCGCCTTTTGGACCGTAAGTTTTCTTTATAGATTTTTTAATCTGTTCAATAGCTTCATCTTTTGGTAATATTCCCGAGATTGCAAAGAAACATGTTTGCATAATTGTATTAACTCTGCTACCCATTCCGGTTTTACTGGCTACTGCATAGCCGTCAATAACGTAGAAATTTAGTTTCTTATCAATGATCTGCTGCTGAACTCTAACCGGCATCTTGTCCCAGGTTTCTTCTGTACTGAAAGGACTATTAAGAAGGAATGTTCCGCCCTGTTCAATATTTCCGAGCACATCAAATTTTTCAAGGAGACCAAATGTATGGCACCCGACAAATTTGGCTGTCTGAATCAAGTATGTTGAATGAATCTGTTTCTTACCGAATCTCAAGTGAGATACTGTTGTTGAGCCTGATTTTTTAGAATCGTAAACAAAATAACCCTGAGCATAATTTTCAGTTTCTTCACCAATGATCTTGATCGAATTTTTATTCGCACCAACGGTTCCATCTGCACCCAATCCATAGAACAAGCAGCGGACAACTTCCGATCCCTCTGTCATAAAATTTGCATCGTAATCAATACTTGTAAATGTGACGTCGTCTGTTATTCCTACTGTAAAATGATTTTTCGGTTCAGGTTTTTTCATATTATCGAATACACCTTTAACCATTGCAGGTGTAAATTCTTTTGATGATAGACCATAACGTCCGCCTACAATCTTAGGCATCTTAGCAAATGGAGCATTATCTGAACTCATAGCTTCTGCAATTGCCGCTACAACATCTAAGTATAAAGGTTCACCAAGTGAGCCGGGTTCTTTTGTTCTGTCAAGAACTGTAATTGATTCAACTGTTTTTGGGAAAGCTGCAAGTAAATGTTGTGCTGAGAATGGACGGTACAATCTAACTTTAATGATACCAACTTTTTCTTCCAATTTTTGAGTCAAATATTCCGCGGTTTCTTCAGCAGCTTCAGCACCTGAACCCATAAGTACTATAACACGTTTTGCATCCGGAGCGCCGTAATAATCAAACAAATGATATTGGCGGCCGGTAATCTGAGCAAACTTATCCATTGCATTCTGAACTATATCAGGGCATGCATCATAAAATTTGTTTACTGTCTCTCTTCCCTGGAAATAAACATCCGGATTCTGAGCTGTACCACGGATTGACGGGTGATCCGAACTTAATGCTCTATTTCTAAACTCTTTTACTTTTTCATCATCAATCATCGCACGTATATCATCATCGGTAAGCTCTTCCATTTTCATAACTTCTGCCGAGGTTCTGAATCCATCAAAGAAATGAATGAAAGGAATTCTTGATTCGAGTGAGGCTTTGTGTGCAATTGCGGCTGTGTCCATTACTTCCTGAACGGAATTGGAACAGATTAATCCAAAACCTGTCTGGCGGGTTGCCATAACATCACTATGATCACCAAAAATTGAAAGTGCTGCTGCGGCTATTGAACGTGCACTCACATGAAATACTGTAGGTGTTAGTTCACCAGCAATTTTATACATGTTTGGAATCATCAGGAATAATCCTTGAGATGCTGTAAATGTTGTAGTTAAAGCACCAGTTTGAAGAGCTCCATGCACAGCTCCGGCAGCACCACCTTCGCTTTGCATCTCTGTTACGCCTGGAACTGTTCCCCAAATATTTTTAACACGATTTGCTGACCAAGCGTCAGATAATTCACCCATCGTTGAAGATGGTGTTATAGGATAAATAGCGATAACCTCGCTCACACGATAGGCTACGTGAGCGGCTGCCTCATTCCCATCAATTGTTATTTTTCGTCTTTCCATTTATTCCTCGAATTTATATTGAAATATCATTTTTGTGTTAAAACCAACTCAATAACTCAAATACCCTGCCATGCAGATTTGAGTCCGATACATGGATACTACAGCTTTTCGCGACTTTTTCTTGGGAGAAAATAGCCATATTGACTTTTTTTAGAAAAAAGTAGTTAGCAAATCTTATTTCTAAGAAATTCTATAAAATGTGAGCGGAATAATAGAGATTCGTCAGGACAAAATAAAGACGTGAGGGTCTATAATTTCATTAAAAATGAGTGGTTCGGCTGATAAAATAGTTTTCCACGCTGATTATGTGTTAAAAAAAGCTGAAAAAATCACTCATAACTAAGTACTCTGTCTATATAGCACATGAAAAAGGAACAGTAATTCTGACATAACAGATATTTTGACTCGTCTGAACATTAGAAATGAGATTTATATTATCGTGATTACATAAAATCAGTAAATCCAGGTTAAGTTTGAAATTCTGAACGAGGGTGTTTTTAATGAGACTGGTTGAAAAAATTTCTTAGAAGAGAATCACATGAACAAAGCATTTACAAATTCTTCAGGGTCAAACTCCTGAAGATCTTCAATTCCTTCACCGACACCAATATATCGAATAGGGATTTTGTTGGTTGATGAAATTTGAAGGACAGAACCGCCCTTAGCGGTTCCATCAAGTTTAGTTATAATAACTCCGCTTAGATTGGCAAATTTGTTAAATTCCTCAAATTGTTTAATGGCATTTTGCCCTGAATTTCCATCAACTACCAGAAGACATTCATGAGGTGCTCCGGATAAAAGATTTGAAATTACACCTGTAATTTTGTTGAGTTCTAACATCAGGTTTTTATTGTTGTGCAGACGTCCCGCAGTATCAATGAGGACAATATCATAATCTTTGGATAACGCGGACTGAACAGTTTCATAAACCACAGCAGATGGATCTTTAGAGATGCCCTCAATTAAATCAACACCGGCCTTCGTAGCCCAGCTTTTAAGCTGATCATTTGCAGCCGCGCGGAATGTATCGGCAGATCCGATAATAACTTTTTTCCCTTCCGATTTGTACTTGTGCGCTAATTTTCCAATTGTTGTTGATTTCCCTGAGCCATTGATACCTATGATAAGTATAACATGAAATTTATCTTTAGGAATGTCCCTATGAGATGAAACTGATGGAGTATTTGGGACGATTATTTTTAGCAATTCTTTTTTTAGAAACTCTTTAATAATCTCGACTGATCTATTTTGCTCTTTCAGGAGAGAAGATTTTGTGTTGTTAATTAATTGTTCCGTAAGTTCACTTCCAAGATCACTGCTTATCAATATTTCTTCCAGATCATCAATTGTCTCCTCATCAATTTTTACCTTTCTGGTAATTACCTCAGAAATTTTGGTCGCAATACTTTCCCTGGTTTTTGTTAAACCATCTTTTAGTTTTTTCAGATTAGAGAATAGACCCATTCTTTTTCCATTTTAGAATTTCAATTGCCCGAAGAAAATAACCAACAAGGGATGCAAAACATAAGGCGAGGCTGATTATCATAACTCCTTGGTATATGGCACTTAATTGATTTACCTGAAGCAAAGTAAGTATGATAAATATACCTATTGAGAAGACTGTAATTTTACCCAGACGGTTTGAGGGAAGAACTTTTCCAACTTTTTTATTAACATACAAACCGCCTGTAAAAATAAGTATGTCCCTAAGGATTACGACCCCAAAATAAAACGGCGGGATCATACCCATAGCGAAAAGATTAATTACGATAAAAGCAATTATAACCTTATCTGCCAGTGGATCAATTATTTTACCAAGCTCTGAAATTTGATTTGTTTTTCTTGCGACAAAACCATCAAGTAGATCGGAGAGAAATGCGATGAAGATTACGAACAAAATATAATATCTGTACTCGAGGTCACCCCTCATCAGGTTGAAAAGGAAGATAAAAGGAATAAACAGCAGAAGACGGAATAAACTTATAAGATTAGGCAAAAGACGGATTTCTTTAAATAAATTTTTCATAGATTTTTCATGAATTGGAATAAGGTCGATTAATCTTCATATACATTTTTTGTAATGAGCTTGTCAATTTCAACCGGATATTCTCCTGAAAAACAGGCGGTGCAAAACTGATCCGGAGTGTGATCAACCATCGCTTCAGTTAACTCATTAATTGTCAGATACTCGATGCTGTCAACATCAAGATATTTTCTAATCTCCTCAATATTTACATCAAATTTACTTGCGATTAATTCCTCTTTCGACGGAAAATCCATCCCGTAATAACATGGACTGATAATTGGAGGCGACGATATCCTAAGATGAATTGCTTTAGGGTTAGCCTCTCTCAATAATTTGACCAATTGTTTCGAAGTTGTTCCTCTGACAATCGAGTCATCGATCAGGACAACGGTTTTATCTTCCAGAACACCTTTAACTGTATTGAATTTTATTTTTACACCAATCTCTCTGGCCCTCTGACCGGGAAGTATAAATGTCCTTCCAATGTAGTGGCTTCTGATTAAGCCGATCTCAAGCTTTGAAGGGACACCCTGTTTGACCAGTTGCGCCTGATAACCTATAGCTGCAGTATTCGAACTATCCGGTACGCTTATAACTATCACCTTCTCCCCATCCTTGTCAACAACCGGGTGTTTTTGTGCCAGCACCTTTCCTAATTTTCTTCTCATCTTATCTACGTTGGCGCCAAAAACTCTACTGTCCGGTCTTGAAAAATAGATGTATTCAAAGATACAATGCTTTGTTGGAAAAGATTTCTCGTGGATCCTGTAAGACTTGGCAGCGTCTGATTTCATAACTTCATCATCAATGACAACCATCTCACCCGGTTCAACATCTCTTAAATACTTTGCAGAATTAATATCAAGTGCACATGTTTCGGATGTAATTACAAATGACTCATTAATTTTGCCGATGCACATTGGCCTGAATCCATGAGGATCTCTGGCGGCAACCAGTTTATCATCGGTCAGAATCACAATACTATAGGCTCCTTCAACCTTTTGCAGTGCTTCTTTGATCTGGTCAATCTGATTTTCAAGCCGACTTCGTGCAATGAGATGTAAGATTACTTCAGTATCACTTGTGGTTTGAAAAATGGCCCCATCATTCACTAATTCTTCACGCAACTGTTTAGCATTTGTTAAATTTCCATTGTGTGCAATGGCAAGATGACCCATTCGATAATTCACAGTGAATGGTTGAATATTCTTAGCTGAACTTGATGAACCGGTAGTTGAATAACGGTTATGACCAATTGCGCATTCACCAACGAGAACATTCTCGAATATTTTATCATCATTAAAAATTTCAGAGACTAATCCCAGATCACGATGTACATTCAATACAGGTTTACCTCTGTCATTAGAAGACGATACAACAATTCCGGCAGCTTCCTGACCACGATGCTGTAACGATAATAATCCGTAATAGGTTGTCAACGCTGCGTCTTTGGAAGCATATATTCCAAACACACCGCAGTTGCATCTCGGTTTGTCTATCATAAAAAAATGCAATTCCTTCATTATAAAAAAGGCACATACTACTGTGCCTGTAAGAGTCGGAACGGCGGGATTTGAACCCGCGACCCCTTGAACCCCATTCAAGTACGCTACCGGACTGCGCCACGTTCCGTTTCAAGTGTAGAATTCAGATAAAGAAGAAAACTCTTTATTTCTTCCAGATCCTTTTTAACAGATCTTGGTGAAACAATTTTTGCATTCGATGTTTTGGATTCGTTGGAATTAAATACTGGATTTTCTAATTGGAGATCAATTAATATTTTCTTTGCACCTTCGATGGTATATTTTTCTTCACGTAGTAACCGCTTTATCTGGAGGATAAGTCTAATATCTTTGTTCGTATAGATTCTATTACCCGCTCTGTTTTTCCCGGGTTTCAACTGTTCGAATTCTGTTTCCCAATAACGTAGGATATATTGTTCAAGACCTGTGAGTTTACTTACTTCACTAATGGAGTAGTACAATTTTTTTAATCCAAAGTCTTTCACTTCAGTAATCCTTTTTGCTATTAGTAAAATAGGTTTTGTTGATCGAATCCGCAAGAGATTGGAAATTATCAACATATTCAGTTAAAATAATTTCGATACATTACTTTTTTGAGATCAATTTCGTCAACGCATAAACCGCAGCAAAATAACTTATCTCCTGGAATCCGGAAATGTAACCGGAAGCAGCAGAAGCCGTTATCATATTTTTTCTAAATTCTTCTCGTGAAGACAAATTTGATAAATGAACTTCGATTTTTGGAATTTTCAAAATCTCTAATGCATCACGCAGGGCGATTGAAGAATGTGAATACCCTCCAGGGTTAATGATAGCGCCATCAAATTTGTCTGCGTTTTGAATCTCGTTAATCAATTCATTTTCGGAATTCGACTGCACAAAAGTAAAATCAATATTCGGGAATTCATCTTTTATTGCCTGAGAAATAGAAACCAGTGAGAGTGACCCATAATTATTTTTATCACGTTTCTCAAGCAAATTAAGATTTGGTCCATTAGCGATGAGTACTTTCATTATTTTTCCGTTATCTCATCAATTAGTTCTCTAATCCTTGGTTGAATAAAATGATCCTTGATACCTAAATCTTTCAGAGCAGCGGTTAGAATCATCACTTTCTTTTGAAGAGTCGAAAGTTTATTAATAACTATGGTTTTATCCTCACGAAGAATGCAATAACCTCCCTTGAAATCACCTCTTTCATATCTGACTTTCGCTCCCATCTCCTGAGCCAATTGCTTTAGATCCTGGAGGATGGATTCAAACTCTTTCTCTTTAATTTTCATTTTGCTTTCTTAATGGTTTAAATAAATATAGAAAAATAATAGCAGCGAACGAGAATATTTCGATTAAAGAAAAACTGCTCAAAACAATCATCCTTTCTTTTATGAGTGCCGATATTTCACTTACGGGTGAAGAGTTTGCCATTATCATTGATACAATTTTATAGTCAATAGTTGATAAGTAAATTTCGAACGGTGCCGTGACAAAAAGAATAATGATTATGACAAATAGCCATCCTTCGTACTTTATACTCAGACGTGATGAAATTAAAAAAATAATCGTTGAAACAAGAAATGTAGAGTAAGTAACCAGATTCAATATCAGCACAGGCGTTAATGTAATATAGACCAGGCCCAGATTCTGATCGTTATACATCGATTTAAAATCGAGACCATTCGCTTCAAATAATTGATATATAACCATCTGCCGGGCAACATACCCACCTAAGAAGAGTGAGAAAAAAAGAATTGCCAGGAAGAGAAATATTTTGGAAACCACGCTTAATTTTGCCATTATATTAAATTCTTTTTTACAATTATAAAAAAAAACTATGACTATTGCTTCTATTGACATCGGTTCAAATACAGTTCTTCTATTAATTGCGGAATATGATCGAGAGAATCAAAATCTGAAATCTGTGGTGAACCACTATACAACCCCTCGAATGAGTGAAGGACTCCTCCCCGGTGGAAGGATATCTGAGTCAAAAATAAATTCATTACTGAAAATTATCTCTGATTATAAAAATATCGCCACTCAGAATAATTGTTCAGTAATTCTTCTAAAGGCAACAAATGCCTTCAGAATCGCTTCTAATTCCCAGGAGATTATCCGACTTATAAAAGAGCGTTTCTCACTGGAAACTGAAATTATCTCCGGCGATGAGGAAGCCAGATTGACTTTTCTCGGTTCTGCCTATCCCCTTAATTTGAATGAATCTAAAACTATTCTTGATATTGGAGGCGGAAGCACAGAGATTATTTATGGAAATCTAAAAGGAATAATTCTTAAAAAGAGTTTTGATATTGGAGTTGTATCTCTAACCGAAAAGTTCATGCCTGCCCTTCCCCCTTCCCGAGAAGTTATTTCGAAGACAATGGAATATATTGATGAGACATTCACCGGATTGTCTTTGATAATTCCACAAAATATTAAAACAATAGCAGTTGCAGGAACGCCAACAACTCTCTCATGCATTAAGCAAGGCATAAGGATATATGACGATAGTCTAGTAGATAGCTCAATTCTTTCCATAGAAGAACTCAGAAATATTATCAGTCTGTTGGCCAACATGAGAAAAGAGGAAGTACTACCTAACTATGGCGAGGTCGCAAAAGGCCGCGAAGATCTTCTCTTGGCAGGTTCCTTAATACTTCAAGGCATTATGCAGCAATTAAGTGTGGAAAAGATCATCGTAAGCAGCAAAGGCCTACGTTACGGTACGGTCATTGACTATTTGATTAAAAATCAGTGGATGAATACGGCTAAATAAAATATTATCACTGTTAAGACTGTAAATCCAATCAGCCCAAGAATCACAGAGTAAATAATATTCTTTGTTTGAGCATATGTGGATGTCACGAATAGAACTCCACTCCACAGATACATTAGTATCTCGATAAAGAAAATGACAATCGCTGCCTGAGGTTTCACTATTAAAGGTGAAGGATTAAATGTAAACCAGTATTCTCCAAAGAGAGCAAACTGGATTGGAGTGAGTATCAGAAACGTCATGAATAGAGGTGTGAAGGAGAAAAAATAGATAGAAAGAGCATCTTTTATTCTTCCCTGAATACCGAACTTTTTATTGATATAGGTTACAACTAATGCGAATACGGATATTAGACATATAAATGGAATACCACCGAAAATTACTCCGCGAAAAAATGTGTATCTCCCATTTTCTTCTATATGGAATGCATTCATCAAAATTAGAGAGAGTAAAGAAAATTTTATTGCCGTAATGAATGCACATGTGGCAACAAAGTTCTTATTCTCTGCCTGAATAATATTCTTGGCGGTATCCACGGGTGAATAAAATATTTTCCAAAGTGTATCCCAAAAATCAATGTTAACAATTCTTGCTCTCAAGAAGGATTTACATTCGGAACAGGTTAGCTGATAAAAATGATTCTCTTTTCCGCAATTCTCGCATCTAAGTATATTTTTCATATCCGACCGTGTTAAAATTTTATTTTAAGCGAAAGTTGATAGTTACTTATCTGATTGCTTCCTGAGATATCGAAATCAAATAAATGTGCATCAACGTACGCATCCACCAGATTAAGAAAGTATGTCAATCCTATGAACACTGCAATCAAATCACGCTGGTCTTTATAAAATTCTCTTGCTTTATATGAATAACTATCTGCTTGCTTATTCACAATGCTTAAGGCATATGCATCTCTATACTGAATATAAAGATTATTATTTCTATTCCATTGATAACCAAAATAACCAAGCACTCCCCAAACAATAGGAATTTTCCAATACGACTCATTATAAAACTGTCCGAAGCCGGGTAAAACAGCACTTCTAAGAACAGCACCCCAGGCCGATTTCCTCATTTCAAATTTAGCAGTGTCTATTTTGACGGAATTGGAATCAAAAGGTTGTATCTGTGCTTCAAGGTATTTTGGTGTCGAAATTATAATAAAAAGTATGAGACAGCTTTTAGTTATAATTTTTACCGATGATTTCAAATAGTTCAAATAATCTTTCTAGTTCGTCAAGTGAATAAAATTCTATTATTAACTCCCCTGCACCGCTTTTCTTTTGTTTGCACATAACTTTTGTGCCGAGGATTTCCTGTAGTTTCGATTCCAAATCCCGTTGTGACAGACTGTTAATGTTGTTCGTCGGAATAACTATCTTTTTCTTTAGATTATTTTTTGCAGTCAGATATTTCCTGACAAGATCTTCAACATTCCGAACTGATAAATTATTTTTTATAATTTTTTCTAATATTTCCAATTGTACAATTTCGTTAGGCAGATTGATTAATGATCTCGCGTGGCCGGAACTTATTTCATTCTTGATTAGGCTCTGCTGAATTTTACTGGGCAATTTTAGCAAACGGATTGTGTTTGTGACAGTTGTTCTGTCCTTGCCGACTTTTTCGGCTATCTCTTCCTGTGATAAATTACATTCATCCATTAATCTCTTATATGCATTTGCAATTTCAATTGCATTTAGTTTTTCTCGCTGAATGTTTTCGATAAGCGACAAAGCTAGCATCATCTCTTTTGTCTCGACATGAATGATATAAGCCGGTATCTCCTTCAAACCGATCTCTTTACATGCCCGTAATCTTCTCTCACCAGAAATTAATTCGTAGTGATCTTTTGATACTCTACGGACAGTGATGGGCTGGATGAGACCATTTTGTAGAATTGATTTTTTTAGCTCGTCGAGTGCAGTTTGATCAAATTCAACTCGTGGTTGATAAGGATTTGGGGTAATTGTCTGTACAGAAATTTTAGCGAGAACATCATTCGAAATGCCGTCGTCTTTGAGGATATCCCTACTTGAGACAGCTACAGGGCTGTCAATTTTTTCCTTCATTTGAGGATTGATTAATGCATCCAATCCTCTTCCGAGTCCCGGTTTAATATTGCTCAATTAGTATTCTTCTTTTGTTCTAGATTATTTCTTTGAATTAATTCTGAAGCAAGCGAAATATAGTTCTGAGCACCGACAGAACTTGCATCGTATAAAATTACAGGCTTGGAATGGCTTGGTGCTTCGGATAACCTTACATTTCTGTGGACGATGGTTTGAAAAACTTTTGTACCAAAATATTTTTTAACTTCCTCCACAACCTGATTCGATAGACGCAGACGTGAATCATACATTGTCAATAATACACCTTCTATGGCAAGTTGTTCATTCAAATTCTTTTTTACGATGTTGATTGTGTTCAACAATTGCCCTAATCCCTCCAGTGCAAAATACTCACATTGAACAGGAATCAACACGGAATCGGCACAAGTCAATGCATTAAGTGTCAGCAATCCTAGTGAAGGAGGACAATCGATAAAAATAAAATCATATCGATCCTCAATAGGCAAAAGTGCTTTCTTTAGCAAATATTCTCTTTCTTCCATTGAAACTAATTCAATTTCGGCTCCCACCAGATCAATTGTGGAGGGAAGTATATCCAGAAAAGGCATATAGGTATTTACAATACAATCGGATGCATTTTCAGTTCCTATCAAAGCTTGATAAACTGATAATTTATCATTCTCAACGCCCAGACCGGAAGTAGAGTTAGCTTGCGGGTCAATATCAATTAGCAATGTTCTGAATTCAGCGGCTGCAATTGAAGCTGACAGATTAATTGCAGAAGTGGTCTTACCAACGCCGCCTTTTTGATTTGCTATTACAATTTTTTTTGCCATAAAAAGAAGTAGATCTCCAAAACGATAATAAATAATTATAAATCAATTTCCTGCCCAAACTCCATAACAATGCATTTTTTTTTAATGATCTCAACTTTTTTCTTAAATTCGAACGGATCGGCCGCTATAACTGAAAAAGTATTGTAGTGCATTGGTATAGCGCATGTCGGGTTGGCCAGTTCAACTGCTTTCACTGCATCAGTAATGCCCATAGTAAAATTATCACCAATTGGAAGAAGCATATAATCTAATGCTGTCATCTCTCCGATAAGTTTCATATCGAAAAATAATCCTGTATCACCTGTATGATAAAGATTTTTTCCATCGATTGAAAGAACAACACCTGCCGGTTCTCCTGCGTACTGATTATCCGGTGTCATTGAACCATGATGAGCAATTGTAAATTTGACCCGTCCGAATTCAAAATCGTGCCCGCCGCCTATATGCATGTTATGTACTTTAAAACCTTTACCGGAACAATAATTAGCCAACTCATTAACACAGATAAAAGTTGAATCGCATCTTTTTGCTATACTGAATGCGTCTCCTACATGATCACCGTGAGCATGTGTCAATATAATGTAATCGGCCTGAACTTCTTCCGATTTGACGGTTGATGTAGGATTTCCATCGAGAAAAGGATCGATCAGAATCCTCTTCCCGGCATTTGTGGTAACTTGAAATGCCGAATGCGAAAAATATTTTAGTCTCATTTTTCACTCTTCCTGGATTTAATAAAAAAACTATTGACATCTTTATCGGATGTAAATTTACTCAATTCCGTTTTAATAACTTGACGCTGCAAGATTTTTTCTTCATCTATTCTTGAAAATATCGATTCCGGAACAACCAGATCCAATTCTTTTTGATAATTTTTTAGTTTCAGTTCAAACACATCCAGATCTCTCGATTCACCTAACAAATCCTGGTTCTTCTGAACTCTCCTATTAACATGGTTAAAAAGCTTTTGTCCGAAGCATCCGGAAAATGTTTCTAACAAGTACCGGAATTTTCTAAATGCAATTCGAAGTGAATGAAGATTCTTAATCGAATCATTTTTTGTAAACTTTTCTATTTCTTTTAAAACACGTTCTAATTTCTGATCAAGAATAATTTTTGCGGCACTTTGAAACTTTGTTTTCCTGCCGACTCCGTTGATAAGAAAATTTTTTGACGGTGACATTAATACCCAGTAGTTGTATCGGTTTTTCTAATTCTAAAAAATCTTTTGATGACCTCGGCAATAGAACGGAGACTTCTACTTTTTGAGGCACGCATAGAGTTTGTTAAATAATTTCTTAAACCCTCTTTTGATAGTCCCGATTTAAGCTGTCCTTTCTCTGCAACCGAAATTCCGCCTGTTTCTTCAGAAACTATTACACTAATTACATCGGCTTGTTCAGAAATGCCCAAGCCAGCCCGATGTCTCATTCCTAATGGTAATCCATTGCTGGAGGTTTCACCTGAAAGAGGCAACGTACATCGTACAGCTTCTACAATATCATTATTGATTATGATCGCTCCATCATGAAAAGCTGATCGTGGAAAGAATATTGACCGTAATAAATTTTTTGTGATTTTCGCATTGATGATCTCTCCCGTTTCAGCTACGCCACGAATACCGACAGACTTAACAATTACCATCAAGGCGCCGTGTTGATTTTGTGCAAGTTCAAAAGCTGCCTCTGAAATTATATCCGCAACCATAAATTCATCATTCTTAATGAAAATCCTGATAAGCGGATTTCTACCGATGAGAACTAAAATTCTGCGTATTTCAGGTTGGAAAAGGATGACAAATGCTATAACCCAGATATCGGATAGCAGTTTTAATAACCAGCCTAGCGCTTTAAAGTTTGCTGCCTGAGTTAAGAACGAAAGTATCAGAACGAATATGAGACCATAAAATATTTGTGCGGCAATTGTTGCCCGGATTACACTGTATACTTTGTAAAATATCACTGTAACTAGTAAGACGTCCACAATATCCAAAAAGGAAACTGAGAGAAACCCTATTTTGAAAACTTCGAACATTCTAAACCTGTTCCTGATTATCTAAAAAACTGTTGATCTTAATTGCTTCTACTGTATTCTTCACTTCATGTGTACGAATAAATCTGGCTCCGTTCTTAATGGCTAAAGTCTCAGCGATAACTGTCGAATTTTTCCGTTCATCAATTTTCAAATCAAGTGATTTTCCCAGAAATGATTTTTTGGAGACTCCGACCATTATCGGCAGACCAATTCCCTTAAGTTCATTCAATCGCTTGATCAATTCATAATTGTCGCTTACTCTTTTCCCAAATCCAATTCCCGGATCAATAATAATTTTTTTAATCCCTGCTTTCTTAGCCGTTTCAACTTTTAATGTAAGGTAATCATAAATCTCAGAAACGACATCTTCATAGACCGGGTCATTCTGCATTGTCTCAGGACTCCCCTTCATATGCATCAGAACCATAGCGGCGCTAAACTCTTTAACAACATAAAGCATCTGCTCATCAAAACTAAAAGAACTTATATCATTAACAATTTTCACTCCACAAGCTAAAGCCTTCCTGGCAACTAGGGATTTTGTAGTATCAATAGAAAGTATTGCATCCGGTTTCTTTTGCAGAATTTCCTGAATTACAGGGATTACACGGTTTGCTTCTTCATCATCATCAATTCTCTCAGCACCAGGCCTGCTCGATTCTCCACCGATATCCAGAACGTCAGCTCCATCTTCGAGAAGTTTCAATCCATGTTCAACCGCTGAATTTCTATCAATATATTTTCCTCCATCTGAGAATGAGTCGGGAGTAACATTTAATATTCCGAATACATAAGCATGTTCAAAAGTGAAATTTCGTTTACCGATCATCATTGACTGATTTTCATACTCAGTTATGTTTTGAACCGTCTGAGAAATTTTCATTCCGATATCTTCGTTACCAATAGCGATTATTTCTTTGGCTAACTCTTTAAATACACCGTATGAACCTAACGCAAGAAGATCGCATGACTGATCTCCCTTCTTACCGGTATTGTAGCAGATTTCCTTATTAGTCAGAATAATTTTTTTGATCTTCTGCGCGAGTCTGAAATCGATTCCCCGGATATCAATTCCAAGCAGATCCTTCTCATATAACTCCCGGTAAATATTATATTTTGCACTATATCTGCGGAATACATCGGGGTAAAAAATATCTACAAGTTGAAATGTCAAGCATGCCCTCGACTTTACTAATTTATAAGCTGTTGCTGAGATTACAAGAACAAGCAGAATCCCTTTCTAAAAATAAAAAAATAATTGAAACAGATAAGAGAAAAGTATGATAAAATAGTTGATTACGAAATCAGATTTTTCAATTCAACGGTTGCCGCTGTAAGGTTATCCTTGCCGTATATTGCGTTTCCTATAACAAAGACATCGCAACCGGCATCGGATAATTTTCTGATATTATTCAATCCAATACCGCCATCGACTTCAATCAAAAATCTAGCAGAATATTTTTTTCGCATTTCTACTAAATCCTGAATTTTCTTGATCGCATTTGAATTAAATTTTTGCCCGCCAAAACCGGGATTGACAGACATAATCAAGACCATATCAACAATATTCATAACCTCACTCAATGTGGAGATTGGTGTTGAAGGATTAATGGCGACACCAGCTTTTGCCCCTAGTTCATGAATTCTGGTTAAAGTTCTATCAAGGTGAACCACTTCTTCCTGATGAATTGTAATCCAGTCAGCTCCAGATTGTATAAAATTTTCTATTAATGAATCCGGATCCTTGATCATCAAGTGAACATCTATTGGTAACTTGGTTATTCGACTAACAGCCTGGACTACGACAGGACCGAAAGTTAAATTTGGAACAAACTTTCCATCCATTATATCACAATGAATCCAGTCTGCACCGCCAAGTTCCACTGATCTTATCTGCTGCGCCAAATTTGAAAAGTCAGCTGTCAGAATTGAAGGCGCTATGATTTTAGATTCGTTCATTTAATTCCGTTTTGCTTGCTTTGAGTTAGAACTACATTAACACTGTCACCAATCTTAACAAGTGTATCTTCAGTGGGATCCTGGTCAGCTACTGTATTTGGTAAATAAGCAACTGAATAAATATAGAGTTTATTACCAATTCTCAATGAATTGGCTTTCAAAATATTTTCTGCCTCAGATAAAGATTTTAAAAGAAGATTTGGTACTCTAACCATCCCAACTTTAGGGCCAATACTCACTTTTAGATTAACAGTAGTTCCTTTTGCAATTTCCCTGCCTTGAAAATATTGCTGCTCAACAATGGTCTCGGATGGAAGTTCTGACTCCACAGAATCAATCCTGCCAAGAACCAATCCAAATCTTTCTAGAGTGACGGTTGCATCGCGAACAGTTTTACTAATAAGAGAAGGCATTTTAATTATTGGATCTCCGCCAGAAACGGTTAAATAAATTCTGCGGTTCTCTTTAACAACCATATCAGCGACCGGTTTTTGAGAAATTACTTCATCTTTTTGATATGTCTGGTCGAATCGTGAAGTCTGAACAATCGGATTGAAATTTGCATCACGAAGAATTTTAATTGCCACATCTTTGTTTTTGCCGACAACATTAGGCACCTTGGATTCCGTTCCGCTTACATAATATGGCAGTACGATGTAATCCAGAACAAACAAGAATGTAAAAATTATTAAGAAGATAATCAGAAGTTTGTTCCAGAATTTCTTAGTTGGCATTTTCATGGATGAAATATATTAAACTCATCCCTCATCGCAAAATTAATCAGAAAAGTTCCAGCTTATTTATGAATTTTGCTTATAGTAGATATTTTTGATTAATTTATTGCAGTAATCAAAATTAATAAGAACAAGTTGCAGAGAAAGAATGAAAACAGCAGTCTGTATCTTTGAGGATGAAGGAACACATAATTTTTTGCCCCTCACCTATACCCGCCCGGTATATGATTTACGCTGTGGTATTCTAACGTTACGCGAAAAAATTTTTTCCCGTTTCCCGGGCTGCAAAATTATTCTCCACTCCCGTCGTTATCTTATAGAGATTATTAAAGAACAGAATCCCAAGTCTCAAGTCAATCAATTCGATTCTGAAGATGTGTTATTTATTAATGGCAGACTTCTGATTAACACTTCCTCCTTGAATACAATCAAAAGACTTGCAAAGAATTCCATCCTATTGAGCGATGATAGATCGATTATTGCCGCTAATCTTTCAGGAAGTTCATTGAGCAATTATTTTAAATCCGAGTCCGACTACCTTCCACTGTATAAAATAAAGAATCTTACGGTTGTTGACAGTGATATTAAACTTCTTAAATATCCCTGGGAATTGGTCAACAGGAATGGCGAAGAGATTACAAATGATTTTCATTATACAATCAAGAAAATTTCGAGAATCGAGACAAAGAAATATCCTTCAATCGAGTTAAAGGAGAGGAAGAAAATATTTATCTCAAAAGGTGTTGTTCTAGATCCGTTTGTATTCTTGGATGCGACGGAGGGACCAATTTACATTGGTAAGAATGTTCGGATTATGTCCCACACTTACATTCAGGGACCAGTATTTATCGGTACGGATTCGATAATTAAAAAAGGTGGAACAATTTATCACAATACAAGCATTGGAGAAGTTTGCAAGGTTGGCGGTGAGGTAGAATCATCAATCATTCACTCTTACTCGAACAAGCAGCATGAGGGATTTTTGGGGCATTCGTATCTCGGCAGCTGGATAAATTTAGGCGCTGATACAAACAACAGTGATCTTAAGAACAACTATGAAAATATAACCGTCCTGTTGAATGGCAGACCGGTTAATACAGGTTCCCGATTTGTCGGTCTTATCATGGGCGATCACTCAAAAACTGCTATTAATACCATGTTTAATACCGGAACAATTGTGGGTGTATCATGCAATATTTTCGGAGCGGGCTTTCCTCCCCGCTATATTCCGTCATTTAGCTGGGGTGGTTCTGACTTCCTTAAGCCATACGATATCAAAAAATCGCTTGAAGTTGCTGCAATCGTTACGCGGCGCCGGGACAAAGATCTGACTCTAACGGGTGAGAATTTGTTAAGAAAGATTTTTGAATTGACCGCCGATGAAAGAGCACGAAAGATGAAATTATAAATATCTCGCATTCATAAATTTCTAAAATACCCTGCTATGTTTAAAAATTATTTTTATCTGTTAAGATGCATTAACGAGTTAGAGCCGGTGGTGCATGGCAGACAAATTATTGACGCCTACACTCAGGAAAAAGATAAACTCTTTCTTCATATTCCGCTGCCCGGTAAACCGAATTTTCATCTGATCATTAATACAAATCTTCAACATACTTACATCACATTAAAGGATGAGCATTTCAAAGCGAAAAAAAATACTATTATTTTTTTTGGTGATCACCTCCCCGCTTCTATCGGATCGATTCAAATTGCTTACGGTGACAGATTAATTAAGCTGAACCTAAGTAATTCCTCTGTAACAATTTTATTTAAGGGTGGTAAAAGCAATATATTCTTCACAGATACCGATAATGTATTGCATTCATTTAAGAAAGTGTCTGCTGAAGACAAGAAGGCTTTTCGAGAAGATATGGAGAACCATAATTTCATAAGCACACCGGAATCCATCTATTCATCAATCGAAGAGATTACAGAAATCACAAAGATTCGAAAACTACCATTCCTAGGTAAAGAAATTTTCCAGGAAGTGGAATTACGCGGAGTTGATTTCAAAAATGATCTTCTGAATGTTCTCCATGAAATATTCAGCGAAAAGATTCTTGTCTATTTTGATGATTATTTGGAGAAACCTGTTTTTCATCCGGCATCATTTAAATCACGCATAATTCCGGAAGCTCATTTTGAATTCGACAATTATTTTGCTGCTTTAAATAAATATTTCACCCTCTCCTATTCTCAATCAAAGACAAAAAATGTAAGAAGAGAGATTGATAAATTTCTTTCAAAAGAAATTGAAACATTCTCAAACAAAATAAACAGTTTAAGAGGTCGGGTAGATACCGGGTCGAAAGAGAAGATCTACCATCAATCGGGCGAATTGCTGTTAGCCAATATCGGCCTTATCCGCAAAGGAATGAAAGAGATAGAAATCGAAGATTATAAGTCAGGAGAGATGAAAATAATTAAGCTTGACGAGAAGTTACCACCAAACCAAAATATAGAACGTTATTACGATCGGTCCCGCTCTGAAAAAATAGAATTTAAAAAATCGAAAGAACTTTTAGACTTTTCTGTAAAAGAATATGAACGGCTTGTAAGCATCAGAGATAAATTTGAACACACGGAAGATCAAAACGAATTACTCAATATCAAAAAAGAATTAAAAATGAAACCACGGAACCTGCCCGGAGATGTACAGGACAAACATTCATTCAGGCATTTCCTGATTGAAAATAAGTATCATGTTTTTGTCGGGAAGGATAGCAAGAATAATGATATGCTTACAACTAAATTTGCCAAACAAAATGATTTTTGGTTTCATGCAAGATCTGTCTCCGGTTCACATGTTGTTCTTAGAGTTGAAAACACTAAAGAAGCAATTCCGAAAAATATTTTGCAGAAGACAGCCTCGCTGGCTGCATTTTACAGCAAAGCAAAAACTTCTAAACTTGTTCCCGTTACCTATACTCTTAAAAAATATGTTAATAAAAATTCCCGGCATGAACCCGGTCAGGTAACAGTGATGAAAGAATCCGTATTGCTGGTAAAACCGGAGATTCCAAAAGATTGCGAGATGATAACTAATTGAAAATTAGCCTCGACCTTTCCAGCTTTCCATACTTCTATGTACACCCATCATTATGAGCATTTTTTGGAACAGAAAATCGGGTAAGAGCCCTCTTAACAAAGTTGTTAATCTCAAACTTCTAGGACGAAGTACTAAATATTTCCCTCGCTTTAACGCACTATAGACAATAGCCTTTGCAATCACATCATGACTTTTCACCAACGGTACAATAAGATTTCCAAGAAAGCCCAGCTTAGCACCTTCGAAGAGTCCTTTCGCCAGATAACTTGGATGTACCGAAGACCATCTAACTCCTTTTTTTCCGTTATTCCACGCTTCAAAACGCATCGATTCCGTGAGTCCCCATACCGCCCATTTTGTTGCCGCGTAAACAGAAAGATTTGCTACTCCCAATAATCCGCTCGCAGAAGAGATATTAACGATATTACCGGAATTCCGTTCATACATTCCGGGTAAAACAGCTTTGATCGTATAAATCATCGCTGTAAGATTAATCTGAATTGTTTTCTCCCAAACCTCATCCGGCTGATCGAGAAGTTCCCCTCCTCTAACATAACCTGCATTATTGATCAGAATATCAATTCTCTCCATCTCTTTAATTGCCTGATTTGTCAATTCATAAACACGATTCTTATCAGTAACATCACAATTGTGAATAAATACTTTGCCTCCGAGCAGATCAAGTTCTTTTTTTGAATTTTCTAATTCTAATTGATTGATATCCCATATAGTCAGAATACATCCTTCCTTCACCAATAACTTTGCGGTTGCAAAACCGATTCCCATGGCTCCACCCGTTACTATTGCAGTTTTTCCTTTCAGTTCCATTGCATCTCCAAATTTTTTAAAATGGTTATTTCTTTATCATGTTCCATTGATGGAGTAATTGATTCTTCGTAAATTGAAAATAAGAAATGAAGTGAATTAACAGCTTACAATATTCTTCATTCCATTTTTAGCTGAATTCTGAATTCAAAATCGGTTATAGAATGACAAAACTCAACAAAGAAAAAATCAATAAAATACTCATCATCAAATTGCGAGGAATAGGTGATGTCGTTCTTTCAACCATTGTAATTGATAATCTTAGAAAAGATTTTCCCAAAACTCAGATCGATTATCTTGTCGAGGCGCCTTCGCAACCGGGGTTGCTGGGACTCAACGAGATCAATCAAGTACTAATTTTTGAACGAAATAATTTCTGGAAAAAAGTCGCTCTGATCTCAAAGATACGTAGTATCGGTTACGATCTGGTTTTAGATTTCTTCAGCAATCCTTCAACCGCATTGATCACTTTCTTTAGCGGAGCAAAACATAGAGTTGGATTCCCTTACCGCGGCAGGATGTATGCTTATAATCTGTTCGGACCAAGAGAACGAGGTAAATATCATTCAGCACAACTTCATCTTGAAACTTTGAGAATGATAGGACTGAATCATTCATATAAAGCACTGTATTATTACATTAGTTCTTCTGCATTAAATGTTGCTGAGAAGTATCTTAGAGACAGTTTCATCGAAAATAATTTTGTTATTGGAATTTGTCCTACCGGCGGCTGGGCGTCAAAGAAATGTGACCCTAAAAAATTTGTTGAAATTGCAAACGCACTTATAAATAAATTCAATGCTAAGATTTTCATACTATGGGGTAAGTCCGATGAAGCTGATTCTTTAAAAATACATTCTCTTCTCGGAGATAAATCGATTATTGCTCCTGAGACAACAATACAAGAACTAGCGGCAATGATAGCGCGCTGCAAGATCCTGATAGCCAATGACAGCGGTCCAATGCATATCTCGACAGCAGTTGGTACACCCGTTCTCGGATTATTCGGTCCCACATCACCTCACATGCAGGGACCATTTGGAGAAAAGAATGAATGGGTCAGATTGGATGAATTAGATTGTATTGAATGCAATCTTCTTGCTTGTCCACGCAATCATGAATGTTTTCGTGATCTACCGGTTGAAAAAATTACAGCAAAAGTTGAATCACTCCTGGTGAAAAATAATATCAAGATACCATCTAATGGATAGGCCAGATTCTGTCACCAGTATTGATTTCACTCGTATCAGGAAAATTCTAATTGTACGGTTGGGAAAAATAGGCGACATAGTTGTTACATCATTTACTTTCGAAGTCTTGAAAAACTCTTACCCCCACCTTGAGATTCATTTATTCACTCTGGATTCGAACCGCTCCGTGGTTAAGTATAATCCCAGAATTAATAAAGTTATTTATACAAAAAAAAATATCTCACTCTACTTAAAGATCTTCTCGCTCCGTAAAGAGCAGTACGATATGATCCTGGATTTTAATGACAATGCATCAACTACAAGCGCATTCATATTCAAATATGTTACCGCCGGTATCAAGGCTAGTTATGATTTCGACAAATATAAACGGTATATCAATTTTAAGATTACCCCTCTCCGGAAAGATAAATCTCACATCATTGAGCGCATGCAGAATTTTCTTAGCCAATTAGGATTGGTATTTGATAAAAACCTTGTAAAGCCATACTTCTACATAGGTTCAGGTGAGTTGCAGGAAGTTACGGATGAAATCAAATTGCGTATAAAGGATGAAAATATTATTGCGATTAATCTTTCTGCCGGAGCGAAGATTCGTTATTGGGGGATAGACAAATGGATTGAGCTATTTAGATCGATTGATGTCGAATATAACAACTTCTTTTTCATTTTTCTTTCAACGAATAATGACAGTTTGATGAGACAGCAACTTGTTGATTTGATGAAAAGCTCGAATTACATGATTGGTAGTCATACATCAATCCAACATTTTGCAGCTTATATCAAATCCGCAAAATTATTGATCACTCCAGATACATCGGCTGTACACATTGCCTCGGCATTCGGCGTTCCAACAATTGCGCTTTATCCGAATCCTGAGTGGAATTATATCAGCTGGCAGCCATACGGAGTTGCTCATCAATCAATTAGATCCAGTTCTGAACATGTAAATGATATTTCTGTTGAAAAAGTTTTTACTAAATTTAAAAGTCTGATAAACGAAATAGGTCTAACTTAAATGCCGAATAAAGAGAAACTCGATAAAATTTATAATTGCAAAAATTTTAATGGCTATAAACCATGCTTCTCCGATCATAACTGCTGGGAGAACGGTTGTAAAGAATTGAATCCAATCGGGACCAAAATCCTGATCATAAATCTTGATGCAATGGGCGATGTGCTTATGACAACCGCACAGCTTCCTGCACTAAAGCGTAAATACCCACAGTCTACAATTTATTGGATCACATTAAAAATAGCCACTGGATTGCTGGAGAACAATCCCTACATCGATAGAGTACTCAGTTACGATTTTGAATCTCTCTCAATTCTCAAATCAATCGGATTTGATTTAGTAATGAATGTTGATAAATCCATGAGATCTGGCGCCTTAGCGATGCAGACAAACGCGAAAGAAAAGCTGGGATTCGGAATCAATTCAAGTGGACAAATAATTCCACTAAATAAAGGTGCTGAATATAATTTTCTGCTTGGAATGGATGATAATCTGAAATTTAAAATCAACCAAAGGTTCGGGCAGGATTACCTTGCTGAAACCTTTGAACTTGATCATAAGCGTGATGATTATGTTTTTAGTTTTACCCAAACTGAAGAAGAATTTATAAAGGAATACAAAAAAGAAGTTGGTATTTCTGATGAAGATAACGTAATCGGATTCAATACCGGTTGTTCCCTTCTTTTCCCAAATAAAAAAATGACAATAGAACAGCATGTTGCATTGATTGAAAAGTTTTTATCCCTTAAACGCTTTAAGATTCTGCTCCTTGGAGGTCCTGAAGATGAAGCTAGGAACAAAGTAATCGCTGAGAATTTTCAAGGACAAGTGATAAATACTCCAACTTCTGGAGGTGTTAGAAAAGGAGCTTGCTATGAGAGTATTCCTCAAGTAGTAATCACCGGCGATTCCTTCGGTATGCATCTTGCCATAGCATTGAAAAAATATGTGATCGCCTGGTTCGGATTAAGTTGCTGGAGTGAAATTGATTTATATGATCGAGGTGTTAAGTTGTTTCCGGAAAGTCTTTTCTGCGCACCTTGCTGGAAGAAAGTTTGTCCTTATAATCTTGAATGTGTGCAGATGATTGATCTGGAAAGGATTGCAAATGAATCCACAGCTTATTTTGACAAAAAAGAAAATGAATCGAAGTAGAATAGATATTCTCGAAAAGTATGAATTGTTAAAGCGACCCTTGATTCTTGACGGTGCGATGGGGAGTCTTTTACAGCAAAAAAATATACCGCTTCATAAAAATCTTTGGGCTTCTATTGTTAATGTCACGCACCCTGAGACCATTGTCGAAATTCATAAAGAATATATTGCTTCGGGAGCAGAAATTATAACAACTAATACGTTCCGCACGAATCCAAATGCAATGCATCACTCAAACCTGAATATCACAAATGAGGAATTTATTCACTGCGGTGTTCAATTGGCGTTCGATTCAGTTTATAGAAATGATATGATAATCATTGCCGGTTCAAATGCCCCAGCGGAGGACTGCTATCAAATTGAAAGATCATTAACCCACACAAAATTAGACTACAATCATAAATTACATATTGAACAGCTTATGGAATGCGGTTGTGATATTATCTGGAATGAAACTCAAAGCCATTGGGATGAAATTAAAATCATCACTTCTTTCTGTTCCGAAAATGCCTATCCATACGTAGTCAATCTTTACTTTAATGATGAGCTAAGACTATTAAGCGGTGAACCTTTGGATGAGGCTGTCAGTTTTATTTCTGAATTTTCTCCAGCTGGAATTGGATTTAATTGCATCAAACCAGAATTACTCAAAAGGTATTTTGAAAATAATACTCCTCCTCTTCATTGGGGATTCTATTTGAATTGTGGTGCAGGTGATATACATGACGAAATCATAAAATGCGATTTAGATCCACAGGGTTGTTCAGATGAAATAAAACCGTTGTTAAAGATGAATCCTATGTATTTAGGATCTTGCTGCGGCTCAACTCCTCACCACACTAAAGCAATCAAGGAACTCTTGGATGAAGTATATCGAGATTAAAGCCCCTGCTAAAATTAATATCGGTTTATCCATACTTTCTAAAAGATCTGACGGATTCCACAATCTTTCTACACTCTTCTATCCTATAAATGATCTTTTTGATTTACTGGTTTTCGAACCGGCTGATAAATTCAGCTTCGAATGTAACTCTGATTCTGTCCCTAATGACCATTCTAATCTTGTAGTAAAAGCAAAAAATATTTTAAATAATTTCACAGGGAAAGACCTCAAAGTCAAAATCACTCTCAATAAGGAAATTCCTTCGCAAGCAGGACTAGGCGGCGGCAGTTCTGATGCGGCAGCGACACTAATTTCTCTCAATGAAATGTTTCATCTGGGACTCAAACATGAAGAATTATTGAATCTTTCTCTTCAACTTGGTTCCGATGTTCCCTTCTTTATCAGATCAAGACCGGCGATTGGAACATCACGCGGTGAAGTTTTGGAGTATATAGATCTTGAAATAACAGATCCTATCTTGATCATAAATCCCAGAATAAATATTTCGACAAAGGAAGCTTTCCAGAATATTATCCCCGGATATAATTCGCTGGATTATCGTATGATTATTAAAGAAGACAAGCTAGATTACTCAATGGTGAAGGAGCTAGTTAAAAATGATTTTGAGGATTATGTGTTCAATAAGTATCCGGAGATTGGCAGAATAAAAGAGTCATTATACAGCCTCGGAGCGTACTTTGCTTTAATGTCCGGAAGCGGTTCAACCGTCTATGGAATATTTCCCGACAATAAGATGGCGGAAATTGCGATGAGCGTTTTTTCTAGAAATTATTTTTGCTATTTAAGTATTCCTCATCATTAACTTCGAAAATATCATACACACCCGGTTTATATCGATAGGGGATCAATATTTCAAAACTTGTTCCGGGTTTTCCCTCCTTTGCTAATCGTGATGGAGATGTAACTTTTATCTCGCCTCCCAATTTTTCAACTATCTCTTTCACAATGGCCAGACCCATTCCGCTGCCTTCATGAATCATCTTATTAATATTTGAAGCCCTGTAAAATTGATTAAATACTTTGTCGATCTCTTTCCGAGGTATTCCAATTCCGCTGTCGCACACTTCAAGATAGAATTTATCATCCCTGTCATCAATTATAATTTCTATACTACTATTGGTGTCAACGTACTTAATAGCATTTGCAACCACGTTAGATATAACAAGTTCGAGTAAAATTTTATCAGACCTAAGCAGCTTAACAGCTTTTCTTTTATCAGTGAAAACTAATTGTATCGATTTTTGATTAACCGTTTCACTGAAGGTATCTATGATGAAAGTTATAAATTCATTTAAATCAATTTGATCTTTCAACTGAATTTCAAGTAGCCTGACCTGTGAGATATTCAATATATTTTTTATTAGTTGAATTGCTTCTTCCGTTCTAAGTTCAGCTCGTTCTATTTTTTGTGCAACAGTATCACTTATAGGTCCCACATAACCGTTTTTAATCAATTCTAATATTGAATGAACAGCTGTAATAGGAGTTTTTATTTCGTGAACGATGCCTATGGTATATTTCTGTTTTGTTATTTCGGCTTCATTTACTCTTTTCAACGAAGAACGTAACTGCTGTTCCCTCTTGTAAAGTTGATGGGCAATTTTATTGGCGATATGAACTGAAATAAAAAGCATTATTGCAAAGATGCTTACAAAAAGTATATCATATGTTAATGTATGAGGACGATTACCCAGGAATAAACCTGAGATCGGGTGACTCTCCAAATAATTATATCTCTGAAAAAATGTTAAGACTGCAAAAGAACAACTTACTACTCCGGCTGCAATATAAACTATGTAACCGGGTAAAATTAAGCTGCCAATAATCATGTGGAAAATAAAAAACATATAGAGTGGCGATTCTATCAATCCTGTGAAATAAACCAAAAACATTAATGCAGTTAGGTCAAGAATCATCTGTATCAATGAAATATGAAGTGCATTAAAACTTCCTGAAGTTGCTCCTACAAACTTCCTTGAGGCATGTATAACAATATTGTAAAGTAAAATTGATAAAGTGATTATTGATATTGCAATCAGTTGTTGTCTGGTAAAATTGAGGTAAAGAATATATTCGCCAACGAAAATAAAACCAATAAGTATTAGAACAACTAAATAACGGAGACGAATGAACCATAAATTGCGAACACGAATCGCTCTCCAGAATTCGCCGTAATGCTCTGCCCAAGCCGGTACAAGGTCTTTCATATATATACTAGATTATTAACTTTTGTACTCGTTCTGTTCTTAATATAAAGAGATACTATCGCAAAGTAAATGCTATCTCTTTCATTTACCTTCATTTACCTGAAAAATGGGAATAGTGCCAATATCAAGATCGCAATAACAATAAATAATGATTGCCATCTAGCAAAATTTAATGTCCAGCCAATTCCAATTCTTTTGGGAACAAAAACTTTTTGGTTTTCGGGATTGAAATAAATTATTCCCAGTTTCCAATTCGATTTATTTTCAGAATTTTCATCCATCTCCGATCTCGTAAATGAAGAAGAGCTCAATCGAATGAGCCCTTCCAAATTTATTACGCTATATACCTTCCTCTCTTTGTGTAGTGAGTGTGCAATAATTTATGAGAAAGATGACCGCATGGTCCTTCGGTTAAAAATTCCTCATATATCTGAACTACGTGAGGATTTTCGTGAGATTTACGTAGTGTAAGAGATTCATCTTCAGCATAAATAGCCTTTGCCCTTAATCTACGTATCTCAGGTGTTGTAGGAATCGGCTGTCCGCCGCCGCCGATGCAACCACCCGGGCAAGCCATAAATTCGATGAAATGACATTCAGAAAATTTTCCGCCTGCTTTTATATCATCCATAATTTTTTTAGCATTAGCTGTTCCGTGTGCAACGGCAACCTTCAGTGTTGCACCTTTGAGCCAATCCCAGTTAGGAACAAGATGCTTGATTATATCCGGAACCGGACCGACCTTGTCGCCAATTGGAATTTCCATATACTTCACGCCTTCAAATCCTCGTAAAGGAATTACATTGGCGTTTACGAATATATCTTCTGCTTTTTTACCAAGTACGAATTCAACTACTGAACGAATCGCAGCTTCCATTACTCCACCCGTCGCTCCAAATATTAATCCGGCACCGGAAGCTTCTCCGAACGGATTATCAAAATCACTCTTAGGCATTTCCGGCAGATTAATTCCTGCCTCTCTTATCATCTTGGCCATCTCACGCGTTGTCAATCCGTAATCAACATCTTTATAACCGCTGTCATTCATTTCCGGTCTGTTGCACTCAAACTTTTTTGCTGAACATGGCATCAAGGCTACAGAGATTACATCAGCCGGATCGATACCTGCCTTCTTCGCATAAAAAGTTTTGATGAGTGCACCAAACATTTGTTGCGGTGATTTTGCCGAGCTTAGATTATCCAAATATTCCGGATAGTAATGCTCTACGAATTTCACCCAGCCCGGAGAACATGAAGTAAATTGCGGAAGAGCAACAGCCTCTTTTTGAACCAACGCTTTGTAGAGACGGATTATTAATTCAGTCCCCTCTTCAATTATTGTAAGATCAGCTGTAAAATTAGTATCGAAAACTTTATCAAAACCGATCCTTCGTAATGCGGTATTTAATTCTCTCGTCATTGAATGACCGGCTCCAAGACCAAACTCCTCACCAATAGCGGCTCTCGGTGAAGGAGCTGTCTGTATGACAACGTGTTTCTTAGGATCGTCTATTGCTGCCCATATTTCATCTGAAGGATCATTTGCACGCAAAGCAGCTGTTGGACAGCGATTAATACATTGACCGCAATTAATACAAATTACGTCGCTCAATGGTTTATCTAAGAAAGTACTAATGTGTGTTTTATCGCCCCGGTTTACAGCTTCTAACACGCCAACTTCCTGCAAGTCGATGCATGTTCTTACACACCTTTTACAAAGCACACATTTGCTCATATCCCTAATTACCGAATAAGAAGATTTATCGGTTTCATATCTTGGTTCTTTGGGATGTCCGTAAGTGTAACTATCAACTCCGTACTCTTTAGCGAGTGACTGCAATTCACAATTTCCGTTTCTGAAACAGGAATAACATTCTCCGTAATGTTCGCTCAACATTAGATCAATAATATTCCTGCGGGCCTTACGTACCATCGGTGTTGATGTTTTAATTTTCATTGGGGCTGTTATAGGGTAAGCGCAAGAAGCTTGAAGCGTTCGCATACCTTCAACCTCAACAACACAAATTCTGCAGACACCGGCAACGCACAAGTCTTCATGATTGCATAATGTTGGAATACTTATTCCGCTCATTTTACATGCTTCAAGAATTGTTGTACCAAGCGGAACAGTTATTTTCTTTTCATTGATTTCAATAGTAATAGTTCCACCGATTGTGGTAAGATCGGTTGGCTTTTCAATCGTCAACGGTTTTTGACTAACCGGCGCTCTCAAATTTCCTTTACTTTCCATTATTTCCTCCGTTACCGTTGAAGATTTCTTCATTAAAATTTTCTAGAATTGAGATGAATGAATTTGGGCTCGATTGCCCCAACCCGCATTTTGATGCAACCTGCATCGTCCGTCCCAAATCTTTAAGCTGATTGATATAAGAAAAAGTGAATTCATTTTTTTGAATCATCTCAACACCCTCAAGTAATTTTACGTTTCCTATTCTGCAAGGGGTGCACTGTCCGCAAGATTCTTCAACGAAAAATTCCATGAAATTCTTAAGGACATGAAGCATGTTTCTGCTTTCGTTAAAAATCATTATTGAACCACCGGTTGCGGCATCTTCGTATGCGAGTGTACGGTCAAATTGTGATTTAGGAATACAAACACCGGATGCACCACCAACCTGAACTGCTTTAGTATTTTTTGCACCGACAAGTTCGAGTAGTTCCGATATTTTTGTTCCCCAAGGCAATTCATATACTCCTGGTTTTTCACAATCACCTGAAACTGAGAATAATTTTGATCCGGATGATTTATCAGTTCCATGTTTTTTGAACCACTCACCACCTTTATTAACGATATGAGGAATTGATGCCAGTGTTTCAACATTATTGACTGTAGTTGGCCTACCGAGATAACCAGTTGTAACGGGAAATGGAGGACGGTTACGCGCTTCACCACGGTTGCCTTCAAGAGATTCAATCAATGCAGTTTCTTCTCCGCAAACATAAGCTCCGCTTCCCATTTTAATTTTAATATCAAAGTTGAACCCCTTCTTACCGAGAATATCATGACCAAGCAGGTTATCCTTTCGCATCAGTTCCAGATAATCTTCCAGAGATTTTTTCATGTATTCATATTCACCGCGAAGGTAGATAATACCATTCCTTGCACCGATAACATAGCCGGCTATTACCATACCATCGAAAACTAATTCGGGATATTCAAGAAGAAGAACCCTGTCTTTAAATGTTCCCGGTTCACCTTCATCGGCATTACAAACAATATATTTATCATCTGATGAAGCCGCCGCGACCATCATCCATTTTGTAGCTGTCGGGAATCCTGCACCACCCCTGCCTTTCAATTTTGACTCCCTGATTTCAAACAAAATATCCTCGCGTGATTTTGCAATGGCGTTTTTTATTCCCTCACCGCGTTTGTATTCGGAGAATAAAACTGCACCTTTTCTATTTTTCTTTTCCATAATTATTTCACCTCGCAAATAATTTGAACGGCCTTTTCAGGCGTAACTTTTGGATATACTCTTTCATTGATCAAAATAGCCGGACCTTGATCGCACATTCCGAGACAGTTCACATACTCAAGTGTAAATTTGTTATCCTTTGTAGTCTCACCGAATTTGATACCAAGTTCTCTTTCAAGAGCTTTAGCAACTCCTGTTTTGCCAGCCATATCGCAGGTAATTGTCTGACACAAACGAATGATGTTTCTTCCCTTAGGATGTGTATTCAAAAAAGAGTAAAATGATATTACGCTGTATACTTCAACAGGATGAATATCGAGTAACCGTGCAATCTCCTGCTGAGCGAAATCAGGTATATACTTATGTTTTCTTTGTATATCCTGAAGTATTGGAAGGAGTGAAGAACGTGATTTGACATATTTTTCAACAAGCTGTTCAATTTCTTCAGTCATTGCATTTTTTTCAAGAACTAACATTGGCGCTTCTCCTCAACTTTGTGCAACAATGCTTCCACTTTCTTTACAAGTTCATCGGGTGAAATTGGTTTTTCCACAAAATCATCAACAGGTACCATTTCGCTTTTACCGAAATCCAAACCAATTGCCTTCGATACCGAGGTATACATCAAGATTGGTGTTTCAATTTTTTCCTTTCGGAATCTTTGCGCCAGGAAAAATCCATCATCCGGTTCATCCATCATTACATCAAGAATAATCAAATCCGGTTTTTTCTCTTTCACTATTTTGAAACCATCGGAAGGATTATTGGCAGTGATTACATTATATCCTTTCGACTTCAGTACAAGACTGCTCGCATCCAGAATATCCGGGTCATCATCAATAATTGCTACTAGTGCCATGCTATACTCCATTTGTTAATTTGTATTTATTGGTAAGTTGATTATGAATGTCGTTCCATTACCGTATTCTGATTCTACCTCGATTTTACCATGATATGAGTCAACGATCCTTTTAACTATTGTCAGACCAAGTCCCGTTCCGCTTATACCCCGCGTTTTTTCATTTTTTGCTCTGAAAAACTCGTTAAAGAGTTTTAACTTCTCTTCCGGCTTCATTCCGATACCAGTGTCTTTCATTATAATCGAAACGTAATTTTTCTTTTTTAAAGCGTCAATAAAAATCTTTCCCTTCTCAACATTGTATTTTATCGCATTGCTTAAAAGATTTGTTATAATTCTCGTTATTTCGTTCAAGTCTGCTTTGATTATTGGGAGATCATTTTCAATTGTAGTAGTGATGGCTATTTTCTTCTTTTTAATATCAAATTCCAAAAGCTGAATTGTATTTTGAATTATTTCCTGAAGATGAATCTCCTCTATCTCTCTCTGCTTAGTTTTCAATTCCATCTTTGAGATATCGAGAAGATCATTAACCAGATACTTAAGACTATTTAAACGAGTTACGGAACGTGTTAAATAGTCTTTCTCCTTTTCTTTATCGAGCGCGATGGAATCATCGAGAAGGATATTTAAGAAACCCTGAACGGCAGCTAGAGGAGTTTTTAGTTCATGAGCCACCATAGACACAAATTGCGACTTAATCTGTTCTATCTGTTTGAATTGTGTAATATTACTTATTACTATAACTACGCCGGCAATGGTTCCATCGGGATGAGGGACGGGCGTACAAGCTGCTTCAATCACTAATTCGTTATTGGGTAATAATTCAATTTGAGTGGTAAATGTTTTTAGAAGAATTTTTTCGGCATCTAGAATCTTTGTGATAAGAATAAGTATTTTTTCTGGTAATTTTGATATAGCAGGATCGCCTATTTTTAATTCCCCGATATTCAAGAATTTCAATGCTGCGTAATTAAAATAGACAACTTCGCCGCCTCGATTTATTACAAGAACACCATCGCTTATGGATTTGACAATTGTATTAAGCCGTGATTTTTCATAAGCTATCTCGAGTAGATTTCCCTCACGCTCCTTTTTCAGCCTTTCCGATTCAATGATTAAATCATGCTGTTTAACACCAAGTTCAATCTGATATATTAATTCTTCCGGAGTGAATGGTTTTGGAATATATCCAAAAGCGCCAAGACGTGTGGATTGAATTGCCGTGTCATAACTGGCAAATGCAGTTGCGATGAAACATACGGTGTTCGGTCGCTTTGATTTTATTTCTTTCAGAACATCAAGCCCGTCAATATCCGGCATCTTAAGATCAATGATTGCAACATCAAAATTTTTCGATGTTCCAATTTGGATTCCGGCTTCACCGTCCTCTGCAGTTTCAACATCGTATCCTTCGTCCTGCAATAACCGCTGAGCGCCGAGGCGTAATCCTTTTTCATCATCGACTATTAGAATATTTGTTTTTTTTTCTTCCAATGTGTAAGAAAGTTATTTTTTTGAAGAAGGGCTAAAGTTTTCCAACTTAGCAATAAGCTCTTCTACAACAACAGGTTTATTCAAAATTCCGTCACATTTAATCCATTCTTTCTCTTCAGCACTTGATACGCTGAATTTAAAACCGGTCTCATATGTAGCCGAGGTCAAAATGAAGACAGGTATTTTCTTGCCGTGCTCGGTTTTTTTAATTTTATAGGCAAGAATAAAGCCGGAATCCATTTGTTCCATTATCAAGTCGATTATAGCTGCATCTGGTTTCTCTTTTTGAAATACTTTGATTCCGTCTTCACCGCTCTCTGCAACAACAACAGTAAAACCTTTTGATTCGAGAAGGAGTTTATTTTGTTCTAAGAGATCAATATCATCATCGACTAAAAGAACCTTCTTAAATTTCTCTTTAACCATTTCATCCTCATTAATTCATAATTACGTTTGATGTTTGTAATCTAAGTGGAAGCTTTATTGTAAAGGTAGTTCCCTTCCCTTCCACGCTTTTAACTTTTATATCCCCCTTATGCATTTTAATAATGCCGTAAGTGATGGCTAATCCAAGACCCGTGCCTTTCCCCATTTTTTTTGTTGTAAAGAATGGTGTGAATACTTTACTCAAATTTGATTCCGGAATTCCGCATCCAGAATCGATTATATCTACAATTAAGTGTTCCTGAACCTTTCCGACATTTATTGTAACGAGTTTTAGCGAACTGGCTTCAAGTGCTTCACAGGAATTCATCAGCAGGTTTAGAAACACCTGCTTCAACTGATCCTGATCACCCTCGATCATCAAATCATCGGAAAGTTCATTCATCGAGAACGATATTCCCGCAAACTCCGGAAACACTTTTATAGATTTGATTATTGATGAGATAGTCTCCGCTACATCGACCGGGGTGATTTTCAACTTACCCTGTCGGGCGAAGTTTAGCAAATTAGCTACAATATTTTGGCATCTGTTAGCTTCATCCATAATTAATTTAAGGTCGGCACTGCTCTGTGGATCATCAGAATTCTTTTCAACTTTTCTTTTGAGCATTGATGCATACAACATGATTGAACCAAGAGGATTGTTGATTTCGTGAGCGACACCTGCGGCAAGTTGGCCAATAGATGCAAGTTTCTCTGCACTGTGTAACTGCTCTTGAGTCTCTTTCAATTCCTGATAAGCCGATTCTAATTTATCTATCAAAAATGGCAGACACATATCCTCTTCAGCTAATTCTTTTGCAATTGCTATTGCATACTCTCTGCAGGTCGGGTAACCGCAGGAGCCGCAGTTGAGTTCGTCGGTTTTCTCGAATTTATTTGCACTTGCAAGTATCGCTTTGATCTCATCTTCAGTAGGCATTGGCCGCCGTTGCGGTTTTGAATAGAACTCACGTTTAAGATTTATATCACGACTATTGTACAGATCGCTCTTCCAAACATTTTTATCGAATGAATTGATATTATCATTAACAAAACCGATTACTTTCTCCCGGCGCGAATAATAATTTAGTCCGGAATCTATCGCAGGACCATTAATGCATCCTTCGCAGAAAAGAATGTCTATAAATTTCGATTTTAGATTTCCATTTAAAATCTCATCCATAATCTCAACAACTCTGTTCTTCCCTTCAACAACAATAATCTCTTTGTGCAAAATATCTCCGGAGATGTTTGCTGTTTTAATCAAACCGCCTGTCAATGGAAATGATTTTCCCATAAAAGCGTGCGGCGCATCCAATTCGATCTCATCCAGGTTATCAAGCTCTATATACAAGTGTGTAAAAATCTCTTTCAATTCTTTGAAAGTTAGCACAGCATCAATTGCATCGCTCACATCATCTTCAACATATTCGCTCTTCTTGGCAACACAGGGACCTATAAAAACAACTTTAGTTTCCGGTCCATAATTTTTTTTGATGTATCTTCCCATTGCGATCATCGGTGAAACTATCTTAGCGAGGCTTGGAACAATCTCTTCATAATATTTTTCAATGAAATTATAAACGGCGGGACATGGTGAACTGATTATCGTCCTTTCATCATTGTTTTCGAAGTACTCCGTGTATAAACCACTGATCAGATCAGCGCCAAACGCAGCTTCAGTAACCAAATCAAAACCAATTCTCCGTAACCCTGATGCTACGTTTAAATAGTTTCCTGGGAAAGAAGCAGGAAAAGAAGGTGCAATTACTGCAATGGCATTTCCTCCAGGTATTATTTCTGTTATAACTTTTTCGATATCGCTAAGAATTCTTTTGGCATTTTGAGAACATACCTTAACACAATGTCCGCAACTGATGCAACGCTCCTCCATGACCACAGCTTGTCCACCTACCACACGTATCGCACGCGCAGGACACTCTCTAATACAAGAGTAGCATCTTTTACATCGCTGGCCTATGGTTGTTACAATTCCTTGTGACATTTATTTTCCAAGTAATATCTTCTTTCTATCAACATATTCAGTATGGAGAATTTCATGAGAGACATGTCCGTTTGGCTCACCCAGAAATTCTTTATAAAGTTTTTGCACCGATTCGTTTTCATGAGAACGTCTATGTTTCATCTTAGAGTCAATTTCATATAAAGTACTAATACGTTTTTTCAATTTTTCTGGTTTCTGATGAATTGGCTGGCCGCCGCCATTGATACAACCTCCGGGACAGGCCATCACTTCGATGAAATGATATTTTGATTCACCTCTTTCAATTTCATCCAGAACAGGGCTAACATTGCCGATTCCATTAACGACAGCTACATTAACATTCAATCCACCAATCTCAACGGAAAATTCTTTAATCCCGGAATTTCCCCGAACATCCTGAAATTCTACACTCTCCAACTCTTTGCCTGAAAGATTGAAATAAGCTGTTCTGAGAGCTGCCTCCATTACTCCTCCGCTTGTTCCAAAAATCGCGGCAGCACCTGTAGACTCACCTAACGGATTATCAAATTCTTCCTCAGGTAAATCATTGAAATCAATTCCAGCCATTTTGAATAGTCGAACAAGTTCACGTGTAGTTAGAACAGCATCAACATCCGGCATATGATCTTGAGTTAACTCTGATCTTGCTGATTCAAATTTTTTCACTGTACACGGCATTATCGAAACAACGAAAATATTCTTCGGATCCATTCCCATTTTTTTTGCATAATACGTTTTGAGAATTGCACCTTCCATTTCATGAGGAGACTTACAAGAAGATACATGCTCAAGAAGCTGCGGCCTGTTATGCTCGATATATTTTACCCAGCCTGGGCAGCAACTTGTAAACATTGGAAGAGAACCTCCGTTCTGAACCCGGTTTATCAATTCTGATGCTTCTTCCATAATTGTCAAATCAGCTGCAAAGTTAGTATCAAATACTTTATTGAAACCGAGCCGCTTCAATCCCGTGACTATCTGTCCGGTAACATTCGCACCAAGCGGAAGATTGTACTCTTCACCAAGAGTAGCCCTGACTGCCGGAGCTATTTGAGCAATCGCAAATTTCTTTTTATCGTTGACTGCAGTCATAACTTCTTTTGAGTGACTCTTTTCTCTCAATGCCGCTGTTGGACATACGAGTATGCACTGTCCGCACAAGATACAATCGCTTACATTCAATCCCTTGTTAAAAGGCGTAGTAACATTGCTTGAAAAACCACGATGAGTAAAATCAATTGCACTTATTTTTTGAATTTCACCGCAAGTTCGAACGCATCTGCCGCATAAAATACATTTTGCCGGATCTCTTTCCATTGATGCGCTTGAAATATCAATAGCATGATCTTTCTTTTCACCAACATAACGGTGCTCTCTTACGCTGTATTTTTCCGATAAATCCTGAAGCTCGCAATTTTTATTACGAACACAGATTAGACAGTCTTGCGGATGATTTTCTATCAACAGCTCAATAATGGTCTTTCTTGCTATACGTACTCTGGCTGAATTGGTTTCAACCTTCATCCCCTTTCCAACAGGATATGCACATGAGGGCGTTAATCCTCTCATACCATCTACTTCTACAACGCAAATTCTGCAAGCTCCGCTAGGAAACAAATCCTTCATATGACATAGTGTTGGGATATAAATGCCAACAGATTTAGCTGCCTCAAGAATTGTCATTCCCTCTTCGGCTTTAACCTTAATATTATTTATTGTCAACTCAACCATCTTATTCTCCCAAACAGAATTTAAATAACGTTTATTGCTTCGAAGCGGCAATTTTCGAAACACATTCCGCATTTTGTACATTTTATCTCTATAATTTGATGAGGCTGTTTCTTTTCTCCGATAATTGCATTTACAGGACATTTCCTCAGACATAATCCGCATCCGTTACAAAATTCGGGATCAATGGTATATGTAAGGATTTCTTTACACACTTTTGCTTCGCATTTTCTTTCAAAGAGATGTTCTTCATATTCTTCGCGAAAATATTTAAGACCGGATAATACTGGATTCGGCGCACTCTGACCAAGTCCGCAAAGCGATGTATCCTTAATAACATCGGCAAGTCTCTGGAGATGAATTATCCCCTTAAATCTTTGTAACTGATTGGTCTTATCGCCGTTGTGAGCATAACTTACAGGAATTCTCTCTATGATTTCCAACAACCGTTTAGTACCCTCACGACAAGGAACGCATTTGCCGCAGGATTCATTCTGAATAAATGTTAAGAAGAATTTTGCAATATCAATCATACAAGTATCTTCATCCATAACAACAAATCCGCCTGATCCCATCATCGCACCAACACTTTTAAGATTTTCATAATCAACTTTTGTATCAAGTACAGAATCCGGCAAACAACCGCCCGATGGTCCGCCAATTTGCACGGCTTTAAATTTTTTCCCGTCAGGAATTCCGCCTCCAATATCAAACACAACTTCACGCAAACTGATACCCATAGGTACTTCGACCAGACCACTGAAAGCAATTTTTCCACTTAGCGCAAAAACTTTAGTTCCTTTGCTTGTGACTGTACCAATTGATGAAAACCATGTAGAACCGCGATTAATGACAGGAGCGATATTTGCGAAGGTCTCAACATTGTTTATAATTGTGGGCTTTTTCCAGAGTCCGGCATCGGATGGAAAAGGAGGTCTTGGACGAGGCATCCCACGTTTTCCTTCAATTGATGCTATGAGCGCTGTTTCTTCACCGCAAACGAAAGCTCCGGCACCTTTTTTAACTTTAATATCAAAATCAAAATCACTATCCAGAATATTTTTGCCCAGTAATCCATATATCCTGCATTTATCTATTGCATTGTTAAGTCTTTGTATAGCCAAGGGATACTCAGCGCGACAATATATATATCCTTGAGTTGCACCAATAGCATAACCACCAATTATCATTCCTTCAATTATTCTATAGGGATCGCTTTCCAACACAGAGCGATCCATAAAAGCTCCGGGGTCACCTTCATCAGCATTACAGATTATATATTTCTGCCCCGCTTCATTTTTATGGGCCATTTCCCATTTTATCCCAGTCGAAAATCCGCCACCACCTCTGCCTCTTAATCCGCTCTCCTTTACTTCATTAACAACCTGCTCAGGAGTCATCAACCTCATCACTTTATCAGCAGCCTTAAATCCACCTGAAGCAATATATTCATCAATTGAATTAGGATTTATAACACCACAGTTTTCCAATACAACTTTTTGCTGACGTTTGAAAAACGGTACATCCGAAATTTTTCTGCAATTGTTGTTCGATCCGAATGAACCAAGCAACTTCTTTTCGTAGATGCAGCCTTTAATGATTGTACTCTCAATAAGTTGCGGAATATCCTTCGGGAATACTTCACAGTATGAGATTCTATCCTTACCCGGAAGTTTTATATCGACAATAGGTTCTTTTGCACAGTAGCCGATACATCCGGTAGGAACAATCAATGCATTCAGTTCTAGTTTTACTAATTCTGTTTCTATAGCTGTTTTAACTTTGTCGGCTCCGGAAGCCAATCCACAAGTTCCCATTCCAATAAATATGACCGGAACATCATGACTTATATACTTTAATTCTTTGTTCAAATTTTCAAATTTACTTTTACAACTGGCATTTTTATGGCAAAGTGGTCCTTCTATACAGCATGCTATAAATAACTCACATGGATTTTCCGAGGAATGCCAACACTGTTCGCAGCATTTTTCACTAAAACTTTTCATTATGAACTCACCGTTTGTTCTACTTTACTTTGAGGTGCATCAACTTTCTTATACTTCGACAAAATCTTAGGTATTTCTTTAATGACTGCTCTGCCGTAGTAATCTTCATTAATATTGATAACAGGGGCAATACTGCATGCACCAATGCACGCAACTGTCTCAAGAGTAAAATTTTTATCCCTTGTAGTCTGCCCTGCTTTTATTCCGAGTTCGTTTTCGAGTGCCACTAGTAGATTGGCTGAATTTTTAACATGACAGGCTGTTCCTCTGCAGACACGAATTATGTTTTTGCCAAGTGGAGACAGTCTGAACTGATTATAAAACGTTGCAACACCATAAACAGTGCTAAGCGGTAAACTCACATATTCGGCTATAGCGCGAATATCCTCATCAGGTAAATATCCATATACTTCCTGAATTTCTTGCAGCAGTGCAATCAAATTACTTCTGTCTTTTGGCGGGTATTTTTCTAAAATATTTGTCTGCATTATTTTCTCGCTAGTTATTCCAACTTTGATATGCCTCTTTTCATATTATATGCCAATGGTAACTTCAAATAACCTCACATTTTAAGACTTAAATGCAGCTTATAGACGAATGGTTAAGTAATATTTCCTAAGTATGAGAATGGATTTCTTTTATCGCCAAGTCGAAATGGTGCTCATCGATTAATAGAAACTTGCGGCAGGATAGGAATGGACAAAGTTGCACAGTACTTTAGCGATTACTTTGAGGGGGACAAAGAAATTGTATTGGGATAAATAATAAAAGTGACGATAATAAAATATTAATCACTCAAGTGGAACCGGGTACAATATTTTTCCATCACAAGATACTTAGACCCAGCAGATCTATATAAGAAGAATTTCGCTATATCAAATGATTGTACAAAAAAAATTATTTTACAATTCTTTTAAGATTCTGATTTTTCTTCAAGACGTCCCTTTCCATCTTTTTTTTATATTCAGATAATTTCTTGGAGAGATCAGTGTTCGATATTGCCATAATTTGAATTGATAACAGTGCTGCATTAGTAGCGCCATCAACGGCTACTGTTGCAACCGGTACTCCCGAGGGCATTTGAACAATAGAGAGAAGAGAATCCAAACCATTTGTAGCCTTACCGAGTATTGGAATACCAATCACCGGTAAAATTGTATGGGAGGCGATAACTCCTGGAAGATGTGCCGCTCCGCCTGCACCTGCAATGAACACTTTAACCCCTGCTTTCACAGCTGATTTAATGAATTGAACAGTTTGTTTTGGCGTGCGGTGTGCGGAAAGAACTCTCGTTTCAAATGTAATTCCAAATCCCTTCAAAGTTTCTTCGACTCTCTGCATAACACCGTAGTCAGAGTCACTTCCCATTAATATTGCTACCTGAATTTCTTTCATTGTTCTTCCTTTTCGAAAATTTTTTTTTACAATTCAAAGATAAGAGCAGCAATTCAAATTACAAAGGACGAAAAAAAACGGAATCAGTTCGGCCGACTCCGCTTTTTAAATAACTCAAGTTGACCGCCATGTATTCAAAAACTGTTAAAACAGTTAATAATTCTATCTTTTGAGTAAATAAATTAATTCGACTGCTATTTTCTTTGTATGGAACCAACACCTGAAACATCAGTTTTAGTTTTCTCCGGATTTCCATAATAATTTATCGAACCTACACCCGAGACTGAAGCATCCAGATACTTTTTAGCAAAAACATCTGCACTGGCTGCACCGCTAACAGAGATCCGTACCTCATCAGCTTTCAGATCTTTCGAATTAATATTACCCGCTCCGGATAATTCTATCCGAAGTCGCTCAATTTCACCTTGTAAATCAACATTTCCCGCCCCGCTTAATTCTACGTTGAATTCCACGCCTGAAATATTCTCAACCTCAACATTATTAGCACCGGAGATATCCAAATCAGTAAGTGTAGGTGTCGTGATTTCTATTTTGATTTCTTTTCGTGGAGAAATATTTTTTCTTGTATCAATTCTGAATGTGTTTCCTTTGACACTGGTTCGTATATAGCTTAATAAATTTTCTTCTGCAGATATGTTTACAGATGTGGCTGATCCAACTTTTATATGAATCGAGAACGCACCTCCCGCTTCAATTTTCCGAAATTCCGAAACTCTGCGGGATTCATCTTTTATTCTTCCATTACCTCGCACTCCCCAAAAACTGCATCCGGTAATAATGAACGCTATTAACAATCCAAAAGCGATTAACTTGGTTTTCATAAATACCTCCAAACTTTGGTTTATTAGACGTATTTAGAATCAAATGGTTCTCAAAAAAACTCTTCTGTCCAAAATAATTTAATAGCTAGCAAAAAGATTTGAAAACAACTTATTTTAGACAATCAATGTCGTGTTAGTTTGAATAGTCTTTAATAATTACCCAATATTTTGATCTCCCCAAATGGCTTCAAGACCAATTTCAAGAGGGATTGTAGTTGACCAATTTATAGAACCGGAATTGTCTTTTTCAAAAGTGAAGGAGGATAAGATCACCGCTTTTTTATAACGGGATATTTTTTCTATATCCGATTTGTCTAGCGAGATAGTTCCTTGAACGGAATTATCCTCTATCCGCCGAATATCCATAGAGCTAATAAGAAGCAGTTCATTTTCTTTTTCGGAATAGAGAAAGAGTAAAATGAAAATGGAAGTAAAACAGTTTATAACCGGTCTATCAAATACGGACTTCAACATTATTTGTCGTGAATCGAAAGTAAGTGAATTCCGGATGGTATCAATTCCACGAGGGGTAATAATATTGCGGGTTGTTAAGCCATAAGCGGATGTTAGTTTAGAGTTGTGCTTAATTATTTTTTGATAGGCATTTGTTCCGGCAATTTTCGAATTCTTCCAGAGAGCAGAAAGTTCCGGAATAGAATTAACTAATCGAGCGAGTCTTACGGTGAAAGAAAATTTAGAACGCCCGGCAACAGCTTTCTTTGAATAGCTGATGTTAACTGTCTCCGGTTTTGCATAGACAACTTCCTTGTCGTATCTTTGACGAGAAACGGTATTGCCAATTTTACCGGAAGTTTTACCAAGAGGATTTAGTTTTCTAAGTGCCATACACAATATAGCCAAGAATAAGCTGTATAAAATATAAGCATATGCTTTTCAAAGCGCAGGTGGAGCGCAGGTGGAGCGCAGGTGGAGCGCAGTTGAGGCGAAGGTGAAGCGGAGACGAATTGAATGTATAAGGGCAAGTACACTATTATTCTTCTAAATATCTGATGAAAAAGTGGGGATAAATATGTGTTAACGCAATGTATTATGAAGTACAGTGAGTATTAAGACTCTTTCTCGCGGAGACGCCAAGCAGGCAAAGATTTTAAACAAAGAAATAATAAAGGGGCTATGTATAAGGAATAATTTCAGGTTCTTCTTCCTGTTTTCCGCACCTTTATACAAGGTTGATGAAAAATTATGAATATAGTACAAAAAGCAAAGAATTCTCTCAAATCAAACTGACTCGTGTTAAATTTAGGGGGTGTTTATAAGGAAAAAGAAAAATAAAAGCGGTAGTGCTAGTGTTCAAATCATAGATACATCGGGGAGAAAAGACAGGTTATTAAAGAATCACCGCCTGAGGCTATGGATTTTTCTCGACTCTAAAAGTGCACATCTTACAATAGCTTTCTGCGCATAAAAATTATAAAAAGAACTCGAAAGACAACTCATAGAAAAGAAGTTATTAATAAGTCCTAGCAGGGCAATTGATTTAATGCAAACCATCTACAGCTTTAGAATAGAACTATTGGAGTCTTCTAAAGAGACTAACATCATTTTCTCTAACCAGAAAGAACAATTTGATCTATTGAAAACTTTTGGATTCCATTATTCGATAGACTGACCCAATGCGGAAAACAAGAGATCCCCACTAAAAGCATGCGGGAATGACAATTGGTTTCCACTCTTTTGCGTGACATCAGTTAATCATAACAATACTTGTCCCGCCGCTAATTTTTGTTACATAAGTCTTAGCTTCAAGATTAAATTTTTGTTTATACATTTTGGTAATTGTTTTACTTACAGTCTCAATTGCATTATTCTCAATTAGATTAATAGTACAACCTCCAAATCCGCCTCCCAGCATTCTTGAGCCATAGACTTCCGAATTATCTTTTGTCAATTCAACCAGGAAGTCGAGTTCTTTACAGCTTACTTCATAATCTTTATTCAGTCCTTCATGCGTTTGGTACATCAATGATCCAAATGTTTTTAAGTCATGCACTTTTAACGCATCACATGCATTCAATAATCTTGAATTTTCTTCAACAACATATTTACAACGTTGGTAGATAACCGGATTTAACTTGTTTTTATATCCGGTAAGAAGGTCAATAGAAACATCACGGAGACTTTGTATTTGCGGAAATTCTTTTTTGATTATCTCAACACCTTCGCTGCATTCTCTTCTTCTTTGATTATATTCCGACGAAGCAAGTGAATGAGAAACATTTGTATTAAATAGAACGATCGAAATATTTTTGTAATCAAATGGAAAATACTCATACTCAAGCGAGCGGCAATCGATTTTCAAAACTTTTTGCGCCGCACCAAAGATGTTTATATACTGATCCATAATTCCGCAATTCACACCTACAAATTCATTCTCAGATTTTTGAGCGAGCTTAACAAGAGATAATTTGTCAATTCCAAAATTGAAAATATGGTTGAGAGCGAATGCTAATCCTGCCCCCAGTGCTGCTGACGATGATAGTCCGGCGCCAAGAGGAATGTCTCCGCCGAATACGCAGTTAAATCCTCTAATTTTGTGCCCTCTCTTGTTGAGTTGGTCAACAATGCCCATCAAGTAATTGGGCCAACTCTTTTCTTGCTTCCTGATGCTTGATACTTGATACTGGATGCTGTCATTCATATCCAACGAAAAGACAGAACATGTTTCATCATTTCGAGGAGTGATTGCAAAGTAAATTGCTTTATCAATTGCTGCCGGAAGAACAAAACCCATATTGTAATCGGTATGCTCGCCGATTAGATTTACTCTTCCGGGTGAACGGATAAGCAATGGTTCTTCGTTAAAAAGTTCTTTGAATTTTTTGAGGACGGATTCCGTAATATTCATTTGTTACTCTACAGCCTGCCCTCTCGTTTTCCAAAACATGATACCGCCAAAGATAAACATTACGGCTCCCCACCATATAGCGGGGTGTGTTTCGGCAAGAACGGTTTTTACTTCCGGTGGACTTATAAATTGATAAATCCCCGATAAAAAAATTATGCCGCCCATTATAAGTAAAATCAGTCCCACAAAAAACCAGATCGGTTTCATTTTATGTTCTACCATTTTTCGAATCTCCTTTATACTGTGCCGGTTCAGATTGGAGTTGGCCCAAGCGAACCGGAATGACAATCTTTATTTTTACCAAAGCCAAATGTTCAATAGTACTAATATGATCAACGAAATAATTGCAACAAACTCTGGGCGTTTTACAAACGGTAAATGCTGATCGTGTTTTTCATCTGTTAATCCCTTCACCAATCCGATCAGTTCTTCTTTCGGCCTTCTTTTTGTGAAAAGACTTACCAAAACCGTGATTGCTGCGCAGATTGACCAAGCCCACCAGGCGCGCCAAAAATTTGCGGCCATATCGCTTTGAGTACTCGACAATGTTATAATACTTTCGCTGAACCAATGAAATTTTACAGCCAGCCACAGAAAAAAGGAGGAAGACATTCCCGCAACCAATCCCCAGAATGCACCATTAGGTGTAATCCACCAAACAAACATTCCGAGAAGCATTGTTGCAAAAAGCGGCGCGTTAACCCAAGAAAAAATTGCCTGCATATAATCCATTATGCTCGGAAAACTTTTTGCCCAATATGCCGTACCAAGAGAAATTATTACTCCAACAATTGTTGATGCTCGTCCCATCCAGAGTAAATGAGCATCAGATGCTTTTCTATTCAAAACAGATTTATAAATATCGTAAGTCCATACAGTGTTGAACGCACTTATATTACCTGCTTGTCCTGCCATGAATCCTGCAAGTAATGCGGTAACACCAAGCCCAACCAATCCCGATGGATAATATCTCGCGATCAAGAGAGGGAGAGCTGAATCATAATTTATTTGTCCTCCGTCTTGTAAAAGTTTGAAGCCGCTTTTTGGATCTATTGAAAGAGCAATAGCTATCAACCCGGCGACAATTACGAGGAACGGTAAAGCCATCTTAAAAAATGAAGCCAGGATCGGCGTCATTCTTGCGGAACGCAAATCTTTTGCGGAGAACGCGCGCTGAACAACTAGAAAATCAGTTGTCCAATATCCAAACGAAAGGACAAAACCAAGGCCCAAGACAATTCCGCCCCAATGAATGAACATTCCGTTCTGTGTCGGATCAGACGCGGTTGACCAGAGAGTAGTAAATGAAACTTGAGAACTGTATTCATTTATTCGCGCCATAATTTCTTTCATGCTTCCAATTTCAATTATTCCAAGAATTGAAACGAGAAAGAGTCCAAACCAAATCATAAAGAATTGAATTATCTCTGTAAAAATTGCAGACATCAATCCGCTTAATCCTACATAACCGGCAACTGTAATTGCGGAAATCCACATACTTACATCCCAGTTCCATCCGAGAAAAGTATGAAGCACTAGCGCCATTGCGTAAAGATTAATTCCTGAAACGAGGAGCGTCATTATTGCAAATGCAATTCCATTTAACACGCGGGTTTTTTCATCGAAGCGTAACTTGAGATAGCCGGGTACAGAATTGATTTTGCTGCTATAGTAGAACGGCATCATGTAAATACCAAGGAAGAGCATAGCCGGTATTGCGCCAATCCAATAAAAGTGTGCTACATACATTCCATACTTGAATGTATTACCTGTCATTCCAAGTAATTCGAGCGCACCAAGATTTGCAGAAAGAAAGGCTAACCCGGCCACCCACGAAGAATTTTTTCTGCCTGCAAGAAAAAAATCTTCTTGACTTGTTGTGAATTTGCGGAGATACCATCCAATACCAAGAACAAATGCAAAGTAGATTAGAATGATTACCCAATCTACTATTGTTAGTCCGATTGCTTGCATAAAGTTTCCCTTTGGCTAGAATAATAATATTGTTTGTGTTTGGAAATTGATTGTCGCTTGGTTTGTCTAACAACTTTTTCTTTTTTGCCAGTTAAAAAGTAAAGACGAATTTCTGCGGTGAGTCTTTTGTTAACAACTTCTAATTCAAAATCAGAAGCATTTTTAGAATGCTCTAGAAAAAGATTTATCTGTTGTTGAGGTTCAAGTGTTATTGGAAACATGTTTCCTAAATAAATTAGGTAATTAGTCGATCCTTAAAAAGTCATTTTGAGTTTTGGGGTTGATAATACCAACTCCCAAAATCTAAAAATGCGTTGTTCAATGCTTTTGTAAAAAGAGCCAAAAAAAGTTTCTGCTTTACGCATCCACTTTCTTAAATTGAATGCTGCTGCAGCTAACATTACATTTATCTGATCACCAATAACTCCCTTTAAGAAGTTCCGTGATAATCTGTTATCTGTTTTTAGATGACCGATGACTGGTTCTATTGCTGCTCGTCTTCTAAATCTTAATCTCGCTTTTTTCTTCTCATATTCACTTATCGCTTTCTTAGGCGGCTTTGGAATATGTATTTCGGTTTCTCCGATTCTTGAACTTCCCTTATAACCTCTGTCTGCTATAGCTGCCGTTGGTCTTATTCCTCTTAACTGTTCGCATTGCTCTAATGCCTTCGGTAATGTGTGACCATCATATTCATTCTTTTCTAAACTGTATGCCCCTACTATTATTCCGCTGTTTTTAGTGATTACAAATGATGCCTTTGATCCGAACTCGTATTTTTTATGTTCTTTGCCTTTCGAGATACAATAGACTTTGGGTTCGTGGATACTGTAGATCTTTTCTTTATCGGTCTTCTTTTGTCTTAATATTTTGTTGTAAATATCAAAGCTCGTTTCATATTTCTGTTTCTGTTTTATTGTTAATGTTCGTTCAAGCTCTCGTACCATGCGTCCGGCTATTGTCTTTAACTTTCTTTCAGCTTGCATTGCTTTTTTCTTGTTCTTTGGATGATTTCTAAATCGCTGCGCCATTACCAATTTTTTTACGGTGCGCTTGTAACTCTGTCGCTGTTCAATCCCTTCTTTTTTAGCTAGCTTCCTACAGTGTTCAATTATTCTTTTGTGCAGTTTTACATCGGTTGGAAATGTGATATTCTTTTCTTGTACTGTCGTATCTACAACCACTTCTTTTTCCATCGCTTCTTTGCCATGTAGAGCTATCGATATCTCCAGTATCTTTTTTATCCCTTTTTCTCCTATTCTTTTTCATGTCGCTTGGCTCTAACGGAAATTTCCACTGGAATATTTTTTCTCCGCTAAAATACTGCCAGTATGGATTTTGTACCCAATGCGCTATTACTGTTTCATCTCCTAAGTTGTACATCTGTTTGAGCAGCATTAGTGATACCATCAGCCGGATTGGTTTTGCCGGTCGTCCAAAGTCTACATAATATTTTGTCAATGCTTGATCTATTGTTTCCCATGGTATCTTTTCTGCTAGCTGATACAATGGCTCTTTCGGATTTAGAATCTCTTTGAGTCCTTGATACAAAAAGCTTTGTTGATCTTGATTGGGTGAGCTGCTTTTCATCGAGTTGTTTCCTTTTTAGGTGAATTATTTTGCAAGGTTTTGACTACAATTTATTTAAATCTTGCAATATCTGACAGCTCTTTTTTTCCCTTTTGTTAGTTTTTTATTCTGTATATCCAGCTTATTACACTTTTTCAGGATCGACTAATTATTCATAATACCGTCTAAGAGGATTTTATGGCCAGATAGTTCCATAATTGTAGTTCGTCGGTTTATATATGAAAGATTTATTTGAAAGATTGCGTACACTCCAATCGGTCACCATATCACTTTCATTAAATTTTTCAATAGATAACAGTCATGCATGCTACGGCAAGTTTTTTATGATTTTCATGATCTATCAGGATTAATTTTAAGCGGCCATAATAATCAGCGCTCTATTTTCTTTTATACTTTTCTAAGTGAGAATTTTTCTTTCATCCGATTCATTGTGCAAACCTCTGGCATGCCTTGAGCTAGAGTAATCTTTAGAGTCCAATTATGTTCTCCAAACGAACCAAGTTCCGAATAATTATTTTTTTTGACTGCCTCCGCAAGTGAATCGGAATTTCCGTTTGTTGGTTCCAATCCAATGGTATAATGTTTTTCTTTCGAATCGCTAGGCCAGCCGCCGTAACATAACCAAATTCCCAAGTAAGGAATTACGTCAGCATCAAACGTGAATAAGATGGTTTCGTTTTTCTCTTTCTTATAAAGCCCGGCATACCCTTTGGTTAATCTTTCTGTAAAACATTTCATAGCAATTTCTACTGATTTATCAGGCACAATAGAAAAATCAAATACGTTTTGCTTCATCATTAAAAAAGAAAGATCAAGAAGAGCACCCGGTTTCCCAATTATTGGATCGGATACCCAATGCAAAGAAACAACATCCGAATTTCCTGGTAAAAGCAGTTTATCACCTTCAGCAACTTGAAGTAAAGGATGAGCAGACCAAATGTATGGGAAAGCAACAGAAGATAAATTCTTTACACAATAATTTATTTCAATTGAGTCGTCAATAAGGTTGATTTTTTTTTCAAAAAGATACTTTGTTTTCATTCCTTCTATAGATAAAGTAATGAAATCCCGCTCATAAGAAAATTTCCACTTCCTTGACCACAACTCACCATGATCGGGAAAACAAAGTTTTTTATCTTCCTTCAAATCTTTTCCACACGCTGAGACTGTAGGGAAACATTCATCAAAGCCGCTCACATCGTATTTGGAAAACTCCGAACCGTAAAGAGGACTGGCATACATTTTATCTTCGCGCTGATTTTCCAGCAGAAATTGCGTACCAGTTTCCAGATTTATTAGCTCTTTCATTTTCCCTCCAATCTCCGGAAGAAAAACCGCTCTTATTTTTTCATTTTCTATTACTAAATGTAAAAAACCGTTTTCACTATAAGTACGAATCATTATTTCCTATAAATTTTTATTTATGCTGTTACCGTAAAATAATCTTAACAGTTTTGCGTCCAAATTGTTTTGTCGAATCATCAAATTTTACATACAGATTTATTACACCTTGTTTTTGAGTTGTTTCATATTCAGCATTTGTAACTGATACAATTTTTTGATCGAAAGTATTTAAAATAAAATTCCATTCATTACCGGCTTTACCTTCCACAATTAATGTATATTGTTTCCCTGAAAGCGATGTGGAAATGATTCTAAACCCTTGAGAACTATCGCCGGGTTGAGGATGCGGAACAACAGAATACATTCCAATTCCTCCGGTATGTTCAAAAACAATTTCTACAGAATTTTTTAGTTGAATTTGCAATGGAATTGCAAGAAGTCCTCTGAATGTTGAATCATTGATTGCTTTCTCTTTCTTATCAATAAATGCTTTAGTAATTTTTATTCCTTCCGGAATTTCGGGAGCGAAGAGAATTTTTATTTCGGGACCCTCAATGAGTTTGATAGAATATACGGTTTTTTTTAATCCGCGTTTCATAGAGAATTGAAGCAACGATTTTCCGGATCGCAAATTGGAAACAGAAATTGTATCCCAAGAAAGAGGAAATCTCGGTTTAAGCATTGCCATTTGTTCAACTGCGTTCGGTTTCCAACCGATCATTCCGGTAATTGCCGGATGAAGGATATTTGTTTCAGACCAGCATTGATGCGAACAAACTCCCGATGGTTTATATATCGCACCGTTCATTACTTCTTCCACATATCCAAGTCCCCAATGATTTTTTATATTAAGATTTTCATTGAAGTGCGAAAACGCTTGAACTGAGTTTCCATATTCGTATTCGGCTAAGGCAGCCCATCCTGTAAAAAGCGGCCAAACAGAACCATAATGATAGCCGGCTGGATTGAATAATTTTGAAGAAGAACTCAAAATACGCGCGCCCCAGTCTGTACTAAAACTATTGGCTGCATAAGCATCAAGCATATATTTTACTTTAGCATCTTCTAACAAATTAAAGTACGCACCGACAGCCGGAAGGATTGTCGGCTCAGTTTGATAAGTTCCATCTTTCAGTTTTCCGAGATTATAGAATTTAGTTGAATCATTCCAAAAATCAGTATTCAATATTTTTTGAACTTTTTTTGAGTCCATAGAATATTTTAACGTCAGGTCTTTTTCGCCAATCAGAGCAGTAATATAAGACATATCATTTAATACTTGCCCCCAAGCCGAAGAAAGGTAAAAAGAACTATGCGCCCCAAATAATGCGCCTCCTTCAACCCAGCCATGTCCTTCGTTAGTATTCTCAATCAACCCATCGCCGTCTGTATCGGTTGAATAAAGAAAATCCGTAGCTTTTTTAAGATGTGTCCAGCTTTCTTTGATGAATTGAATATCACCTGATGCACGCAGATAATGACCGGCAAGAATTATATATAATGGAGTTGCATCCGCTGCATCATAATGGACGACCCCGCTGGTTGAAATTTCATGAAATATTTTTCCGGAAATATCCTGATACCTTTGTAAAAATTTTAACTGCTCTTTTACAATTTCAAAATCACCGTAGTCATCAATGGCGAACCCGGACCACTCAGAATCGCGCCCAAAATACCAAGCATAACCGGGACGTCCACTGTTTTTATGAGTTCCATTCCATCCATGAGCTGAAGTTGCAAATCCGGCAAGCAACCCCGTTCCAAGTCCCGGAGTATAGGCAAGAAATTTATCTGTGCCAACAATTGCCCATCGGAAAAGAGTATTAAATTCTTTATCGGGAGAATATATTTGTACGGTACGTTTTAAGAGATCGGTTGTATGCACAACCTGTTTCGCATATTGTTCCTCCGGTTTTTCGAGAAGTACTCGATAATCACTAAGTGCCTTTTCCTTTCCTTCATTTGTCCCAACAAAAGCATAATTTAGTGTGAAATTATTTTTATTGTTTAAATCATACATAACCGCATGATACACTTGATTCTCATTCGTTTCAGTTCCTACAAACCCTTTCGGTGACCATTGAATCTTTTGGAATTGTCCGCTGATTTTTGACGAGGAAATAATATCGCCGCCAAACAAACAATAAAATTTCCCTGTTGTATCTTTTAAATGGAGTGTATTCATCGTCTCATCGTAAGCGTAGTGTACATCCCCAAGAGCATTGGCATCGTAAGGCCACATCCAACGCAAATCACTACGAAAGCGAATGACAAGTTTCGTTGGAAAGGTTGAAGTATAATGAGCAATGCCTCCGGCTTTCCATAATGAAGCAAAAATAATTTCTTTCAATTCGCCGAATGGAGTTGAATAAATTCGGCTAAAAGATTCGGGGCGAATTTCAACTTTCACCGGATAATTTTGCAGCCATGTTATTGAATCACCTGTTACAATTCCAGCCTCGTAATCACGAAGAATTCTTAATGGATGCACCCATACTTCCTCAATTCCTCCATTTTCTTCTCCCATGATAAGCGTACGTCTGCCGGAAGCTTCATAATAATTGTTTTGCGGTTCTGAACGAGTAAAAAGCAATCCGGTGTGAGGAATATTTTTCATTTCCCTTTCTTTTGAAGGAACAATAGGAATATTTTTTTCGGTAAAAAGCATCGGTTTGTTATCAAATTTCTCCCAATATGTTACCGGTTCAGTAAATTTTACACCAGCAAGATACCGAAGCATATTCTCCATAAAATGTTCAAGATTGTTCCGAAGATTGTTTGACTTACTAAAATAAATACTTGAACCAATCGAAATTATTTTTCCATTTTTATTAGAGTGTTCTATTACAATTTTTCTGTCTCCATGAAGAAAAATATAAGACTTATCTACGGCTATTACTTTCCCTTTCTCTGGAAAATCATTCCCGAAATATCCGACGAGCGGCATTATTTGATCTTCATTGGCATCCCAGACATATTCACCGCCAAAAAATCCGGAAAATAACGGATGACCCAAATGCCCTTGAAATCCGCGCTTATCAAATAACCATTCGTTCTGAATTGTATCACGACGGATTCCCGGTTTCTTAGGTTCAATACCTATGGCATTCGGTAACATGGCAGCATAATCCGTAAAAAGAATTTTCCCGCCCTTCTGATAATATTTGTTGATAGAGGAAAGAATTTTTTTTTGTTCGAGGAGATTGTTTAATCCAATAGTATCGGTAAGATGAATCCACAAAGCATTCGTCCCGGCAAAATCCTGATTTCCTTTTTCTGCCTTTATAGTTTTACAAGAGAAAATATTTGAATTATTCAACCATGTTATTGCGGTTTCATCTTCCTTAGTGATCTCATCGGAAGAAGTAATATAACCGATGCAATATTTTTGTTGAGAAATTGTTGTGGTTGTTACTGCAAACAAAAGAAGGAAGCGTAAAAAATATTTACCCATTTGCGAATCCTTTTTATAGTTTATTATAATATGGTTGTTGATTTTTCATTTCAACAAAATTATTTTTTTAGTTTGAGCAATATTTCCGGTTTTTAATTGATAAAAATATACTCCGGAAGAAAATTTGGGTGAACTGTTCAGGTTTTCCAAAACGCTCCTATCACCTGAACGAAGCAACACTATTTACGCCTGTGTTATTACGACACATGCCAAAAGAATGAACATTATGAAATAGTATTTATGTTTTTTCATAACCACCATTATTTATTTTTTTATGATAATCGATTAATAATTGCATCTTATTTTTCTATTACCGGAAATTGCGCAATTCGCAATTTTGTGCAGCCGTATGGAATCAAAGTAACTTCCTCAACAGGTTCTTTCGAACGGATAGGACTCCACGGCATCGGACCGGCGACGCCGCCATATTGCTTCCATTCGGGAATACGTTTTGCTTTAACTCTTAATGTTATTGGAGCGGCATTTGCAACAAACGGTTGAAGCTGCATCTCATTTTTTTGAAACGTAAAACTTGAATCAGGTTTGTTTTCATCGCCGATGATCAATCCATAATTCCACGGGTCTTTAGAATAAATTCCATACGTTGCGTAAGGCTCTATCCCCTTTATTTTTCTCCATTCTTCACTCATCTTTAAGGCATACACTAACGGACCACGCTCAACTCCGATTGATTCTTCATGCCATTTAGATAACCGAACTTCCATCGGAAAAATAATTTCAACAACATCCCCCTTTTTCCATTTTCTGGATATTTTTTCAAGAGAACCTTCCTTTTGGGAATTTTGCGTAATTCCATTGATGCTGATTTTAGCAGAACTGCACCAAGACGGAATGCGAAGATAAAGCGGAAATTCAACCTCTTTTGTTCCTGAATATTTTAGCAGAATTTTTTCATCAAAAGGATAATTTGTTTCTTCTACAAAATTTACGGTAATGTTATTTCCAACTTTTGCTGAAACTTCCGAAGGTGCGTAGGTCATAATTGCAAGCCCATTATCCTGCGTTGCAAGCCACAATTGGCTTGCGAACTTTGGCCATCCTTGATGATAGTTTGCAGTGCAACAGCCATATCCGTCTTCGAGTCCGAAGAGATGCGTTCCCCAATGCCTTGTGTTGAAGTTCTGATATAACGTATCACAAACAATTTGATTTGGGGTTTGATAATATTGCCTTCCGGTAAAGTCCGGTTCTACGCCGGCGGGCAGAGCATTGAAAGCAAGTTTTTCCAGTGTTTCTGCAAATTCTAAATCTCCGGTTATTTGCAGTAATGTTTCAAGACTGAACATATATTCAACAACAGTACACAATTCTGTTCCGTGTGAAGGATCTGTCCCATGTAACAGTTCGTCGCCGGAGAACATTCCATTTACCTGACCATGATATTTCATCAAATCGGCAATCCCCTTTTTTACCGCTTTGATGTAACGCCAGTCTTTTGACTGCTGAAAATACACACCGGGTTGCTTTATTGCCATTCCCGTGTTCACCCCATGCCAGTATTTTGGATCACCGGATTCAAACATTCCCGTCCAATCTTCGGTTTGAGAAAAAACAAGTTTTGCAAGATCAAGAAGCCATGCTTCTCCGGTTCTGTTGTAGAGCCAATAAATACTTTGCAAATTTTCTCCGCCGCGCGATTTCGCCCAATGCGACCAATACGAAAGCGGTTTTTCCGGTAACTGTTTTTGCTGGTATTTGAAATATTTAACCATGAATTCCAATACACGGTTATCGTTTGTGACATCGTAATATTGCTGCATAACTTTCAGCATAATCATGTGGGCCCACCAGTCTTCTTTGCTTTTTTCCATCCATGCCTGCCAGCGTTCTTTGTCGGAAAATTTTCTTGTAGTGTCTCTTTGAGGACCAAAATATCCGTCAGCTCTTTGTGTTTTCAAACTCCATTCTATCCATGCTTGAGCTTTCTTAATGAGCATTGTATCTTTTAGTATGTAAGCAAGAGGCGCTAAACCGTCTAACCAATACGGTCCTCTTTCCCATGAGTCTCCCTTTCCGCCAAGCCATCCGTTATCGGGACCAACATCTTTCCAGATTTCATCGAGGTGACCTGTCATTCCACTTGCAGAAAGTTTGAGCTGTTGCAACAGCCATCCTTTTGGAGAGATCGCCCCGAGAGGAAGCTGGATATATGGATTTTCGATGAGCGGTTGGCGATTAGAAATATAATTTTTGTTTTGTGCCGATACCTTTGCCGTACAAACGATTAATAAAAAAATACTAAATAACCATAAAATGTTTTTCATAACTGTCTCAGATTACTTTCGGTGTTTGTAATGAATTTCAGAACAATTGAGTAAACGTTCCGCACTAAATTCAGCAGTCATATCCCGCTGAGGATTCGCCAGCATTTCATATCCTACCATAAACTTTTTTACCGTTGCCGAACGGAGCAGCGGCGGATAAAAATGCATATGAAAATGCCACTCCGGATGTTTGTTCTTATCTGTGGGCGACTGGTGGATACCGGACGAATAAGGAAACGAAATCGTAAATAGATTGTCGTATTTTGTCGTCAAACGTTTTAAAATATCTGCGTACGATTTTTTTTCTTTTTCATTTAGTTCAATCAAACTTCCATAATGTCTTTTCGAAAGAATTATCGTTTCGAATGGCCAGACAGCCCAAAACGGAACAAGAGCAATAAAATCTTCATTATCACATACGAAACGTTCGTGTAGTTTTTGTTCCAGCGCAAGATAGTCGCACAGAAGACATTTTGATCTTTCGGAATAATAATTAGTGAATTGAGTAAGCTCTTTGGCTGGTTCTGCCGGAATAGAATGTTGCGCCCAAATTTGGGAATGCGGATGCGGATTACTGCATCCCATTACTGCACCTTTGTTTTCAAATATCTGCACATAATTGATATTTGAATCAGAAGCGAAGGTACGATATTCTTCCGTCCAGATATCAATAACTTTTTGTATTTGTTCAACAGACAATTCGGGAAGTGTTACATCGTGTTGAGGAGAAAAACAAACAACTTTACAAGTTCCTGATTCGCCGCGGGCAATAAGAAGATTATCTGAATTGAATTCATCTAAAGAAGTGTCCGGAAACAATGCAGGAAAATCATTTATAAAAGAATAGACCGAATCATATTCCGGATTACGAATGCTATTGGCTCGCTCATTTCCCGGACAAAGATAGCAAGTTGAATCGTATGCCGGCAGCTTCTGTTCTTGTATTTTTTCTTCTTGACCACTCCACGGTCTTTTTGCCCGGTGAGGCGATACAAGAATCCATTCTCCTGAAAGTATGTTATACCGGCGATGCGGGTGTTCGTTGAGTTTTAAATTCATTTTAAACTACCAAGACTAATTATTTGTTCTTCGCATACATTTCAATCAATACTTTCGCCATAATAGAGTCCCATATATAATTTGACGGACTTTCCTGCACAGGATAATCCGGACTATAAGATTCCCAGAAGTGATGATTAATTTCAAGCTGTGTTGTAACTGCAAGCATCATTTTATCTGCGACTTGTCGGGCAAGTTTATCGTATCCATAATTTTGTAATCCTACCATTACCATGTAGTCCCACAGCAGCCATACTGCACCATTCCATCGACAGCAGCCGTCAACGAACGGCGTAAAATTAGGATCATCTGCGGCTAACGTCGGGATTCCATATTTCCGCCAGAATGACTTTTCATTCGTTAGATGTTTTACAAGTTCATTTGCCTGCTCTTTGGTTGCAACGTGTGCCCACATTGGTAAAAAACCGATAAGTTCTTTTCGTTTTAGACTTGCGCCTTCAAACTCAAACGAATTATCTGCCATGGAAACATTATAATAGAATTTATCTTTTTTGTCCCACATATATTTATTGATAAGCTTTGCAGTCTTATCAAATTTTTCTGTCCACTCGCGTATACCTGAAGTATCACCTAACTCCTTTGCCATAGATTTGAGATAAAACATTTCATCAGCAACTTCCGATGTCAAATCGAGAACATCAAGTTCGTGGGAAATATCTCTTCCTTCATCCGTTCCTTCAGAAAATAATTGAAAGACTACATTCCATCCGTCACGAACATTTTCTATTATTCCATACGGTCCCCATTCATACATTCCATCCTGATCCTGATCCCGTTCTTTTTCGAGATAGCGGATGTACTTCGAGCCGGCATCATAACATTCTTTTAAGAATATTTTATCTTTGCTTACACTATAAATCTCCCAGTTAGTCCATGAAAAAAACGGCGCAGATGTTGAAGGAATTCCTTCATGCGGGTAAACTTGCGGACCACGAGGTCCATGACGGTATGCTATCAATCCATCTTCATATTGCTGTTCGAGATAAACCCGCTGAGATGCCTGTGCTGATATTGGGTCAAGATAAGCATAAGGAATCATCGATAGTGATTCATGCATTACTTGATGCCCATGCCCCCAGCCCCATACAGGATTGCGTGAAAAAGCATAAAAATTATGTGTTGTTTGTCCACTTGGAGGAAGCATGCATTGACGCACAAGATTTAAAGCGCCTATGTAAACCATTTTTTCTTTTTCTGTTTTAAATTTTATTCGCGGAATAGTTTTGAATAACTCAATATTTTCATCCACATATTTTTGTAGATTGATTGTTTTGGCAGATTTTGCATCTGTAATCAATTCATTTTCAGGATTTCGTTCATCTTGAACAGATCGAATAAAACGGACGGATATTTTTTCTTTTGGTTGAAGTTTTATATTTTTTTGCAGTGCCGCAGCGTTAACAAATCCACTTTTTTGTTCGTTAAGTGCAGTTACATTTTCGTGAACTTTGCTCAAACGTTTTATATCAAAGTAAAACTGATCAAGATCGCACAAATTATCTGCGCCGTAACTTTGAAGAGAAGTGTTACACGAAAGCAAGTTCCGGAAATCAGACGGATAACCACGTTCCTTATACAGATTGCTGTGCAATCGTTCGTATGGTTCATGATGTGTAAAAACATACCCCTGATTTGATTCATCATACCGCAGAATTTGCAGCGAATCTTCCGGTTTATAAACTAACGGATAAAGCAAAATATCATACGGAATGCCCCCTGTGTTTTCGATAGTTTGTTCAATAATCGCTGACCCTGAAGTATAAACAAAAAATACTTCCTGCACCTTTATATTTGGGAACGGCTCATATTCCAAAATAGCCATATCAGGAAACGATGCGATGACGATGGGTTGTTTAGCGTAATCACGAATCTTACTAATTACAATGTTGTTCACTTTCCAAATCACAGTGAAATCTCCGGCATATTGGCTGGAGTATGTGATCGGTTTGTCTGAAGTGAAATAGTTCATAAAGTATGATTTATCAGCAAAAAACCTTGACCGTGAAATCGCAGCCGCGTAATTTGTAAAGAGCGGATCATTAGTTTTTGCATTGAGTTTTAAAAATTCATCACGCACTGTCACCTGCGAATTACTTTTCCCACAAAGGAAAAGCGAAACAATCAGAATCAGAAATGACATTTTAAATGAATTCACAACCATTCTCCTTTATGAAATATCTCAACTTTTGTTCGGGATAAGACCGTTACTTTGCTTTTATAACTCTCGGGTCGATCCAATCTGCATGATCGTAATCATTCCCATCGCCGGCGTTTGTAACACGAAGGATAAGTGTACGAACACCCTTGATGCCGATATTGACAACTTTCAAAGAATCCAATCTCTTCATTATACCACTGCGCCACAGTTCTTTATCGTCTCCCAGCACGCTGAATTCCACACTGCCTCGATCACTTTCATTGCCGTCATCAACTCCGACGCGCGCTGTGAACATGGAATACAATCCATGCACTCGATACTCAATGTCCGAATCGGCGTGCGTGCCGATACCTTTTGAATACTTTACGCTACCAACCGACAATGTCTTGCCGCTGACCGACCGATTCACTCCAATTGTTCCCCATCCGATTGTTGCTGACGACGGCTCAACTTCCGACAGCAAGACTTCATCCAGCAACACCGAAGATAACGAAAGCGACAACTTTTCCCCTTCGCTGCTCAACGCACCGCTTTCCCATACTGTACGGACTTCAATGTCGTACGTTTTATCAGCGATGAGATTGCGCAGAGGGAAGATGGGGTTGAGTGTGTAACCGAACAATTCCCCATTTAATAACACTTGGTATTCGGAATGGATATACTCGTGCGCGTTCCACCGGATATTTGCACCGTCCAATCCGACCTGCTCATAGGAGAGACCGTAAGGTTTTTTTACTGGGAAATGATAGAAGGCTGCAGGTTGAAAACTGACCTGCCAGGTTACCTCAGCTGTTTTCGGAGAAGTGAATTGTACGGTTGCCCAACCCTGATGATTCGATATTTTCACCGGAAGTTTTTCTGCCGTTGCATTTTTGATTTCGAAGTTTGTACCGTGCGGAAAAACAAATCGAAGTTCATAAGAATCATTCTCGACAACTTTACTTGTTCCGTTGAAAACAGATTTTTTTTCATCAAAGTTGATGGATTTTAAATCAATCCAACCTTGTGAGATGTGCCGATTGGTTGAAATAAGTTGAATCTTTCCGTTGTCCGGCAATAAAGTCAATAGCCTGCAACTCGTGGGATTAACGTCAAAGCTCATTCCTTTTTTCCACGCCCCGAGATATTCTTGATTCCAGAAATCAAAAACATGAACCGGAATGGTATCAGGCAAACCTATTTCAGACCATTTTAAAAAATTATAGCTCGTCTGATCTGTATTGAAGTTGAATATGCTGACAACATCATAATTTCGATCGAAGTGTTTTATCTTCAAATTCCAAACTTTTTTTCGGTTCTTGGATGGGAAAAGATCAAGCGGACGAATATCCACTGCGGGATAGACGCGCTTCAAAATTTCGATTCGCTCAGCGGGTAGATCCATCATCCGGTCGCTTGACATCAATGCCTGTCCGGTTATTCCCTGCAATGTCGCCCACGCACGCGCTTGATCAATTGTTAGAGGAGAGCGTAAAAGCATCACATCAGGATCGGAGTACCAAGCAATGTTATGGAGGTAATATCGCTTCATTGTAGCGTTCACCGCACCCAAAAATCCATCCCATCCAAGTAAGACGTCACCGCCGGTACGCGAACCGTTCATAATGCCAATTCCTTCAACCGGCGTACCCCAACAGCCAAGCAGGTAACTGTTCTCCCCTATTGCATCATGAATTGTTTTGAGAGTTGTACGATAAAGTTCATCCACATTTCCCGATTGATTGCGCATGAATGATTTTTTCTTTCTGTACTCATTTATCACAATCGGCTGTCCATCAATTTTATAATACTCGTATCCCCAGCGCGAAAGAGTTGAGAAAAGGTTTGTGAGATATGTCTGTGATTCAGTCGTTGATGGATCAAGAAGGAATTTTCCTTCCCACGTATCGGATGCGGAAGAATCATCGGAACGCAGAAGAAATGTACGCGGATTATTTTTGACAACTGAAATGTTGCTCTGCCCGTGAGGTGCAAGCCAGATGCCGGGTTTTAATCCAAGCGATTTGATTGATGATGCAAGTTTATCCATTCCGCCTGAAAAACGTTTATCAATTGTTGTCCAGTCGCGGTTGTCTCCCCATCCGTGCCCACTCCCCTGCCATCCATCATCAATTTGAAAATACGTTGCACCAAAGTCTTTTAAATTCTTTGAAACCCATTTAGCATTAAGAAGCATTTCAGTTTCATTTAATTCTTGAAAATAATAATACCAGGAGCACCAACCGGAAGGCGGAAGAGGAAATATCGATTTATCAATTGGTTTATAGAATTTGATACCAAGCGAATCGCGATAATAATTTTTGATAATGCGTCCGTTGTTGAAAACGAACTGATCGCTGGAAGGATGGAAGACACCATCGGCAACCGTCGTTTGAACATCGCCTAATGTCATAACAAAAAGGTCTTTGTTTGAACCATTAAGAACTCGTGCTGGAAATGAGTGCGGCCAAAGTGCAGATTGAAGATCTGTTCGCCCATTGGAGTTGTGAGTAATAGATGTCTGTTGAGCATTCATTTCAACACACAGAATCCATAGAATTATAATAGCAACAACTTCAATTAAAAATCTTCGTTTCATAATTTTGTTCCTTTTACACTACTTGCATTATTATTGTAGTTTCCGCTTGTCGTTTGCCACAGATTTTAACAGAATTATTGCTGCACATTCAACATCATTCGTGTAATAATACCAGCCCAAATATACGTTTTGTTGAAACCTGCCCATTGTTCATCGGGGCTGTAAAGCTCCCAAAAAAAATGATCTTTTTTCAGTTGTTCAAACATATTTGCTGCAACGCGATTTACTAATTCTTTTGCTTCTGCTTTATATCCATAATCAATCAGACCACGTTCTATTAGATAATTCCACTGCACCCAAACAGGTCCATTCCAATATCCTTTGGAATTATAATATGAGTCATCGGCAGCAAGTGTCGGTATACCGTACTTGCGCCAGAATTTCTTTGGATCGGTTAACTTCTGCACCAGTTTTTTTGCTTGCTGTTCATCCGCAATGCCAGCCCAGAGCGGAAGAAAGCCGATAATCTCTTCACGCTTTAGGTCGTTTAATTTTTTGTGAGTGAATGTGTTTGTCATTTTATCTACATTATAATAGAAACCGGTTGAATCATCCCACATTGTCTCATTGATTTTTTTTGTTCGTGTATCAGCTTTTTGTTTCCAAACTTCCGCTTCGTTTTTTTCTCCAAGTTCAACAGCCATTGCAGCAAGAGATTTTTCTTCCATGACTAACATTGAATTCAAATCAACCGCTTCAAAATTGCTGGGCCAACCGACTTCATCCCACACTGCAACTTTTCCATCGCGAACACTTTCAAGAACCGCATGGGCACCCCACTCACAGAGCCCATCCATGTCGCTGTCTCTGTTCTTTACATAGTAATTGTAGAATGATTTGCTCGATTTATACATCTCTTCAAGAAATTTTTTATCCTTTGTGATTTTATAAACTTCCCAATTCTGCCAGGCATACCATGGGGCAGAAGTGGTAAGTTGATTTTCATTCGGAATGGTTTCGTTGAGAAATGCACCGGTACGGTAGTTGATATATCCATCTGCATGTTGACGTTCTCGATATACACGTTGAGAATTCATTGCACTTACGTTATCCATAAACGCATAGGCAAGCATTGTTAAACTCTCATGGAAAACTTGTCCGCCGTGTCCCCATCCCCATTGCGGTTCACGTGAAAATACATAATAGTTGTAACTGCTTTCCCCTTCAGGCGGCAGCATTACCTGACGCATCAGTGAAAATGCTGTCCAGTATAACATTTCTTTGTCAGGGTTATCAAATTTCAGAGCCGGAATTGATGAAAATAGTTTTTCGTTTACTGTGAGATATTTATTTATATCTTCCGAAAATAATTTTTGCGCTTCTGCAATAGTTTTATTCCCGTCGTCTGCCGGTCTTCGCACTGTGCGAATAATGCGTAGATGTTCGGTTGCGCCAGCGGCAATCTCAAAACGCTTAGATGCAGAAATAATTTTTGCAAAATCTCTTGCGTCTTCTTTTACTTGACCGGGATATTTAACATCAGTAAGAAAATCGCTTCCTTCGATATTGTTTACTTCATCCGAATGCATACTCATTCGTCCTCGTGTGTCAACTGCTGTAACTACATAGCCATATACTTTATCATCAGGAATATTTTTATCCGTAAAGAAAGGTTGTTCAAGTGATGAAGCTATCAATTCATAAAAACCGCTTTTAAAATAATCACGACGATAGACACTATATTTAATACCAGACTCACCTTTTTTCCAATACAAACGCAACTCTGTCCCGCTTCCCCAAATATCGCGTTTCACACCTTGCGGGACATTAATCAAAGTAACATCATTCATCTTCGCATCGATTCGCTGATCGTGTCCTTTTGATGTATCAGCGACTGTTCCATTGATAACAACATCCTGATTCGATTCTTTACATGAGAGAATATATGTAAAGGTATCCCCTATTTTCACTGTACCGAAATTCCCGAGTTCAGCACCATACAAACTGTAGGCATTCACATTCGTTTCCGTATTTCCCCATCGTGGTGCGTTTTCTGTAAGGATTCTACTTTTGTCGTTATTCAACATCACCATCATTTTTAATGCAGGAGGAAGATGACGACACCGCTCTCCATCCTTATGTAAAATTCTTCCCCATACTACATACGCACCTTGTTTTTCAATTTCAATCTTTTGAGGAATTTCCACCGGTCCCCATTTATAGCTTCTGAAACTTGCATACCTATCCATCGGCTCAGAGAAAAGAAACGCATCATACACTTTGTCAACATACGGCACCTTATGGTCAAGCACCCAACTATCGGGAAGTTCTTCATGCGAAAACGTGATTGTATTTTTCTCTTTGAGAATTTGCACCTCGTTGAATGAACGGTAATTGTTTCGTAGATAAGGCAGAATATCGATGACTGCTTTTTGTGAACCGAGATTTGTAATTGTTATATCCTGAAGGGCAGTGTGCGAGTTGTACACTAAAAACATTACATCAATTTTGATGTTTTCAAATGGATAAAAATTATAATTCACTATATCCGGATATGATGCAGTAATGACGGGCTCTTTATACATTTCGCTGATTGATGAAACATACTTTGTTCCTTTCCGAAAACCGAGTGACCAATCACCGGCGTTATCGGTTATAAAATCTGCCCCGCGCGTCGAATCGTAAAAAAGGAAATGATACCCCTCGTCAAGGGTAAATTCTGAGCGTTCCATTGCGGCGGCGTATGTTGTATAAAGAGGCGAGTTCTTGGTTGCAGAGAGATTTGAAAGATAGGGTTTCGTCTGCTGAGCATATGCAACAACTTGTGCGATTACAAGAAGAATGACTAATTTTTTCATCGATGATTTTTCCATTGAATTGAGGATTAGATGATTTGCCTTTTACCGAAGCAATATCATCTTTCGTGTTTCATTAAAACTTCCTGCCTGAATACGGTAAAGATAGACTCCGCTTGGTTGATTCTCTCCTTTCCATTCCACGCTGTACCTTCCCGCTCCTTTTCGCTCATTCACAAGCGTCGCAACTTCTCGCCCGAGTACGTCAAATATCTTAAGTGTCACAAAGCAGTCTGTCGGCAATTGATAACTAACCATTGTTCTCGGATTGAATGGATTGGGGTAGTTTTGATCCAGCGAAAATGTGGAGACAATTCCTTCTTGTGCGTTCTCTCCATCCACACCAACGGCGCTGTCTATTACAAAAGTGACAGTACTGTATCGGTCGAAGGTTGATGCCCAGTACGCAGAAACGTAATTAATAGCATCGAATGTAATGTTTAATCCGATTTTGCTTCCACTCGCTAATGTGAGTCCACCGTAATCGCTTTTGGGAATTGCCATTTCAATTTGAGATGCGGAAACACTGTTATTGATTTTTAAGATAGCTAATGAGGGGTCAATTACCCGCCGCCCATATTTTTGTTGATATGCACTCTCATCATCCCACATTCCGCCGCCCATATTGAGCGACCGGGCATAGGCCTGAACATCGGGGCTCGCATCCCTTGTATGGAATTCTGTGAACTTACCTTGTGATCGATTAATCGTCATGGTAGTATTTCCGCTTCCCCACCACCATCCATCCACTCCAAAATCAAACTGTAGTTGTGGAGTTCCTGCGTTGATCAAGTCGATTGCGACATACAAATAATTCTTGTCGTGATTAAGATATAGTTTGGAATTGTAGCTTATTTGAGAGAAACTTACCGTGTCATTTGCAAGATGCCATCCGCTTTCGATGACACCATCTATTGTAGGAGTAAAGGATGGAATAGTAGTGTTCACAGGATAGCGCGGATAAGGATCGTCACCATCGGGAATGCCGTCATGGTCAGTGTCTCTGTCGGTAGGATTACTCCCGCTGTAAATTCCATCCAGAGCTTCCTGACGATCGGTGTAGCCGTCTCCATCGGTATCAACTTGAAGAGCGCTGCTGCCAAAACGCGCTTCATCCAACGGTAGAAGCGGATCGTTGTCTGGAAATCCATCCTTATCACCATCAATCGCTTCTTGTATTCCACCCCATTGAGGCAACAACCTTTCGTACCCTGTGAAATCACGGAACATCTTTGCTTGAAAATCCAGTTGCTCGCCTGCGGCAACAGGAAATTCTTCAGGTTGATCGCCATGGTACATTTGAGGCTGACTGTTGGCTTCATAAAGCCCATCGATAGCGTGTTGAACCTCGTGAATGAATATCCAACTCAATCCGAAATCAACATTGGGTGGATAAATGGGGAACTGAACACCTGTCCCGACCGGCCACTCTGAATGTGAAAAACCTGTACTTCGGGTGGGACCAGGCAAATTCAAATTTAGCACACCGAATGACCAATACCCGCTGGTTGCACGAGAAATACGAAACACAATATCATACTGAGTGTTCATTACACCCAGCGCTTCAAGATCATCCGTCGTTCGACTCACAGCATAATCACTCCGGCTTGGAAAATCTTTGTAGGTATCAATAAAATAGTAGGTAAATGGTGTATTCAATTTCATTAAAGAATTCCGCCAATAAAAAAGTCTTCCGACTTCAAGCATCTTGCGAATCTTAACTACTTCAGAATTTGAGATGGAACCGCGATTGGTATTCATATAAATCACTACAGCAACTTTAAGGTTTGCATACGTATAAAACCCGTCCCGCGAATTCAGGGTAGTTGCAGCGATTTCATTTGATTCACCGAACTCCTTTGCGGCATCAATTCTACCTTTCACCTTGTAGAAAAATTTTGTTCCGAGCGGGAGCCGGGAAACGATGAATGTTGTATCCAAGCCGCTATAACCAATCGGTTGACCGTATGTACCATTTTCAGTGCGTCTATAAATATTGTAGCCCTTCACAACGTGGTTCGAATCTGGTACGGGGCTCCAAGAAAGAGCAACTGTTGTAGCGCCGGGTACGGCACTGAGTTGGAATCTATTCGTGTCGGGCTCAGACACTTCATTCGATGCGGCACTGTAAACGCCACCACTCGATATAGCAAAAACAGTGTATCCGTGATAGTAACTCGCAAAGTGGGAGGAATCAACATAAGTAGTAGTTGTGAGATTTACTGCAAGACGCTCATATAGACCACGCGGCTTTCCATTTGATAATGTATCAGAAAAATTTCGACGATACACAGTGTACGTTGCACCAGCAGATGAATCCCATTGAAGCACCCGACTTTCGAGGCTAACCGATATTTTCAAGTTTTGTGGTCGCTGCGGAATATTTTTTTTAGCAAGATTCAAAAAAAGTGGAAATCTCACAAACGGAATATTGTTCACCATGTCGGAAAGCACACCCTGTTCTCCACTTGCGTAGCAGGTGAAGCGGACGAATACACTATCCCCTACTTTCAGATTTGGATTGGTGAAATTACCAAGTTCAACCCCAAACACGCCCTTACCATCAATATTTGGATCGGGTGATAAACCCCAGCGGGCTGCATTCTCGGTGAGTGCTCTGTTCTCATCCCCATTAAGATAGCACACAAAGGTCGTCGTAGGTGCAGTATGAGTACAGAATGAACCGTCAGAGTGCTTGACAAAATTCTTATAGTAGATGGAATCTTGCGTTTGCGCTTCTATCCGAAGAAAGAACGCTTGAAGAAAAATATTGATAATGATAATCCATTTCTTCCGATACATTTTTTCACCTTATAGTTATAGCGCTTTACCCAATAAGACGGAATAAACGCGATCGATCTACAATGTTATACCTAAACCAAAGCGGTGAACTGTATTCAGTATAATATAGTTGCTGAACGAATAATCGAAGCGTAACGAATAACCAAGAACATTACCTTTGACACCGACACCAAACGAATAATTTGCGACAGTATTATTTATACGATAACCACCTCTCAAAAACAGCATACCCTGAAAATTCCATTCTACACCCATGCTTGCTTGAGGAGCTCCTTCGTTTGGTTTCATTAATGAAAATGAAAGAAGTGTAGTGTGGTTTTCAAATTCCAAAGCATTGATTCCCATACCAAATGTAAAATTTGTCGGTAATGGAAATGATTCATTCACATATTGAATATTGGAACCAAAATTGGCTATCTGCATCCCGAACCGGAATCCATGAAAATCAGAGACATACAGTGTAGCAATATCAACCGATACCGCATTTGCGGAGAAATCTTTGTAAAGTGACATTGTTATATAACTTATAGTTGTTCCGATAGTTACGCGATCAGTAAGATTTCGTGCATAACTTAAACCGATACGATAATTAGCAGAATAAAATGTTTCACCTGTTCCTTCAGGCTGAAGGGGAGTAGTCACTTTCATCTCATCTGTATATAGTCCGGTAAACGAAATGCCCAAAGAACCATAATCATCAAAATTCATTGCAACAGCGGCGAAATCGTGTTTAATTCCTGCAAACCATTGGGTATGGTTTAAAACAATATCTGTTCTTTTTTGCAACGGTAATGCTGCAGAATTGTAATATGTTGCTTCCGCCCCCTGTACAGTTGAAATGAGGGCATCTCCGAGCGCACTCCCTCTTGGACTTATACTAATCTTAAGAAACTGAGCATCAGCACTGCCCGGGCGTTCATACTGACTTAAAAGAAATATTGGAAAGATAAAAAACAATATCAGAGATTTAGAAATCATAGTCTGCTCGCAAATTTAAAATTATTTAATGATCACAAACTTCCCGATCTGAACTTTACCATTAATTTTATCTTCAACAGTAAACAAATAAATTCCGCTCGATACTGCCTGACCAACATTCGAAGTCAAATTCCAGTCCTCATATCCTTTGTTTACGTCATCGTGATCAATGTCAAATACAAAATCCCCTGCAAGTGTATAAATTTTAATTTGGCATTGAGCAGGAAGATTAATGAATTGAATTCTGCGGTCTTGCTCTAGCCATCGTGAACGGGAACCCTTTGGTTTTTCCCACGGTGGATCGTAAGTGTTGTATGCGACGTCTCCTCGATACGGATTTGGAACAACACTTACAAGCCCAACAGTTTCCGGCGGTGTAGTTCCGGGTGTAATTATTTTTGCAGTGTTTGAGATACTCGTTTCTTGTGATGGAAACTTTAAGACCTTATCTTCTCTTGAAAACGAGGTTACTGCATAATAATATTCGATATTATTTAGAAGTCCATTGTCTTCATAATCATATTTGAGACCAGTGTTCGATCCAACATCATTGATTTTATCATATTCCGCAAGCAGTGTCCAGGGTCCATTGGTTGATTTTGTACTTTTATAAACTCGGTATCCTTCGAATGGATGTTTTATAGTATCACCTCTATTTGGATCAAAATACGTTTCGACCAATTGTTTAGTCTGTGCCCAATTTAATGTGATGCCGTGACTTTTGATTGCAACAGTTACTGTTGGTTTTGGCGGTGGTGCCGGCACACGAAATCCTTTTGTTTGTAAGAAATCAACATAGTCTGAATTTTTCATTAGACTTTTTAATCCATATCCGAAAAGTTCTGCCATTTCCACTTTTAATGTATCACCAACTTTAAGTTGAAATGGTCCAAAGCCCAGTATAATATGTGCACGTGCCGGTTGGTCGAGACGATCCTCATCAATAATTCCACTACTCATTGATTTATACTCGTCGGGATCAAATATCGGTAATGTTTCATGTTCGTAGTATCTCATTGACCAACGTAATGATGGATCAACCGGCTTCAGTACTCTGAATCCAATCGGACTAATCGCATCTCCATCCTCTCCACCGCGAACATCTTCAGCAATAGCAAGATGTTGATCGCGAGAGTACCGAACTATTTCATCAATAAAATTTGAAGTGTTTATTACTCCTACAGCACTATGCATCCAGAAAGCAACATAAGCATCTTTTATCGGGCTCTTCGGAATAATTTTATACTCATAAATTATAAATTCATCCACCGGTGGTGAACTCCAAGCATGCGTAGCTTGAATAATTTCAACATGCAGAGGGGTGTGGTTTTCAATATTCAAAAGATTATCATCCGCATACCGGCATACGAAATCCTGATCCGAAATACCTACATAATTCCGCCAATAAGGAATTTGAACTATATCACTGCGTTGAACTGTCCAGATTGTGTCCCCCTTGTCTGCAGTTGGATAAAATTCATTTTTATAATGTGCTTGCGTAACGGAAACAAGAGTGTCGCCATTTGGGGCAATTCCCCCAACCCAAATTCCGCCTTGATACAAATGTTCTTCATCGCTGTTAGGAGGAAATTCCGCAAAAATCAATCCAGGGAAATTCGTCGCCGCTTTAGTCATTGTCCCCATATTTGTGATAACCTGACGCACCTTACCAACATTATGCAATTTCCAATCAAGTTTTGTGTATTGTGCAATAATGCTTGATGTGCCAATGGCACTAAATAAGAATAATCGTAAAAATGAACGAAATACTTTCATGAAATCCTCTTTTAAAAGTCAATTCGAATGCCAAGTTTTGTTGTACGCCCGGTCGAAAATTGACGAGGGTCCAAGATGCTTTGCATTGTGTAATAATCAAAAAAATTGTTTTGCGGATTTTGTACATCTCCATAGCGGTACGGCTTCCCTGTCCACGTATTAAATCCATACGACATTTGAACATTATGTTGATCAAACAAATTAAACACATCAGCAGTGAACACAAGGCGAATTCCGTTGCCAAGCATAAATCCTTTTTCGAATTTCAAATCGGTAGATGAATATGATGGACCGATCACGGTATTTTCCTTTCGCTGCTGCTCTGCCGGATCTGTTGTCGCCTGTCCGGGAGTGTAAGGTGTACCTGTCGAATATCTGTAAAGAACTGTTAAATTCCAGTCGTTAGGAAGTTTTAGACCAAATAGTTCAACCTTTTGATTTTTGTTGGCTGAAAGCATCCCCTGAAAAATTAGTTGATGCCTAACATCCCATGAAAGCGCACGCTCTCTAATAGGATTTGGAAAATCATTTTGTGAACGAATATAGTCATCAAAAGCAGAAGAGGAGTATCCGCTTGTCCATTGAATTGTGTAGGTCAATTTCCCTGATGTAAAATCAGAATAGCTTTTGTTAAGTTCAAATTCTAATCCTCGTGCACGCGCATATCCTTTGTTATCAAATAAATCAACCGGTGTTCCAAGCACTGCAAGCAATCGCGTTGTCCCAATTTGACCAGAGATATCTTTCGCATAACTCTTAGCATCAATTGACCAGTAATCGGATATTTGTTTTGTTAGTCCGAACTCGTAAAGGATTGTTTGCTCATAATCTAATTTTGGATTTCCAGTAGTACCACCACTATATGGATCCCGGTAATAGTATTGTAATTCCGGTAATTGATTAAAATGACCGTATGAGAAAAATATCACCATATCTTCGGAAATTGGGAAGGATATTCCGAAGCGTGGACTGAAACGATAAATGTACTGTTTCCAATCAGCTTTCAAACCGGTTGCGTCTTCCCATTTTTGCTTCCAATCACGGTTCATAACTGTTTGTCCAAGCAGAAGACCATCAACCCTGAGTCCTGCATTAATAATCAAGAATTCCAGTTCAAACTTATCTTGAATATATGCACTTCCAATAATCGGTTTTACATTAAATACCCATCGCGATTGTCCAAAGAGAGGATATGGGCCTGGCGGCGGCAATGAATCCAAACCCAAACCATATTTAGAAAGTTTTACACCGCCATCTTCTATATCAATATAGCTGATATTGTGTAATTGAAATTCGAGGCCTGTTTTTATTAAATGCGTTGAATGAATCTGCGAAGTAAAATCACCCTTTACGGTAAATGAAGATGTTTTGTCATCTCTCCAAATATTGTCTGAGCCCTGACCGTTAAAAAAACCGGTTCGTGGATCAATTTGAGGAGATGTGATAGTCGAAATCAATTTCCCTGAACTGTCTTTCGCCCAGAAATCTGCGGGTGTCTTACCGTTGAGTGAACCCTTATATGTAACACCCAAATATCCCAGGTTAATAGTAAAGTAAGATGATTTTGATATTACGTGATTATACTGAATACTTCCGGTGATGTTATCTCTATTAAAATCTGAAAGATGATTCGGATAATATTTCCACGACCAATCAAAACTACTCCACTGCAGATAGGTATTATGGTAGCTGAAAGTCAACCTATCTTTTGCCGAAATGTCCCAATTCACTTTTGCGTTTATATTCATTGAATTATCTTGTCGTTCGGAGATGTTCAATCCAAAAAGTTTGAAATTCCTTCTATCACGATTATTGTTATATGGCGTATTTGTAAGATTAAAATTTGTTGAGAGGAAAAAATCCATTTTTCCGGGAAGTTCAAATCCAAGCGCGGGAATCAGTAATTGAGTAATTGGTTCGGGTCCGCTAAAATATGCAGAAACATAGTCTGTTAAATATGATTCTCCTAAAGCTTTCCAACGATCTGTCTTATATTCTATTCCAGCTTTAAAATTATCACCACCACTTCTTGTATTGATATTTACTACTCCAGATTGAGCTTGACCATATTCTGCGTTAAATCCACCAGTAATCAATTCAACATTTTCAACGTCTGTGACGTTAAGATCTAATACGCTACGACCACCATAAATAGGATGAGTTACCGGCATCCCATCAACTATATACAGAATTTCTCCTCCGCGTCCTCCCCGCACATGAATATCTTTCAGACTTTCATCACGAACCTGTAATTGTGATCCATCGGCGAGTTTAATACTTTGAGGAACACTCGATATAATTGCCCCTGCTTGCACTTTAAAAATATCAGTTACCGATTCAAGTCCCGGAGTCTCACGAATATTATCTCGTGTAATCTCACGCCGGGTAGATGTAACGTCTTTTTGTACAATTTTTTTTGCCGTAACAAGAACTTCTTCCATTTGCACAGCAGTCAAAGAGAGCATTGAATTAATTGTCGTAGTGAGATCAACCTGCACCTTTACACTCTGTACTATTATGGTCTGATAACCAATCATAGATATTTGCAAATCGTATGTACCGGGAGGAACTCGAAGAACAAAATAATAACCATCGAGATCAGTAGTTGCACCAAGGGTTGTTCCCTTGACTAAAATATTCACCCCAATTATCGGTTGGCGGTTTTCTTTATCACGAATCTGTCCAGCTATCTTTCCCGTATTGCCGGCAAACAAAAATGAGGCAGATGAAAATAAAACTGTTAATAAATAGATGCACCATGATTTAAAAATTCGCATGTTTTCTCCTACTCAATATTCAAGTTTCGAAGAATTTGTTTCCCCATCACAATAGCATCTTCCTCATTAATAAAATATAAGGGAAAACCTAGTACAACCGCGTCAAATGTTGTTCCATAATACCGAAGTGCTATTGATCTGCCGCGATATTTTACGTACGAACTGCTTGGTAAATTAATATAACTATACAAATTGACTGTAAACCCGGTAGGAGTGATGATAAGATTTACTTGCCCAAGTTTACCTGAAAAAGGGAAAAATGCTAATTTTGATGAATCAGCTCTAAAGTTGTTGAATGCCGGCATCGCACTTTCTCCACCTGTGCAATCTCCGATAAGCCCGGTCACATCCACGGTCCGAATATGAAGATAATCATACACAAAAGAGCCTGGAGGAAATGAATATGGGAAATTACTGTTGTAAGCAAAGGATTTTAGGATTCCCCACCCACTCATTAAAAATTTTCCCCCGACTTTAAGATAATCAGTAAATATTTCGATATTTTTAGGATCAGATATTTTGTGTGGATTACTTTGAGGCCAATCATCGGCATGCCATACAACCAATTTATATTTTGCAAGAGTCGCTCGAGACGGCATACCTTTATTTGCTTTGTAATCCCAAAGATCAGCACCTTCGAAAACACGAGAATAAAAATTATCTATAGTAGCATCTGAAATATTATACGTTACAAAAGGGAAGTTGAATTCATCCGTTTCGTCAATAATCAAAACTTTTTTCTCAAAGGAGGGCATAACTAAATACAAAGCTACAGAATCACCAATAGGATCAATCAGGTTTGTGTTATTTCGAGAAGTTACTTTGATATAATGTTTACCGGTTATGGGTTGAGTAAAATTGTCCGGTGCAATTGTCAGTTTTGTATCACTGCCCCAATGCCACTGACCTCCGTCTACGGACCAAGCATAATCAACTATGGCTCCCTTAATCGTCTGATCAGATGCAGTGAAAGTTAGCTTTATTCCAGTCCACCAATCGCTTACAGTATTTAAAGCTAAGATTGTATCATTCTTCACGGGGGTAATAATTTTTGTAACAGGCGGGCTTGCTTTTGTTGTATAAATAATTTTTTCAGCCGGTTCCGGATCAATTGCCCCTGTATTATCAATAGCCCTTACCATAAATCGTTGACGGTTGATATTGTTGCTCGAATTAAATGCGATTGTAACAGCTGTGGCAATAGTATCTTTCCATTGCGTTGAATCAAATTCTTTCCACTCATTATTTTTTCCCGTTACAGGGTGATAAGTCATATACCGGTATTGATATCTTGAGATATAACCATCATTATCCCCGCCATTCCAATACATGGTTGATAAAGGAAAGATCGTATCGTTATCCTTTGGTACATTTGATAATTTTGTGTCGGGGGGATTATTCGGATTTGGAGGTAATGTAGGGAATTCGCATGAGATCCAAATTATTCCCAGACAAAAAGCAATGAATGTGATAATACTGAACCTTCTCATAGACAAACCTGCTCCTTTTAGTAAATCCTTACTTTAATAGTTCTGAACACCGGCTACACTTACTTTACGATCAAAAAGATAGGAATCTTTATATCGTCGAATAGATTGAAAGGGTAATATTTCCAGGTTCACTTCCGTGACACGCCCTGCACTGACAGTAATTGTGTGATTAAAATTCATAACCGATGTAACGCCCTCGGCAAGTTGAAGAGGGGTTCTAAATTGTCTCGGGCGGGCTACAAAAATTTCAATTCCCTTAAAATTAAATTGTAACTTGTCATATGTTCCAGGCGGTACATACCATTCGAGTACTTTACTGCCAACATATTTTGATTTATATGCTTCAACATCAAATACAGGATCGGTCGGTGTAATAAGACGCCCATCTAACCAAGCACGCTGAAGAATATTAATAGTATCGGAATTATTACGATCTATGCTCAAATCGGTAAATAAATCTGCATATTTATTCTTTTGATAAAGACGACCCTGACTAAAAATAACATCAAAATGATCTACTCTAGAAAACTTAACTGTATCTCCGAGAATAATTAACAAAGTATCATTTTCAGCCGATTTCATTGTAACACGAATAATTCCCGGATCTGGAGATGGTTCCACTCCTGTTCGGCATCCGCTTATCAGGTACACACATAAAAAAAATAATCTTAAACGGTACCAAATCGTTTTTTTCATAAATATCCCTATCCTTTATGGATAATTAAACTAGAGGAGATCGATTTAACACCGATCTCCTCTATACACAAATTAACGGATCAACATCATCTTCCGAACTTTTACCATATCATTAGTTCTCATCTCATAGAAATAAACACTGCTTGAAACCGGAGATCCTAAATTATTTGTACCATTCCATGTTACACGATGTTGACCTGCGTGCCGTTCTTCATTCACAAGTGTCTTTACTAGTCGTCCAAGAATATCATATACTACTAATGAAACTCGTTGATATTTTGGAAGTGTAAATTCAATTTCAGTTGAGGGATTGAACGGATTCGGATAATTTTGCGAAAGCTTGAATTCGTGTGGTATCTCAGCAGGTTCTTCGGAAACCCCGGTAATAAGTGCTGCGGGATAATTATATAATTTAACATTGTCAATCAAACCACGATATGGACCAACATAGTATTGATCTTCAGCAAGAAACCACGAGCGACCAATTACCATCGAGGCCCCTGCCATAAGAGGACCAATCATTTCAGTTTTAGTCGTCTTAGACATCAATTGATCGTTTTCATCCTTGATTACCATCGCAAAATTCCCGTTCGTTTTATTTCGTTCGATAATAATGTGACGCCATTTACCAACATGATTCGTCTGAGCAACGAGTGCATCTTGAAGAACAACAGCACCCGAACCGTCGATTTTCCAATAGCGTGCTGTGAATACCGGCGAGCCACTTGGTCCATTTCTAAAACTTAATTCAACGTTTGCATTGTTCCAATCTTGTTCTGCCGATGGATTTATGATAATACGCACTGCGTGTCTATTAGCAGAATCCGGTTTTACCCAGCAGTCCAATGTAAACTCTTCAGCAGCCAGAAATGGTGAAGAAACTGTAACCCAATTTGAGTCGATTTTAATACCATCTGTTGCTTTTACATCCAACGAATAAGAACCACCACCAATTGGTTTGTCTGTAGAATATTTGAAACCAGAATACGTTTTGATTGTTGCATTGTTTGATGAATGGTCTATTGGTTTATTGGATGGACCTTCTTCAAATGTAACATCAAGCGTTTTTGCATTTGGTTGGAAAACCCAAAATGAATAGTAACTTGGATTCGTCTGGTTTTCAGCATTCGATGGCGAAAGGGCAGTCAAATTATTATTATCTTTTGTTACAAAATAATATTGTACATGTTTCCCGAACGCCTGAGCCGGAATGGCTCCGGTATATTTATTATTTCCCACTGAAGAAAGCGTTATGCTGTTAAATGCGCTAAGAGTATCAGCACGGTATTTTAATACAACACTGCTCATGCTTCCGCCTGCATTCAGCGGGAATACAGAAATTTCTACGGGATATGAAGCTGCTGTTGAAGGTTGATTCGGTAACGAAGTTGCTTTCTGAATCACCGGCGGACCTGCAAAGTTACGCACAACATTACTAATGCGGATCTCATCAACAAATCCATCAAGCCACGAATCTGCGTATGGATCACCAAGTTTACCAGCCCAGCCTATATGGATCATTTGTTTAGTAACTCTAGGTATGTCTTTTATTTTATCGAAACCTTTTGTATAGAACCCTATGAGATTCTTATTTACATCATGAATCATTAGTGCGGTAAATGCGCGTGCGGTATCGCGAATGTATGTTATGTGTTTCCATTCCCCTGGAACCGCCATGTTGATGTCAGACCAAGTCTCGATGTAACTGTCCGTAGGTGTATTATAAACACCCAGGAACGTACGACTGTCACCCCACATTTCAATGCTATAGTTTGTTTGATAGAAAATAGCATCGCCGGATTTCTCTAAAAAGCGGGGTACCCACCGCCAATCTGTTGGTCCGGTACCAAATGTGAAAACATTTATCCATGCTTCGATTGTCCAATCTCCAGTCATATCTAAAGCAGCAGTATCAGCTACAGTTACATATGTTGAATCATTGATTGATGAATTATCAATGCGAAGACACTTACCTAATCCAGATAGAGAACCGCTTTGGTCTAAAAACGATAGTTTTGTTGCTAAATTTGTTGAATGAGGAATTGCGGCGGCGGCTGTTTTCCCAAGAGCAGCAGCAGCATTTGTGTAGTTACCGTCAAAATGCAAAAGCAGAACGGTTTTTGAATCTGCAGTGTATGGACCGCCAACCGGTTCAAGTGCTTGAGCAAATAGTACTTGCCCGTAAAGCACAAGCGACACTGCAAAAACGAAAATGGAAGAAAAGTGTCTCATAAGATTTTCTCCTTTGTTGGTTTATAAATTAGTTTTGAAGAAGCTAACTATGTTGTTTCTTCTTCAGTCAGTTATCGAATTAATACTCCGGGTTGTTCGTATTTCTTTCCATTTATCTCTACAGTAATAATTGGCCAACCTTTAGATTTTGTAATGACTTCGAAATGATCTTTATAAACTATAAAGGTATCCTCAACTTTAGCACCGGTAATTGTTGGATTCCATGCAAACGCCTGATTGTCCAGAACTGTTTCATCTATACCGGGGTAGATTACATAGTCGCGATCATCATAACCTATAGCACCACCTTGATGATGTTTTTTCCATTCATCTGGAAAACCTGCTTCTTCATACCATTTTTTGCATTGTTCAAAAATATCAGAAGCTGCTTTCCCGGGAATCGTAGCTAATTGATACTGTGTTAAAATTTTTGCTGTTGTTTCAAATTTATTTTTTAGTTCCTCAGGTAATTGCCCGAAATGGACAAGACGAGTTACGGCAATAGACATTCCCCATTTTTCCGCGCAAATATTTATCATAGCATATTTATTAAGTTTTGCCCCACCTGGAAGCGCATGACGATATTTAAATATTCGCTCATCGACTGCGATAAGTAAAACAGTTGGCAAAATTCCACGTGCGCGCAAAGCAACAGAAGTCAATGCTTCTATTTCATATTCGTCCATTCCAGGTTTAATGGATTTGCACACTTCTGCAACGGCTTCCGTAACTTCTCTTCCAAGCCAGCGATATCTCTTTATTTCTGACCCCAGAAGTGAATAACGTATTTTTTTGAATTGATCTGAAATCAAAACCGTTCCAGGAAAATTTACATCACTTCCTATTCTGCCACCCTTCGAAATTTCCTTTATCATATTGCCCCGCACGTCTTTCTCCGGATTTGCCTCATACCAATTAAATTTTTTTAATTCGTATCCTAGTTTTCCAACTGATTCATCCATAAGCCGCCCAGATTCACTTCCTGTAGAAAGTAAATACTTTTCCCCATCTTTCATTATTAATAATGAAGCAGCTCCAACATCTTTATTTAACACAATTTGATTGTTAGCTGATCCCGCTGTTATCCAATAGAAGTTTCTAACCTGCGTAAGAAGAAGTCCATCCAGTTTTTGCTCATTCAAAAAACTTTGTACCCGAACCAGCTTTTCTTCTATTTCCTTTAGCGCTTCTGATTGAGTGATTTCCACCTGAGGATTATTTCTCCAAAAAACAGGGGCAATCTTTTTTTTGCATAGATTACTACTTGAGACTATGAGAATTGAAATAAAAATGAGGAAAGATTTATTCATAATAGTATCTCCTGAAATTTATGTCGTTGCTAATATTTTTGTAAAAATTACAATTCCGCCAGAAAAAGAAGATAATTTTTTCACTATTTATTCTTCGAAATAACTTATACTAAAAAAAATTTTAAAAGTTCTTACTTACCTTGGAAAAATGACAGTACAATTCGTAAATACACAGCTACACCACTTGAGTCCCATTCATTTAGGAAACTCAAGCGGTATTCAAATAAAACCCGGTTATATACTTTTATTTCAATTGATCCCGCAAACGTTTGCAGAAAATATGAAAAAAATTATTTCCCGTTTAGGTCGAGCCTCTGACAATTAATTTTGTGTCTAATATTATAGTTTTTGCACGAGCGTTCTTTTTTCCGCTTTCAATCAACTCTATCAAAATTTCAGTGGCTTTCTTTCCCATTTCAAAAGACGGTTGATCTACCGTTGTGATAGTAGGATCCACTAAGTTTGTAATCTTATTGTTTGAGAATCCAACTATCCCGATATCCTCAGGAATTTTTAGTCCCGCTTCTTTTATTCTTTGAAAAGCTCCTATCACGACAGGATCATTAACTGCAAATATTGCATCGGGAACAATATTTTTCTTGAGAAGATAATCCATTGAATTGTAACCATCGATCTCATGTAAGCCGCCATAGCAGATAAGTTCTTTCACGATTGGAATACGAGCCTTATTTAAGGCTTCTGTATATCCATTTAGCCTTCGCTTACAAATTTCCAATACTTTAGGACCAGCAAAATGTGCAATTTTTTTATATCCTTTATCAATTAAATAAGAAACTGCATCGAATGCACTTTTGGCATCGTCAATAATAACCTTACTCGCAGAGATATTTTTGCATGCACGATCGAAAAAGACTAATGGAATTCCGTGATCAATTACGCCTTGAAAGTGATCTCCGTTTTTGGTGTTCTGAGAAATGGAAGCTACTATTCCCGCAACTCTTTGTTGTATTAAAGCATTGGTATTTACAACTTCCCTTTCAAAATTTTCATTTGATTGACATACAATAATAGTGTAACCGGAATGGTAAGCAACTTCTTCTATACCGCTAATGGCAGAAGAAAAAAAGTCATGTTTGATTTCAGGAACAATCACACCGATTATTGTCGTCCGGCTATTTTTTAAACTTTGTGCAATTGGGTTGGGTTTGTAGTTAAATTCTTTGGCAGATTTTTTAACTCGCTTTTTAGTAGCTGCTTTTATATCAGGATGATCGCTTAAAGCACGTGATACCGTGGAAGCGGAAATCCCTAATTTTTTAGCTATGTCTGTTATTGTTGTATGTCTCATACTCTGCAAACGTTTGCGGTAGCGTTTGCAACATATATATTTTTTTTTTATATGTCAAGTTAATTTTAAGAATTGGTAATAAAGAATTAGTAATAAAGTGTAATAACACAATAGAAATGTCAGTAAAAGTAGTTTACGGATCTCACAAAAGAGGGATGCACGATTGTTATCCTTCTATTAGGGACACAGAAAAAAAATCGATATAACTTTATCAGTTCGTTTTTTTACGTTTGCACAGAGTTTTTAGATATGCCCTTTAGTAAATCCACTTAAGTTCTTATATTAACTCTGCGAAAATAATGATAAGATATTTTATAATCTGTAGGGAAAGCTTTTGCTCGACGAAGAACTAAATACTCTGCAATCAGAAGCATATGATCATCTATGGAATGGTCGTTTTCGTCTTGCATTAAATTGCGCAGAAAAAGTTTATCAGTCACGCCCAGACGACAGTGAGGCTGCAATTTGTTATGCTTGGGCTTTGCTCGAAAATGGTAATCCTATGAAAGCCATGGATTATGCAAACCTTTCTGTTGAATTAAAGGGAGACTCCATCAAAGCGCGTGTTTATAGATCTTATCTTCTTTATAGAATGAGCATCTTTGAAGGGGCTATTGCTGATACAGATCAGTCTATTGATAAACAGAAAGAGATCCTCGCTTGGTCATATTTAAATCGTTCAAAATCATTTGCCGGACTTCAAAAATTTGAGGAAGCCGGAAGTGCACTTGAACTGGCACTTATTATTGATAATGGGAAGAATCCTTCTTGGAAAGAAATGCGGGAGTGGCTGAATCAGGCTAACGAGATTCACACTAAAAAAAAGGTTATTAGTTCAAAGAATGTAAATGAAATATTAGAGAACGCAAATAAGGCTATCAAAGCAAAGGAATATTGGTTCTCTCTTTATTGCGCTCAGAAAATTCTTGAAAATATTAAAAGTGAAGAAGCTGAACTGATTGAACTAGAGGCTATGCTTTATCTTTTCCAACTTAAACCTGCATTGAAAAAAGCTGAATTATTGAAAAACAGATTTAAGAAGAATGAAAGATTCAGCAGCATCTACAATGCTTTGAAAAAATTCTCAGAACTGGAACAGGAATATGATATTGAAACCGAGCCGCTGCCAAAACCTACAAGAGAACGATCAAGATTAAGCTCAACTGTTTCAGACATCCCTTACAAAACTGATTCGATCCATTATCCAAATGACTTTGTTGAAATCAAAACATTGAGACTATATGACGCGATTGAGGAATCGCGAACCAGTACCCGGAAATACTGCAAAGGGTTTGGGAAATCCATCCGCAAAGTTGCTGCTGAAATTATTTTTAATAATCCTTTCTTTCAGCAGGTGGATAAAATATTTAGCTGTTCTGTAGTTTGGTATTTAAATGATTTTGAGATTGGACGGAATGATTTTCAGATGAATGTCCGAAGTGATTGGGATTCAGTAATTTTCGTTCAAACTCTGGGGTCGGATAATTCTGAATATTTAAAATCCGGTCAGGCCCGATTCGAATTCTATGTAAACAATTTCAAATGTGGTGTAAGATATTTTGGAATCGGCGGTCAAGCAATTTTGGAAATTGACGAAAAACGAATTACTCCTCAGACTAAAATTGAGCAGAAAAAATCAGAACAGCAAGCGACCAAAATCCGGGAACCGAGAACAACTAAAACCCTTAAAGAACTCCTCGAAGAATTAGATAGTTTCACTGGACTTGCAAGCATAAAGGAAGCAGTTAAAAGTTTTGTCTCTTATTTGGAATTTTTGAAAGACCGGAAACGCCTTGGGTTAAAAGCCGAAGATAAAATTGCGATTAATGCTGTATTTCTTGGAAACCCCGGCACGGGCAAAACAACTGTAGCACGCATGTTGGGAGATATCTTTTATGCAATGGGGATTCTTCCAAACGGACATGTAGTTGAGGTTGACCGCTCTGCTCTTGTTGGACAGTATATTGGTGAAACAGCACAGAAGACAGAAAAATTAATCAACGACGCAACAGGCGGGGTTCTATTTATTGATGAGGCTTACACTCTCATAAAAAAAGGAGGAGGACAGGATTTCGGTCAGGAAGCGATTGATATTCTTCTGAAAAGAATGGAAGATCGTAAAGGTGAATTTGTTGTAATTGCTGCCGGTTATCCTGAAGAAATGGAATCTTTCCTTAATTCAAATCCCGGGCTTAAATCACGCTTCACGCAAACTTTTGTATTTGAAGATTATTCACCCGATGAATTAATAATAATATTTAAACAATTATTGAAACGAGAAGATTACGCTATAACCTCTAGAGCAGAAGAATTACTGAAGAAAGAATTCATTTCCCTTTACAGGGGTAGAGATAAATCATTTGGCAACGCACGCCTCGCAAGAAAAATATTCGAAGAGGCAAAGCGCAATTTAAGTAAGTTTTGTTTAGTTCTTCCCGAAGAAAAAAGGACCAAAGAATTAATCACAACTTTTACCGAAGAGGTAATTAAAGCAACTCTATCGAAGAGAACTTCCCAGGCAGTCATCTTTCCTATTAATGAAGAAGCATTGAACGAGGCTTTAAAAGAACTCGAAAGCCTTGTTGGATTAAATACTCTTAAAAAAGAAGTGAATGATATGGTGAAACTTGCCCGCTACTTTAACGAGCAGGGTGAGGATATTAAAAAAGTTTTTAACGAACATATTCTGTTTCTCGGGAACCCGGGAACAGGCAAAACAACTGTCGCTAGAATTTTCGGACGAATCTATTCGGCACTTGCGATATTATCCAAAGGACATATAGTAGAAACCGACAGGCAGGGTTTGGTCGCCGGATTCGTTGGACAGACTGCAGAAAAAACTACAGTTATGATCGACAAATCTCTCGGCGGCATGTTATTCATTGATGAAGCCTACGCTCTTATAAAATCACATGATACAGGCAATGATTTCGGAAAAGAAGCTATCGATATTTTACTGAAACGGATGGAAGATGACCGGGGCAAATTTATTGTTATAGCCGCCGGGTATACTGACGAGATGTTACGTTTCGTTGCCGGTAATCCTGGAATTCAATCGCGCTTTAGTAAATCATTTACTTTTGAAGACTATTCCCCTGCCGAATTAATGGAAATTGCGCAAAGGACTTTAAACCGTGAGAAGAAAAAAATATCGAAAGAAGCCGAGGAAAGATTAAAAAAACATTTTGACGAACTTTACAAAAATCGCGATAAAAAATTCGGCAATGCGCGTATTGTAAGAAATATACTGGATTCAGTTAAACAGAAGATGCTTTTGCGTCTCTCAGATATCCCGGTCGAAGAGCGTAATGAAGAAATGCTTAACACTGTTGAGTTGAGCGATATTAATGAAGTATTAAATCGGGATGTTGAAGCAAAACAGTTTCAAGTACATGGCGACCCGCTTAAATTACAGGAATATATTGATGAGTTGAATAATCTTATCGGACTCGACAATGTTAAGCAGGATATTTACAAACTAATCAGTTTTGCAAAAATCTCACAGCTAAAAAAAGAACGCGGACTGCGTTCCGCAGAACGTAATTTGCACTCTATCTTTGTTGGAAATCCGGGTACCGGCAAAAAATCTGTTGCAAAGCTTATGAGCAAAATATTTAAAGAGTTGGGTATTTTACAGAAAGGTCATATTGTTGAAGTTGACCGCTCCGATCTGGTTGCCGGATATCAGGACCAAACAAGTATTAAGACAGATAAAATAATTCAGCAGGCACTTGAAGGAACTCTTCTTGTAAATGATGCACATAATTTATTCTCCGATGAGAACACTTATGGGCAGGAAGCCGTTGATATCATTTTAAAAAGAATGCAGGATTATAAAGGGAAAATATTTGTCATTTTTGCCGGATCAAATGAAGAGATGAAAAACATTCTTAAGATAAATCCAGTTTTATCAAACTATTTCCCGAATGTATTTTATTTTGACGATTATTCACCTATGCAGTTGCTATGTATTGTGGCAGATATTGCAGAAAAGAACGGCTATACTCTTGATGAAGGAGCCCTCCAGGAATTATTGGATAGATTCGAACATCTTAGCGGATTGAATGAAAATAAATATCAGAATGGTGTTCTCGCTAAAAATATTCTCTATTCTGCCATTACAAATCAGGAAGAAAGAATATTCAATATTTATGAACAGGAAGATGTTGATTTAAAAACCATCACTCTCGAAGATGTCCAGAAAATCAAGAGTTAACTCGCCATTATATCCAAAGGTTTTATGTTAGAATTAGTTAATCTCTGCAAAAAATTTGGGGACTTCACCGCTGTTAATAATATTAATTTGAAAGTCGGCAAAGGTGAGCTATTTGGATTTCTCGGTCCCAATGGTGCCGGTAAGACAACTACTATAAAGATGATTGCCGGGCTTCTCTCTCCCACGAACGGAAATATATTATTAGACAATCAAGATGTCTGGAAAAATCCTATCGAATCAAAATTAAAGATTGGATATATACCCGATCAACCTTTTCTTTATGATAAACTCACAGGGCGTGAATTTCTATACTTCAGCGGCGGATTATACAATCTCAATAAGATTGCAATAGGAAACAAGATTGATGAACTCATCGAACAATTAAAAATTGGCAGATGGATTGATAAGCGTACAGAAGAATATTCACAAGGAATGAGGCAGCGGATTGTAATTGCCTCGGCTTTTTTACATGAGCCCGAATTTTTGATTGTGGATGAACCAATGATAGGGTTAGATCCTCAAAGCGCTTTTGATGTGAAAAAACTGTTTCGCGACCAGGCAAATAATGGAATAACTATTTTCATGTCAACTCACAGCCTAAATGTTGTGGATGAGATATGTACACACGTTGGAATAATCAACAAAGGCAATATAATTTTTCAGGATACAATTGAAGCACTCGATCAGATGAAATTAAAGCAGAATCACAATCTTGAGAATCTCTTCATCCAACTTACTAATGAAGAGTGAAGAATGCATCAGATACTCCACATATTAAAATACAAGTTTATTGCATTTATCCGTTTTGAATCGAAGATTACATTGACTAATGTAGTGAAAAATGTCGCAAGCAGTTTAATCTACATAGGTTTTGCCGCAGGAGGATTTTTCTTCGTTCAGAAATTTATCTATTTCCTTCTTGTGGATATAAAAGTCGGCCTGTTTCTTCTACACGAATTTATCTCGATGGTGTTATTCATTTTTTTTATCACTGTCAATCTCGGAAACATTATTGTTTCCTACTCCACACTCTACAAATCCAACGAAGTAAATTACTTACTGACCAAGCCTATCTTACCATTAAAAATATTTGCAATAAAATTCCTGGATAATTTTTTCTACAGTTCTTCAACACTGATTATGATGCTGTTCACACTTTTGGCGGGATATGTAATCTATTTCAAATTGAGCATTAGCGCTTTTCTATTCCTCGTGGTGAATTTTATTCCGTTCATTGTAAGCGCGGGTTCTTTGGGAGTAATTATTCTGTTGGCTCTTATCCGATTAGCAAGCCGTTTCGGAGTCAGAAAAATTATTTATACACTTATTACATCTTATGTTTTGATGATTGTTTATTTCTTCAGAATGAACTCGCCAAAATCACTTGTGGAAACAGTTTTGAGGTACTATCCATATACAGCCATTAAGGATAATTATCTTGGAGAATTAATTGCACCCGTACTAAAATATCTTCCAAATAACTGGCTTTCTCAATCCGGTTATTGGATGATTCGCGGCGACTTATCAAATTCTGTTTCATATCTTTTCCTCCAGATTGTATTAGCATTAATTCTCTTTTCTGCCGCAATGTATCTGGGATACCGCTGGTATTTTAAAACCTGGCTGCTTAACCAAACTATTATTTCGGATATTGCATTTTCCCGGAAAGAAAGAAAACCTGTTTTCTCTTTTCTGAATAATTCTTTATTGAAGCCACAACCGGAAGCAATAGTAAAAAGAGATTTGCTAATGTTTGTACGTGAACCAAGTCAGGTCATTCACTTTTTTGTGCTTTTATTTCTGATACTAATATTTATCACGAGCGTTGCCGGAATAAAGTTTATTGGACTTGGTAATTTTCATCTCCAAACTTTGATCTATATAGCCATCTTGCTTTTTAATCTGCTTTTCATTTCTACACTATCACTACGATTTATTTTCCCCTTGATCAGTTTAGAAGGTCAGACATTCTGGAAGATCAGATCATCGCCGGTACTCCATACTTCACTAATAAGATATAATCTGGTCATTGCAAGTTCATTCATTCTGCTTGTAGGGCTTGGATTAAGTTTCTTCTCTAATTATAGATTTGGTTTTACATTAACCGCATTTTCGATGGCTGTTACAGCGTTTTCTGCAGCATCTATCGTTTCAATTAATTTTGGTATGGGTGGACTTTATGCCAACTTCAAGGAGAAAAATGCAATCAGATTATCCTCATCGCAAGGCGCATCACTTTCTTTCCTGCTTAATATCGGCTATATGCTATTTCTGGTTATAGCTCTGTTTCGACCGTTGAGCACTATGTTTTTATCAATCATGATAAAAAAACAATTTTTTATTTATACTATTTACTGGGCACTAATTCCGATCAGTTTGGTTTCAATAATTATCGTCATCATATTTCTCAAGATCGCTAAAAATTCAATACAAAAAGATTTTTAAGCAATATTCTCATTTTCATTTTTCACTTAGCCGACGAGTAATATTTTGTCCTGATTTTTCCTGCTAAACTAACAGTCATCCTTCTAGTTAACAAACGGGGAATGAGTGAAAGCAGTTTATTGTTAAAACCATCAACCACACTAATCTTTTTTCCCAAACTGGTCATTGCGGTATTCACTACTTGCTCAACCGTTCTGGGAATGGGACCGGATGAGGTATTTGCAACTTTCTGAAATTCTGTGTCTGTCCCTCCGGGATTGAGCGTGAGAATATCAATGTTATAATTCCTTAGTTCGTACCAGAGTCCTTCTCCCATAAAAAGATTGAATGCTTTCGTTGCAGAATACGTGGCAGTAAATGGTGTTGGTACGCAACCAACAAGACTACCCAGAAAAATGATTGCTCCTTTTTGCCTTTTTTTCATTGATTGGATAAAATGATGTGTAAGTATTGTCGGTGCAATACAGTTTACACGAATCATGGCAGATTGCCATTCAACATCTCCTAACCCGAATTCACCGTTATAACCGAAACCGGCGTTGTTTATCAAAAATCCCACTTCCCTATCTCCGGCAAACGATTTTAAATCATCCATGAAATTATTCTTAGAAAGATCTAGAGGAGCTACAACAATTTTTACACTATGTTTTTCTTTCAGTTCATCAGCTAATTTTTCTAATCTTTCTTTTCTGCGCGCTACCAAGATCAGATTCATCTTCTCTGCTGCAAGGCGCCTGGCAAACTCCTCTCCAATTCCTGAGGAAGCACCAGTGATCAATGCCCAGTCGCCATATTTTTCTTGAAGTGTCATTATCGTTCTCCGTTTATCTGTGCAAATCTGTTAGATCAGTTTAATCTGTGTGCTATTAAGTCTTTCTATTACGAGTTATTTCTAGTTGATAAATTAACAAATCCTCAGCATATTGAATCAGAATATTTCGAGGAGTTATGGATAATATTTCACGATTTAATAGTTCCTTTTTTTCTTCCTTCCTTCTTTTCTTCTTTCCTTTATCATTATTTCTCGCACAAACCAAATCCGAATTACAAATAAAAATTGTATCAGCTCCGGATGCACCAGCCGCAATCGGTCCATACTCTCAAGCCATATCTGTTGGCAACTTAGTGTTTTGTTCGGGACAAATTGCTCTCGATCCAGCAACAATGCAAATAGTTGGCGAAGACATAGAAACACAGACAAGACAAGTTTTTACGAACATACGAGCTGTGTTGAAAGCTGAAAAACTATCTCTAGACAATGTTGTTAAGTGTACTGTCTTTATGAAAGACCTTAACGACTTTGCAAAGATGAACACCCTGTATGCAGAGGAGTTTGGTGAGCATAAACCCGCACGTTCAACAGTTCAGGTTGCACGCTTACCAAAAGATGCATTGATTGAGATTGAGTGCATTGCGGTGAAGTGAGTTTGTTTTTGGTGAATTGTAGTTGGTCAATATTTGCCTCAGCATAATTAATAGTTATAAAGCTATGAAGCACAAACCATTATATATAATTACTTCAATTATTTCATTTGCGTTTTCCGGATGTCTTCGCACTTATTATCCCGTTGTATATGAATCAAGCGCTATCCCAATGATTTTTGATTACAATGATTCTACGAAAGAAAGTAATAAATATTATAGTGCCGATGTGACAATTACGAAAGGAAGTTATAAAAATGAATCACTTCAGTTGCTAAGAGGCAGTTACACAATTGTTGATACAAGAGATTATGTTAATTTTAATAGTAGACTATTTGGTTATACTGGAATTTATCACGTGGCTGGTTTAGAAAATTATGACGGTGCAAAAAGCGTATTCGGCCTCGGTGGAGAATTTGGTGCTAACCTTAATTTCAAGATTCACTCGCTTAAAATTGGATTAGGAATAACTGGAGGTGTGGCAAGTGAATTTGGAGGATATTATAATTTTAGAAAAAAAGCTGATCGCGAAGGACGAATAAGTAGTGAACAAGGATTAATATTTTTTACTTTTTCTGCATTCCCTGTAATTGCTTATGAGTTTTCTCAATCATTAATTTTGTCTGCCCAAGTTAATTTAGGTATTCCTGGTTTTCTATCTCCCAGTATAGTATTAAATAATAGTGGTTACGTTTACTGGTTAAGTTGGGTCCCAGATTTTGATGACAGAGAAAATTATTTTGGGAGAAGAATTGTTATGGGTTTTATGATGAATGTAAATATGTTTTAACACGCTTTATAACCCGCCGCTAAACACGGACAGCCCCTCGATAAACTCGGGGTAGACTAATTTTAGTGCGGCAATTATTAATTAAAGTGGTTGGTTGCAAAGCAAAGTTGCTCTTTAAAGTAGAATTAGTAGACAAACTAATTTTATAAATAAAGTTCCATTTATAACTCCGTCATTTTTGTTATGGGCATTGGGCTAAACTCCGTTAAATTGTTTTCTATGAAAATTTTAGTAAAACGATGAAAAAATATGGCTTAAACCTGATAATATTATTGAGCACATTAATGCTCACGTCTATTTTAGTTAAAGCCCAATCGAATGAAAAAAGAATCATTGCTTATGCGAGAAAGATTCAAGTCTCATCCCTGGATTCAGCTTTACCAAATCAGCCAATTGAGGTTTGGCTAAAATCCATAGTCGGATCAAAAGCTATCATCTCATGGGAAGTGAATGATTGTGGCGAACAGACTGGAGTGGCAGGAGATAGCAGTAGTATCGATTCTCCTACATGTGCTGAGGTTGTTTCAAAGTTAGCAGATGGACGAAAGGTTGGGATCCAAATCATTATCGGTACATATAAAACAGGTATTAAGGGTATGCCAAAGGTGTTTTATATTTATTTGGACGATCATGGAAAAGTTAAATCTGCAACTAAATTGCGGGAACTTCCAGCCTTGGTTGAAAAACCGTTAATCAAATGAGAGGTATAATATCATGGCCATAGCAGACAAAAATATGGCGGTATAAATACTAGTAATAATTCTTTTTATAATAATAATGATTCATGGATTCTGAAGTAGTGTACAATTTCTGGAGAAAATCATGAAAATAATTTTGTTAATTTGGATAATAATAAGCCCTTCTTTCCTTCGCACTTATAATTTCTGTCAAGCTCAATCAAACAGAGAAAAAGATTTTTATCTAAAAGAGGTATATGTGCCAGATAATAACAGCGGTATATTTTTTTCTAAAAAACAAGCAGCAAAAATTGCCGATGATTCTTCGGCGACAATAGATCTTCCTAAATTTTTTACCGATGCACATTTGTTCTTAGGCGCGGAAATAATTGATCCGTTTCATCCAAAGGAATCTCTAGTTACTGCAACACGACTTTGGAAAACCGATATTCGTGTAGGCATTTCTCAAGCATTCAAGTATGGTATTGTTTCTTTTTTATCGATAAGGGCTAATGATTTCCCTCAAACGAACAACGTCAATCTATATGAAGCAGGTATTAAAATAAACCATGAATGGGGAACATTGTGGTTTGGACAGAGAAGAATTCAGAGTGGCCATAATAGTTTCTATCTAGATGACGCTTTCGATAGATCATTTTGGGATCAAGGACTTATTTATGATTATTTAATGCGTGGAATAGGAACAATAGTGAATTTAGGAATAGGTAAAACAGAATTATTCTTAGGTTCCGACAAATCTTCATATTTCATCGGTGGTGGAAAATATTCTATTCAACCGTTCACCGGTTTTAATGCACAGGCATCGGGTCTTTATATTGCGCGTGATCAACAATATTCAGCTTTTGGCACCGAGCTTGGTTTTGAGTTTGAAGAATCATTTAAACATTTCTTCGGGTATCAAGCTATCGCATTTAAAAAATTTGAGCAGGATCCTTCACCTCTGCAAGTGTTAACAATTTTTGCCGAGGGGCGCTATCTACCGGAAGGTAAGTGGAATTTTGGTGCTACTTATTTTTTCAAACGACTAAAAGATTTATGGCATAATCAGGATGAATTACGAATGAGCTTCGATATTCGTTATAAAGCTGGAGAATATTTTACTCCAGTTTTCCAGACCGAGCTTTTCAGAAATGCCGGTTATACAGAAGTTCATTTAGGATTTTCTGCTTATTTGCAATACTTCAAAAATATACGCATTATACCGCGCGTAAGATATATTATTACAGAGTTTGGTCCTGATATCGGATTCATTGGTCTCGAAGGTAATTTCAATTTTGGTATAAAAGAATAAACTATGTTCAGATCGTTATGCTTAATACTAATCTTCTCAGGATGTAATCTAGTTAATAGTAATGAAACCGTGAACTCTACTTTGATAGTGCTTACTTTTGACGATGGTCATAAAAGTATTTTTGAACTTGCGTTTCCGATTATGCAGAAATATGATTATCCGGGAGTTAATTTTATTCCTTCGGGATGGATCGATAAGCTGGATTGGTTGACTCTTGACCAAGTCCGTGCGCTTGAAAATGCAGGATGGGAAACCGGGGGTCACACTGTTACGCATGCGAATCTTACAACCATACCAATTGATAGTGCTCGTTCCGAAATTCAGAGAAATTATGAACAATTGATTGGATTCGGCTTAAAGCATAGAAGCTTTGCTTTACCTGCGGGTCATTCTAATGAAAAGACAAATAATATTATCAATGATTATTTCAGCATTATCCGCACGAGTCAAAATGAACACTATAGTTTTCCCCTGAATCTTGACAGGTTAGGTTATTACCAGGTTCAGAATAATGACAATGCAAATTCTTTATTGATGAGAGCAGCACATGGAATCAATCAAGGTGAGCGTTTAATAATTTTTGGATTCCATCAATTTACTCTGGGCGATGCAGACTTTGTAACTAAAATTCAACTTTCAGTATTCAAGGAATTTTTAGAAGGAATAAATAAACGAAATCTTCAAGTTGTTATACTATCTGAAGCTGTCGATATATTAAATTATTAATCGTTGTCACATTTAAGAAGTATTGTTCAGCATTAGTGAAGAACTAACTCCTTGACTTGTGTAATAACAATTCAGCAAACGAGTGTTATTAATGTTTCATAATAAAAGGGACTAAAATGCTTGCAAAAATTCACAAGGAAATGGCATTTCAAATTATCTCGGATTACCCGAAGCAAAGCGTTAAAGAATTTTTACTCAACGGAATTGCAAAACCCGAATGGAAGAAAGATAACGCTACAAAAATTAAATGGCTCAAAGAATGGATGGATATGCCGGATAATTCTCATCACAGTTCAAAACTGAAGAATGATCACTCTTACAAAATCACTAAAGACGGCAAACGATTCAAAATAGTATTTGCTAAAAGCGGTTTCGATCAGGCAACAGTTATTTCCCGATTGAAATATTCAGCTCGTGATATCGCCGAATGGAAAGTTGAAGAAGAATACAGAGTCTGTGCTCTCGAACTTTCTAAGAGTATTCATTGGGTAATAGATCTTAGTTCTCCTCCCCACACATTATTTGGGTGGGAATCGGAACAAAATAACGGAACTAGTTATCATTCAAAGATCGAAAATGATTTTGATAAAGTTTGGCCGAAATATTACGACAAGAATAAAATTAAATGGGGAAAAAAGAATCCATTTGATGATATATACAAGTGGGCTAAAAATTTCGTGGAAGACAGGTATGAAAGAAACATGAAACTGCTGGAACTTTACCGGAGTAAAAAGACGATGATAAAAAATAAAGACGCTGAGAATCTTGGACGTGAAGTTATTCTTGATTTAGCTCAGAACCTTGCAGATTATTTATCCTACATCGACAAGAAAATAGATTTTGATAAGATGGTAACGCTTTTGCCAAAGTAGCTGGTAAATAACTTTTTAAATAGCATCGATCTCATAAGATTAGAAAACCATCGCTATCGAATAATTTCTGGAGGGTAGTTCTAAAAACTCCAATATCCTTTGCGAACTTTGCTTTTTCTCTGCGTTAAATATTTACAAAAGATAGTTTCTAGAAGTACCCTGGAATTATTTTATCAATGGAATTCCAATAGAAGCACTCGGTTCGGTGATTCCAAGCAGATTTGATATTGTTGCTGCAATATCCACTATAAACACCGGTGTGTTTAAAGTTTGATTTGGAATACGCCAACCGTAAAAAAGCATTGGAACATGAGTATCATAAGAATATGATGTTGAATGTGTTGAACCCTGCTCTAAGAAATTTGAGAGGTATCCCGGCTGAAGATTAAATGCAATATCGCCGGAGATCACAGGATTAAAACCATTAAGTATTGTATTAATTGGTTCGCGCGTGGCCACATCTTTTTCAAAGTCATCACGTGTAAATATTGAAGTGACCACGGGAAATGTATTCCTGATATAATCTGCGATTGCCCTCTCAATTTTATGGATATCCCATTTGTTTTTCTTGATGAGCTCCCTATTCAAAAATATCTGTCTATTTGAAAGGTTCTCTATCAATGATTCATCACCATACTCATTAATACAAAATAGTTTTAATGAATCGAGAAATCTCTTGTTGTTCAGTTCACCGGTCGGCAATCTCTGATCTCGCAAATAAGATGGTGTTTCAATTCCGGCATGATCGGAAGTGAGAAATAGAAGATAATTTCCTTTGCCGACTTGTTTATCCAGCATATTAAGAAGATCGGCAAGAAGTGAATCCAATTTAATATATGTGTCTTCTACCTCAAGAGAAAAAGTACCGTAGTCATGCGCAACATGATCCGTTGAAGAAAAACTTATAGTAAAAAAATCCGTTTCTTTTCCCTTTCCCAATTTCTCGTTTAACAAAACTTCTTTTGCGAATTCGGCAACAATAGTGTTTCCAAATGCAGTGGTTTCGAAAACGTCATACTTTTCTTTTTCCTTTAGATTGTTGAAGTAATGAGGGAAAGAATTCTTACTTTCCTTAAAAACATCTTTCTCATAATTCGATTCGGTGTTGGAGGCAAGCAGGTATCTTGATTCAGGTAGCGATAATTTCCATCCGTTGCTCATAAAATGATCAGCTAATTTTCTTTCATTAAACTTGACAACCCACACCGGAAGTGTTTCCATATAATATGAAGAGCTAATAAAATCGCCTGTTAGATTATCATACCAATATGCCGCATCGGCAGTATGTCCCCCGGGAAGAATTGCCCCCCGGTTTTTTAGAGATATTGAAATAACTTTTGCTTCATTATTTGTTGCAAGTTTTAGCTGATCGGTCATCGTTGTAGCTAATAACCGCCTGGGAGACATCTGCCCTTCTTTATCGTTGCTGCCAATGCTTCTAACTGAAGTATCATTCATTGAATAGATCATTTTTTTCGCGAACCGGTCGTACCAGTCATTACCAATTATTCCATGATAAAATGGTGTTGTACCTGTGAAGATAGATGCATGTCCGGGGGCCGTGTTAGTTGGTGAATAATTAAAATGAGCAAATGTAAAATTTGTCCCATCATTCATTAACCTGTTAAATCCACCTTTGCCGTAATTTTTATTGAAGCGGTAAAGGTAATCGTATCGCATCTGGTCAATCACTATCCCGACAACTAATTTTGGTCTCTGAGAATTATTTTTAGAAAATGATTGAGCCTGAACCTGCAGACAAATAATAAAAGATATTAGAATAATCAAAATGGATTTCATGAATGGATTCCGAAAGATTTTTTAAAATAGGGGGATATTATAAACCCGATGTCAGATCATTTCACTTAACAGTTCCGGTCTGGGCTGGGCTATTATAACTTTGTTCACAAGTAATCCTTTATCGGAAATTACTTTAGCGCCCGATTCAACTGCACTGGTTACAGCAGCAACTTCTCCTGTCAACGTACAGAATGCTTTTCCACCGAGAGCCATTGCAAGCCGTATCTCAATTATTCTCACACTGGCTGCTTTCACAGCAGCATCAGCACCTTCAATTAGTGAAGCGACTGAAAACGATTCAATAATTCCCAGCGCCTCAAGTAATGTAACATCGGAATGTCCGGATAAAGCCGGGAAAATATCAGGGTGTACATTCGGAATTACAAAAGTGTCAATCACCGCGAAGTCTATCTGGTTTGCTGCTGCATCAACAGATGCCTGCACCGCCGCAACGTCTCCGCCAATCAGAACAATATATTTACCGGAACAAATTGTTCGTGATAATATCAATTCCACTTGAGAAGTTTTCAGCATTATATCAGCCGCTTGCATGCCGGCTGCGATACTTGTCATTTCAATTAAACCAAGTGAATTCATTTCCATTTGTTAACCTCAATTATTTCTTTGCGAACTTTGTGTTGTCTCTGTGTCCTTTGCGGTAAAAATCTTTAAACGCAAAGAGCGCAAAGGTGTTCGCAAAGTACACACCGAATTATTTTGCAATTCGTATAAACTCATCAGATACATGAGTAATTCTTCCCGAAATTGACGCATGAATTTTTGCGCCGAGTCTTTCTTCCTCGATATCAGCAATCAGTTGGCCTAACTGAACCGACTCGCCAAGTTTAACAATTGATTTTGCCGGAACACCAATGTGTTGTTTCAATAAAATTTTCACTTGCGAAACTTGAGGTGAACTTTGAGTAAACGGAGTGTGTACATCATATTTTAACAGATCGATCCGCTTCATTAATTGTTTAAGCGGTACACGTCTTCCCTCTTTTATCGGATGAACTTTAACAGGTTTCTGCTGTTCATACCGAGTTCCCATTTTTTTATTCTCTACTTTACTCTGATCACACGCTTCGCGTGGATAAAGATCTTCGGGGCATGCGTAGAGGGAACACAAACCACAAGAACAGCATAGATCAGCGTACTGATTCCATACCTCTTTGCCGGTAGTTGAAAATCCGAGTGAGCGCATCACTTTATGCGGCTGAACATCATAACCAAGCAGATAGCGCGGACAGAACTCGGTACAATAGCTGCATTGATCGCATGCTGATTTTCCAATTCTGTTTTTTGCTTCAATGGGTCTATCTGTTCTTTTGATGAGATAATGATCCATGGGTAGAATGATAATTCCCGCTGTAGTTTTTGTGACGGCTTCAGTCAGATCAAATGTTAATTTACCCATCAGTATTCCGCTGACAAAAACTCCAAACTCGGAGACAGTTGCGCCGCCGGCATGATCTAAAAGATCTTTGAGACTGCTACCAATAGGAACAAAAAACGAAGATGGATTTTTCACACATCCCGCAACACAAACAAATTTCTGTATTACCGGCTTATCCTCAATGGCTCTCGCAATATTGTAAAATGTTTCAACATTGTTGACCACACAGCCCACGTCAAGCGGAAGCCCGTATGGAGGGATTAATCTTTTAGTCGCTGCATAAACCAATTCATATTCATCCCCGCTTGGGTAGAAATCGCCAAGAAGACATGTTTCTATTTTCCCATCTGAATAATTCTTTTCAATCGCCTCGATAGCGAGACCATTTTTTGCTTTGATGCCGAAATAGGATTTCTTTGCCGAGGTTTGTTTTGTCATCAACTCAACACCATTAATAATTTCCGGTGCAAAGTTTTTCATTAGTTCATAATCCTTATGAATCAGCGGTTCACATTCCGCACCATTGACAACAACAAATTCAACTTTAGATTTTGCCTTTACATGTGTTGGAAACCCGGCGCCTCCGGCTCCAACCACGCCGGCATCAAATATTTTTTGAACCAGATCCATATTCTCCATTTCGTTTTATCACAACTATTGTTTTATCATCCTGATATTTACTTTCGTTGGTGCTGAACTTGATAACATCTTCCAATATTGTTGCTGCAATTTCTTTTGGTTTCAAATTAACACTATCCAAAACAATTTGCCTTAACTTATCATCGCCATAGAATTCAAACTTATCGTTGGCGGCTTCAACAACTCCGTCTGAATAAATTACCAGTACATCACCGTTATAAAAATTAATGCTGTCAGTTTCAAATTTTGAGTTTGGAGTCGGACCAAGGAGTGGACCTGTGGGGTTAAGCAGAACTATATCCCCAATTTTTTTCCTATAAAACAAAGGAGGATTCTGCCCCGCATTCGCGTAGAGGAATAATCCTTTCTTATCATTAGATAATTCACCGTAAAACAGTGATGTGAATTTGTCATCACTGAAAATTTTGTTGATGAGCTGATTCATCCGGAACATCATCGGTGATATTTTGATCTGGAACGTACTTGCCATTCTCATAGCACCGGAGATGTACATAGCCTCAGCTGCGGCCCCCAATCCTTTAGATGCTGCGTCTCCCATTACAATTCCAAGACGGTCTTCGCCATCACCAACTTTCAGATAATCATAAAAATCCCCGCCAACAATCTGAGCTGGTAATGTAATTCCAAAAATATCGTAGAAGTGAAACCGTTGTTCATGTTCGGGAAGAATACTTCTCTGGATCTCTTTGGCTTTGTCTATATCTTCGATTAGGTTTTTTCTTGACTGATGAAGATATCTCTCATTCAATTTAGATGTCAGGACTGTAGCAACAATGTTTAATGTATCCCGAAGATCATCACCGAGCATTTCACTGTTTACAGCCAGGAGATATTCGTAAAATTTTTTGTCCCCGATTTTAATTTTTCTTCCAACACCGCTCGCAGAATATTTCAGAATTCCTTTACTGATAAGTGTTTTATTGGTTTCGTGAGCTAATATTGTTCTCTCGACTGCGATCTTTTCAAAAAGCGGATAGTCCTTTATATCAACGGAAAAGTCGGAACTAATCCTTGGAACCTTCCCAGTTTGGAATAACAGACTGTATGTTTTTTTGCGGACATTCAATTTCCATATCCTTCCGCCAGTAAGCCTAATTTCTTCGTTACTGATTATTTGTCTGACAACTTCAGCTAAGAGTTCTTCATCCGAGGCTAAAGTTTTTGACGCGACTGTTTCAATTGTTCTATATAGTTTTTTTTGATCCATCTAAGTTATTATTCCGAATATTGGTTGATCAACTTAATTAATACATCTTTGCACACTTGATTAAACTCATTCGACTTGAACGAATTCATGATACTGTTAAATGTTGGTCGATAGACCCCTTTGGCAACATATCCTCCGCCTTCAAAAACACCAATTTTATCTTTATACTTATCTTCAGCCGGTGTTGGAATGGGAATGCCCGATTCAACAAGATTTTTCCATTTACTTCCAAAATTGACAAGTGTAGTTAAATTTGCCTCCCATGGTTCTACATCTGTCGGGTACATCTCCTGATATGTATTATCATAACCATACTCATCCGCTATTCCCGCAAGTCCGTGGGCAAATTCATGAACGAAAACCTGATTTGTCGCCTTATTATCAACTCCCGTCATTGAATAAAAATTGTAAACAGCTCCGCCACCGTATTTTTCAGTATTTACAAGAACATATATTTGATCGTAGGATGCGTTGGCTGCAACATCTCGTACGGTATGATAATCGGTTGTCATTAAATATCTCTCGCTATCGAACGTATAGAACCTTGAATTGAGCAGAGTCTGCTTCCAGATATTCTTACCGGGAATATCTGTTCCAGATTCATTCGATGGCGCCTCTATTCCCCAGATATTTATCTTCTCCTTGTTCTCCTGAAATGGAGAATAATTAAACAGATACCCCGCAACTCTCTTACAATCTTTATGGAATTTTTCCATTTCTGATTTTGAATATCCTTCAGGAATCAAAACTATATCAAGTTTGGAAGATGGGTCGCCCGAGTAATGTACCTTAAAATTATCGAATGGTTTAATTTTCTCGCTTATTATGAAATAATTTCTAGGGTCAATGGAATACTCAAATTTCTTAACAAAATTATTTTGTCTATCTCTCTTATAAATTTCTAAACGGATATTCTTTTTCGGGAAGGGCAACAAAACAGAACCGGAAAAAGATCGCGTAGTTGTTTTGGATTCCTCCGTTGTCTGCCACTCCTGATACAGAGTAGAAAATCCTCTTGAAAAAATCAGTTGCCCGGAATCTTTATCAAAGACTTTGTAGAAATAATTTCCAAATCCAAGATTGTCAATTAGGTTCCTCTTCGAGCCGCTCCATTGTCCTTCCTTAACTAATTTATCAAATGACATGATTTCTGTTGTCCTGTCACCTGTATGAAAAAAATCAAACCGAAGAGTATAATCGTCAAAGTAATCATCAAACTTAACCTGTGCATTTACTGAGATCACCAGGAAAAACAACAAAGAAAACATTTTTTTCATTTTATAATCCTTGAAATGTTATGGTTTCACTTTTCTAGAACCGGGTTTGATTGCTGGAATATTTTGTTTACAGAGTGGGCACTCTTCAGGTAAATAAGAGACTACTTCTAACTGCAGAGTACTAAATTGTGGAACTCCGAACTGCACCTTATTATTGCTTCTGTCAACAATATACCCAACACCGGCAACAATACCGCCATTATTTCTTACGATATCCATAACCTCAAATACAGAACCTCCCGTAGTAACAACATCCTCACAAACGAGGTACTTTTTCCCTTCTTCAATTTGAAATCCGCGCCGTAGTGAAAGAATTTTATCTTCCCTCTCCGCAAAAATTGATTTTTTACCCAGTAACCGTGCAACTTCCTGACCCACAATGATTCCACCAATTGCAGGTGAGATCACTACATCGATTTCGGTTTCGAGAAAATGATCTGCTATTTTCCTGCAAATTATCTCATTGTAGTCTGGCAACTGTAGAACCTGAGCACATTGAAAATATTGATTGCTGTGTCTTCCGGAAGTCAATAAAAAATGCCCGTTCAACAGGGCATTTGTCTTAAGAAAAATTTCTAATACGTTTTGATCTTTCATTGTCTTATTGTGTCGATAGTTTGAGCAAGATTGAAGTCGTTATCAGTAACGCCACCCTCGCTATGGGTTGATAAAGTTATTTTTAATTTACTCCAGGAATGAAGGAGCAAGTCTGGATGATGGTCCATTTTTTCCGCTTCAAATCCAACTTTCACTAAGAACGCAACCGCGTCAGAAAAACTTTTTAACTTAAACTCCTTCACAATCGAGTCATCAATATAAAACCAGCCGTTCAGGAGTTCCAATTTATTTTTTATCTCATCAGAGCTAAGTAGTTTCATACGCTTACTTTCTCGGTTTTACTCAACTGTTTCTTTTTCCTGATTATCCTGTTCCTCCGGTTCCTGTGTTTTACCGGCTATGAAATAAAGTTCATCTGTATTCTTTTTATGTTTTACAATTATCTTGTCACCGTCTTTGAAATGCCCGAGTAATAATTCTTCGGCAAGCGGGTCTTCAACATATTTCTGTATAGCCCGTTTCAATGGTCTTGCTCCAAATTTAGGATCAAATCCCTTCTCAGATAAAAACTCAGTGGCTGATTTATGAATCTCGATACTCATCTTATTATCGTGAATATTCCTAATTAAATCTTTCATCTCAATGGGGATGATCTGTTTTATATCCGCCTGATCGAGACTTCTGAATACAATAGTTTCATCAAGTCTGTTCACAAATTCCGGATTGAAAAGTTTTTTCATCGCATCTTCAACGGTATTCTTGAGTTGTGCATACTGATCCTCAACATTAGCTCCGCCAAAACCAAATCCGCCTCCGGTTTTTATATCGCGTGCACCAACATTCGATGTCATGATTATAATCGTATTTTTGAAATCGACTTTCCTTCCTAAACTGTCTGTAAGCGTGCCATCATCGAGAACCTGAAGCAGGATGTTAAATACATCCGGATGAGCTTTTTCAATTTCGTCGAAAAGCACAACTGAATATGGTTTTCTGCGTACTCGTTCTGTCAGCTGTCCGCCTTCATCATATCCCACATATCCCGGAGGCGCTCCGACTAAACGGGAGACTGCAAATTTCTCCATATACTCGCTCATATCAATTCGGATTAATGCATCTTCCGAATCAAATAGATAGCGGGCAAGTTCTTTTGCAAGTTCTGTCTTGCCAACTCCTGTTGGACCAAGAAAAATGAATGTACCGATTGGTTTTGAAGGACGCTTCAGACCGGCTCTTGTTCTTCTGATTGCTTTAGTTAATTTAGAAACAGCATCATCCTGACCGATGATTCTGCCTTTGAGTGCGGTTTCCATCTTCATCAATTTTTCAGATTCAGCCTGAACAACCCGTGTAACAGGAATACCCGTCATCATTGAAACTACGGTAGCCATGTCATCTTCACTAACATCATAAATGATATCCTTTGTTTTGGAATCCCACTCCCTTTTTGCAATTTCGAGATCAGATTGAAGCGTTCTCTCCTTATCGCGCAATCTTGCGGCTTCTTCATAATCCTGCTGTTTCACTACCTGAATTTTCTGAATCTTAATTTTTTCGACTTCCTCTTCGAGTTTCAGTACTTCATCGGATACTGTAAAGTTACCCATATGAACCCGTGAACCGGCTTCATCCAGAACATCAATAGCCTTATCAGGAAAGTGACGGTCTGTAATGTACCGTTCACTTAAACGGACTGCTATTTCAATTGCTTCTTTGGAGTAACGTACATGGTGATGTTCTTCATATTTGAATTTGATATGTTCAAGAATCTGAATTGTCTCGTCGAGAGATGGCGGATCTACCATAACCTTTTGAAAACGGCGGTCGAGAGCGCCATCTGTTTCAATAAACTTTCTATACTCATCAAGTGTAGTAGCACCAATACACTGTATATCACCTCGTGCAAGTGCTGGTTTGAACATATTCGACGCATCCAAGGAACCTGATGCACCACCGGCCCCGACAATTGTGTGGAGTTCATCAATAAATAAAATTACATCATCTGCTTTTTCAAGCTCAGTCATCAATGCCTTCATCCGCTCTTCAAACTGTCCGCGGTATTTTGTACCCGCAACTAGTCCAGCCAGATCAAGTGTAACAACTCGTTTTTCCTGAAGAATACGAGGAACTTTTTTCTGAATAATTTTCAGAGCTAACCCTTCAGCAATTGCTGTTTTTCCAACGCCGGGTTCACCAATCAGCACGGGATTGTTTTTCTTTCTGCGGCTTAAAACCTGTGCAACTCTTTCTATCTCTTTTTCTCTGCCGATTACCGGATCAAGTTTATCCTCGATCGCAAGTTTAGTGAGATCCCGACCAAAATTATCTAACACAGGGGTTTTAGTCTTATCAACCTTTTTTGCAGTACTAAATGGTTGCTGAGGAGAAGTTCTACCCGATTCTTTACTGCTGAGAATATTATTCAATTCAGCGCGGGTGTTATCATATGTCAGATTAAACTGATGCAGAATTTGTGTGGCAATATTGTCTTCATCTCGTAACAAAGAAAGCAGAATATGTTCTGTCCCAATGACATCCGACTTATAAATCTTCGACTCAATCTGTGTAATCTTCAGTACTTTTTCAGCCTGTTTGGTAAGAGGGATATTTCCAATTGTCAAAGTCCCACCTGATGTGCGAACAGTATCCTCAATCGTCTTTTTCAACTTAACAAGATCAACATCAAGATTACGAAGAATACGAACGGCAACACCCTGTCCTTCTCTGATAATTCCGAGAAGTAAATGTTCAGTCCCAATATAATCATGACCTAACCGTAGAGCTTCCTCACGGCTTAATCTTATTACTTCCTGCACGCGTTCCGAAAAATTTCCTTCCATTTCGATCCTTTTCTTATTCTTTATGTGTAAACAGTAAAACTATTCATTTGGTTTCGTATGCAAATATATAGATTGCTCATCCTCATATCAAGGAACATCTAACCTGACTGTAAATGGGATTACATATTGAATTTTAGTCTAATCATATAATTTATCTAATTATGCGTTTCAATTTAATTCGTAAGGTCGAGTGAAATGGATAGAAAGGAATGTTATATTTTAAAAAAAACCTCCGTCTAAATGCGGAGGTTTTAACCGGAGAATATTTTTTTTATCCAAAGAATGTTGCGGCAACATCCAGTAATTTCATATCGATAGTTTTTAATTCACCTATGGCATCTTCAAGTTTTACAGCAACTATATCGGTACCTTTAAGTGCAGACATGTATCCCCATTTTCCATGTTCAACTAATTCAGCAGCAAAAACACCAAAGCGTGTTCCGAGAACTCTATCAAATGCGGTTGGTGTACCGCCACGCTGAATGTGCCCAAGAATAGTAGCTCTTGTTTCAAATCCGGTTCTCTTTTCAATTTCTTCGGCAAGTACAGCACCAATGCCGCCAAGTTTAACATGACCAAATGAATCTGTTTTCATACTGCTTAAAATGAAAGAACCATCCTTATCTGCCGTTTCATCTGTTAAGAGTTTAGCACCTTCAGAAGCAACAACAATACTGAAACTTTTTCCACCGGCATGTCTCTTCTTCAAAGTTTCACAAACGTCCTCAATTTTAAATGGCTTTTCTGGTACTAAAATAATATCTGCACCACCAGCCATTCCGGAATAAATTGCAATCCATCCTGCGTGTCTTCCCATGACTTCAACCACAATAACACGGTTATGAGATTCTGCGGTTGTATGAAGTCTATCGATTGCCTCTGTTGCAACATTGACCGCTGTATCAAATCCAAAAGTGAAATCAGTTGCGCTAAGATCGTTGTCAATTGTTTTGGGAACACCCACAACTTTCACTCCGGCTTTTGTTAATTTAGACGCAATGCCAAGTGTATCCTCTCCTCCAATTGCTACCAAAGCCTCAATTCCGTTGTCAACCATATTCTTAATAATTATTGCTTCACCATCTTTAATCTTGTAAATATTTGTTCTTGATGTTGCAAGTATTGTTCCTCCGCGATGAAGAATTCCTGAAACAGAATTTCTATCCAGCGGCTCAAAGTTACAATCAATCAGACCTTTCCATCCTTCTCGTATTCCAACCACCTGATGATTATTGGAAATCAATTTTCTTACAACCGCACGAATAACAGCATTTAATCCTGGGGCATCTCCCCCACCTGTTAAAACTCCAACTTTCATTTCTCCTACTCCGGCTATTTATCTTAGATTAATTTTAAGTTAGCAAATTTTGTCAAGAGTTGCTTTGTACCAGCACTCTCAAATGCGATCGCAACTCTTTGCATATCTCCCACACCGGTGATTTGTAATATTTTACCGACACCAAATACTGCATGAGTTACGCGACTTCCAACACGTAATGAACGCCGTTCCTGATCGAATTCATCGTAACCTTCCTGATAATATTCATCATAAAATGTTTTCTTTTTTCTTCCTGCTTTTCTTCCGGATGTTCCGTTCAGCTCTTCATAAGTCGATTCGTCAAGTTCATCAAGAAATCTTGATTTACTCTGATACGCTACTTCTCCGAAACGGTAACGAGACCGTGCATAACTAAGAAATACTTTTTCTTTAGCGCGAGTAACCGCAACGTAAAATAATCTTCTTTCCTCTTCCAGTTTAGAATCATCATCGAATTTTTGACTTAACGGGAAGATATCCTCTTCACAACCGGTTATAAAAACAATTGGGAATTCTAATCCCTTTGCGCTATGAATAGTCATGAGTGTTACAGAATTAACTTTCTCATCATATTGGTCAACACCTGCAATCAACGAAACTTCCGATAGGAAATCATCAAGAGTAGCAGTGGGATTTGATTTGCTGAACTCATGAACAGCTGAGATTAGTTCCTGAATATTATCGTAACGTGCTAATGATTCCTGTGTTCCCTCTTCTTTGTAAATCTTAAGAACCCCAAGTTCATCAATAAGAGCAGCGGTAAGTTCACCAAGTGAAAGTTTACCTTTCAGATCAATATACTTATCAAGCAGCTGTTTGAACAGCTTTACATTTTTCTGAATTCTTTCTTTAACCTCGATGACTTCGAATACACGCGACATTGTTGTGAATAAAGAAATTTCCAGTTTACGGGCAAACGCAATCATTTTAGATATTGATGTATTGCCAATTCCTCTCTGAGGAAAGTTCATTACACGTAATAAACTTTCTTCATCGTTCTGATTGGATAACATGCGCAGATACGCCAATACATCTTTCACTTCTTTTCTTCTGTAGAATTCAACTCCGCCGACTATTTTGTAAGGAATCTTTTCTCTTCGCAACGCATCTTCAAGAGCACGCGATTGTGAATTGATTCTGTAAAATATTGCTATATCATTCAGCGAAAGTTTTCGTGTAGTAATTTCTTTTTTAATTCTTTTGGAAATTTGAAAAGCTTCATCCTTTTCATCAGAGGCTCTCATAACGGTAAGTTCTTCACCGTCATTGTTCTGGGTCCAAAGTGTTTTCTGTATTTGACCGGTGTTGTTCTTAATTACAGAATCAGCTGCCGCAAGAATCATTTTAGTAGATCTGTAATTCTGTTCAAGACGGAAAATTTTTGAGCCCTTAAAATCTTTCTTAAAGTTCAGCATGTTTTTAATTTCGGCACCACGCCAGCTGTAAATACTCTGTGCATCATCACCAACGACGCAAACTTTATCTTTCAACGGACTAAGCATTTTAAGTAGTTCATATTGTGCTTTATTAGTATCCTGATATTCATCAACCAGAATGTATTTAAACATTTTTTTGTATTTGCTCAGAACTTTTTCATTATTAGCAAATAGTTCGATTGGTTTCAGAAGAAGATCATCAAAATCCATTGCGTTGTTTTCAAAAAGACGCTTATTATATTCAGAATAAATCTCTCCAAGTTTTCGGTCAGATGGAGTAGTAGCCATAATTTTCAGATATTCCTGCGGGCTCATCATCTGGTTCTTCATAAAACTAATTTTATGCTGAACACCGTTAGGCGAAAGATTTTCCAAATTAATGTTTAGGGTGGACATGATGTTGCTTACAAGAGACTGGGAATCTTCACGGTCATAAATTGAAAAATTTGGTCGATAATTTAACTTATCCGACTCAATCCGGAGGATTCTGGCAAAAACGGAATGAAAAGTACCCATCCAAAGCTTCTCCGCTTTTTTGCCGATCAGACCTTTGATTCTCTCCTTCATCTCCTTTGCTGCCTTGTTCGTGAAGGTCAGGGCAAGAATTTCAGACGGGTCATAATCCTTTTCTTCGATTAAAAACGCAATTTTATTCATTAAAACGCGTGTTTTTCCAGAGCCGGCACCAGCAACTATCATATGCGGACCTGAATTGAATTCTACAGCTTCGCGCTGCTTTTCATTGAGCTGATTTAGTATTTTCATAGAGTGGTTTGTTTTTTGGTCGGCAAATATACGAAATATTGATGCGATTTTTCAATTTAATTTATTCTAAGAAAGAACAGTAAAAGGAACAAATCTAAATCGATTTGCATCAAACTAACAGTTTCCCACTTTTCATTATCATTTTTCCATCGAAATAGACAGTTGGTTTTTTCACAACGCCGTCAAGATGAATCGGAATATCAACTTTTCCGCCCATCGATTTGTTGTCGCCAAGTGCTATATGAATTGTCCCCATAACTTTTTCATCTTCAAGCAGCACACCGCTCAATTTAGCTTTGTAGTTGGTACCGATACCGAACTCGGCAATATTGCGGGCAAGTTCACCATATTTGTTCAACGTAGCATCAAGTTTTTTAGCCTGAGCCCCTCCGGAAATGTTTATGGCAAATCCATCTTTTACTTCAATGCGAATCGGTTTACCTTTTACAACACCAAGACCGGCCATTGAGCCATCAACAAAAAATACCCCGTTAGATTTTCCTTCGAGAGGAGCGATATATGCTTCACCAGTCGGAAGATTTCCGCTCTCCCCTTTCTTATGAAAGAGACCTTTACTAGGCAAAGCATTTCTGCCTTTAACATCCATAGTTATATCGGTTCCTATAGCAGTAGTAACACGGACAGTGTTCACATTGTTTAATATTTCCTGAAGTTTTATTGTAAGTGCAGCAATTCTTTTATAGTCGGCATTCAAACCACGAATCATGATCTCCTCTGTAATTCCGGGGAAAGTTGCGATACGGGCACCGAGTGCCGATGCGTTTCTTCGGGCATTTGTATGTGTTAGTGATTTCGCAGTAGGGCAAAGAACAACATCAAACATTTTCATCAATTCCGCAATCTGATTCAATGGCTCCTGTCCATGCATCTCGAGAGATTTCATCTCAACGAAAAGAGAGTTATGACCCAGACGTTTTGCATTCTGGAAAAGTGAGTAACCGATTTTCTTTTTAAATTCATCTGTTATTATTAAGACAGATTCGTTTGGCTGAACACCCATGCAATCTTTAATTGCTATTATTGAAGCCTTGTCTAATTGTGTGAGTTTCAAAGATCTCTCCGATTATAATGGAAAACCGACATTTAATTGAATTGTGGCGTTAAGCCCTCCTGATGGAACAGCATTGTTGATATAAGTTAAATTGCCCAAAGAATCGACTCTCTTCAAACTTTCTATTTTAATAAAGCTAAAACCGACTGTTCCTTCAAGACTAAGATAATCCGGTACGAGATGAAGAATTAGTCCGGATCCCACAAAGTACCCAATTTGAGTTTTATCTAAATTATATTTTTCATCAGTTACAAATACGTTGTCTTTCAAATATTCCGTGGTAAAGTCTGCGGAGAAAAATGTTACGTTGCCCTCCAGTACTTTCCAATCCAATATCCAAAAAAGATTTACCCCGAAGTCAACTCCAACACCCCAGTGATTTAATGACAGGGAATGATTTGTGGTGTTGTTGGAGCCACTAATTAACTCTTTAGCCGAATGTTCCTCTTTAAGAAATTGATAATATCCTTTCGCGGTAACAAATACTTTATTGAATTTTGCCCTGAATAAATTTGCACCAATTCTATATCCTGTTCCTTTCTCGAATTTGACGGGGCTTGATGACTGATTGGAAACATTTAATTGATGAGCAACTATAGGATACAGAAAATTATTTATGCCGCTTGCATCATACGACTCCTGCGAAATTCCGGCATAGAAACCGCTTAAGCCAAGACATCCAAAGCCAAATGTTTGGCCCTGAATGTTTGAGGTGATGATCAAAAACAAAATTATTACGGAGAAATATTTTAGAAGAGGCAATTTCATTTAATACTTTTATCCATTTGATATCAATTTACGAAAAATTATTTTGTTTTGGAGATTCCTTTTTCGAGTCCATGACCATGAATTCCCAATTCACTCCTTCTTAGCATATATGCGAAGAGCAAACCGAAAAAGCCGAGTGACGAAAAGATCCACATTCCAGCATTATAACCCGAAGGATTGCTTGCATTCGCTCCGGAAAAATCATTTGCAAAACCTATTAGAAGATTAAAACCAAATAAACCGATATTCTGAATCATCGTCATTAATCCATATGCGGTACCAAGTTTAGGCCCTTCGATTATAATAGCTACTGACGGCCACATAACAGCAGGCACAAGAGAAAATGCAATTCCCATCATAGACATTGGAAGCAAAAGATAAATAGGTATGGCTGCATGGATATCGAAAAAGTTGATGTTAATATTGATAAAGTCAGACGGAGACATCTCTGCGGGTCGCCCGAATTTATAAGCCATCATCAGATAAACAGGAATAATAAGAAGTGAACCGAACATCATAAGTAGAGATCTTTTACCGATTTTATCTACCATCAAACCAAATAACGGAGTGCAGAACATAGCTGCCAGTGTAAGCAAACTCGAGAGATTCCCACCAACTTCGCGGGATGTATCATGTGCGTCTTGAAAAAATTTAATTGCAAAAGTTTGGAAAGGAAACATTGCCGAGTAAAATGTTACACATAAAGCAGAGATATACCAGAATGATTTATGAAATGTGAAGATTTCTTTGAAAATAATTTTATCCTGCTTTCCTTCTGCAGGAAGATCATATCTCTTAGATCCGTATACATCTAGAAAATAATAAAATAGTATTGCAACAAGAGCGAATACTCCTGCACCGATAGTTATGAGTAATGGTGTCTGCCAATATTCATATAAACTTTTGCCCCAGGTAGGAGAATTAAGAGCAAGAAAAGAACCGAGACGCGCGACAGTCAGATTCAAACCAAACGCGAATGATAATTCCTTTCCCTTGAACCATCTTGCAATAATTGTAGTGATGGCAACTATCATTGATTCAGCACCCATACCAAAAATCAAGCGTCCCGCCGCCATAAAAAATAATTGACTGCTCAACGCCGTGACAATTGCACCCGTCATTATTAGAAGTGTGAAGATGACAACGGAAATTCTTGTACCGATTCTATCAATTATAATCCCGCCTATCAGAACCATAATAATATTTGGAAAACTATAAATGCCCTGAAGCAGTCCTATATCCGAATCGGTAAATTTTAGTTGTTTAACCAAAAGATCTGCAAGCGGGCTTACTGAATCATAGATATAATAATTGCCAAACATTGCAAGACTGATAAGCAGAAGAATTCCCCATCTTAGAAGAGCGTTGGGTTGAAGTTTTTGCGCGATTTGATTTTCCATGAAGTCTCAGTATAAAATCTTGCCCTTGCTCTTACGCTTTAACCAAAGAGATTAAGATTAGGAGTAAGAGCAAGATATAATGTTTAATTAGTTGGAATATTCCTTAAAACCGTAGTAAGTAGATTCCAGAATTTTTCAACTGTGCTGATCTGAATTTTTTCAGCTGGCGAATGAACATCCATAAGTGTAGGACCGAATGAGATCATGTCCATTTCGGGATAGCGCTCTTTAATAATACCGCATTCTAAACCGGCGTGTATTGCCTTTACTGCCGGGTCGTTTCCATATATCTGACGATAAACATTCTTCATTGTAACAAGAACTGGTGAATGAATATCTGGTTTCCATCCCGGGTAGCCATCGCCCTGCACAACTTCTGCCTTAGCAAGTTTGAAAAATGCTGCAATAGAATTTGAGATATCATGCTTTTCAGATTCGACAGAACTTCTCTGACTCAAAGTTGCTTCGACTTTTTTCCCTTTTGTAACAACTACAGCGAGATTTGTTGAAGTCTCGACTAAACCAGGAATATCTGCACTCATCTTTATCACACCATTCGGTACTGCGTAAAGAGAATCAATCATATTTTTAGTTGTGGTCTTATCCATCACTTTAGTTTTTGATCTTGTTTCTGCAACCGTAACAGTCAAATCCGGTTCAACTGTTGTAAGTTCAGCCTTAACAATTTTATTATATCTTTCGATATAAGCGAGAGTCTCAGCAGCAAATTTTTTGGTTACACGAATAATCGCAAATGTTTCGCGCGGAATTGCATTGTGTTTGCTTCCACCATTAATGCTTACAAGACGAATCCCAAAAGTATAATTCAATTCATGCAGCAGACGGGTCATTAACTTAATTGCGTTGCCGCGACCGGTATTAATATCCAATCCGCTGTGCCCACCTTTCAAACCTGATATTTTAATTTCGAGTGCGATTGTTTTTTCAGGAACATCTTTAAGCTCATATTTGAACTTTGCAAGAGTTGTTTGACCGCCTGCACAACCGATATACAATGCACCATCTTCTTCTGAATCCAGATTCATTAGAATTTTCCCGTTTAGAAACCCCGGCTTAAGCGCCTGCGCACCAAATAAACCGGTTTCTTCATCAAGTGTAAATAATGCTTCTATTGGACCATGCTCAAGATCTTTTGATTCCATAACTGCTAAGCCTGCGGCAACACCTATTCCGTTATCTGCGCCTAGAGTTGTTCCTTTTGCTTTAACCCAATCTCCATCAACATAACATTGAATCGGGTCTTTATCGAAATCATGAGTTACATCAGAATTTTTTTCTGCAACCATATCCAAATGGCCCTGCAGTACTATAGGTATCAGATTTTCTTTACCCGGAGTAGCTGCTTTACGAATCACCACATTGCCGAATTCATCGCGCGCACTTTCCAAATTATTTTTTTTTGCAAACGAAACGATGTACTGTGCAAGTTTCTCTTCTTTTCTTGAAGGATGCGGAATCTTGCATATCTCTTCAAAATGATTCCATAATAATTCTGGTTTTAGTTGACCTAATTTTTCGCCCATCATTTTTCTCCTTTTATTTCTTGAAACGTAATAAATCTTTGTTCGTAAAGTGTGGTTAAATATTTTGTGAGGCGCTCTTCAACCGGATTAATTTTATCGCCAAACTTTTGGACCAACTCTGAAGCGATCTCGGCAACATTTTTCTTACCGTCAATTGCAAGCCAGGAGGCAGATCCGATTTCGTCCAATTTCAATTTTATTAGAGGCGATTTCAGCATTGGTTCAAAATATTTTTTGGCAAGACGGTTTGTGACTTTGGGAATGAGTACAGTTACAAGATTATTTTCATCAACCTCTTCATGCAAAACTCTTATCGGAGTAACCTCCAGATAATTTATATTTTTTAATTTTGCTCTGCGTTGGAAAAAATTCATTTAGCTTTCCTTATGGTTGAAAATTCTGAAGAATTTGCAATGCTCATACATTGGATTTTCGGAGAATTTGAAAATAATTATGATTAGCGATTCATCCCCCGCCTTTCGGCGGGGTCAGAATAATTTATATTACATCGAAACAGCTGGCGGTGCCGGATCATCCGGTTTACCGGAATTCTTTAATGGTATTGAAATTAAAATATAACCAAGAACAACAAAGACTAACAGACTAATAAAGAAAGTCGGGTTTTCGAAGAATGAAAAAATCTCCGAAGCTTTTTTCTCGGTTGCAAACACAATACCGGCAAAGAGTAATCCGGTTAGAGCTTCGCCGGCAATCAGACCGCTCGCGAGAAGTACTCCGTTATTTTCAGTCCGTATCTTTTGTGCAGCATTATATTTTCTTTTCTCAGCAATTTTATCAACGATTCCTTTGACTAAGCCGCCAATAAAAATTGCAAAGGTTGTTTCTAAAGAGAGATACATACCAACACTTACTAACATCGGGCTGCGTACACCCATCAGAACAAAACCAAAACCCATAACCATACCGACAATAATCAACGGCCAGGCCATTTTACCGGCAACAATTCCTTGTGACAACATTGCCATTAATCCAGCCTGCGGAGCTGATAAATTTTTACCACCGAAACCGGTACCACCAATTTTTAGATCCGCTTCATTTAAAACGAAAAGTGGAATAAACATTACCGCAGCGGAGAGTGCAACACCAATTAAATCTCCAAGCTGCATCTTCCATGGTGTACCGCCAAGTATATGTCCTACTTTCAAATCCTGAAGCATCTCACCCGCAACTGCAGAAGAAACGCAAACAACAGCAGCAACTGCAAGAACCGCTGCAACACCCTGGTCTCCCTTCATACCAAGAGCAACCATTAAAATTGCCGCGATAACCAATGTTGAAAGTGTCAGACCGCTTATAGGATTATTTGATGAACCGATAAGTCCAACCAGATAACCAGAAACTGCCGCAAAGAAAAATCCGGCAACGATCATTACTACTGTAGCAACAAGGGCAGCGGCAAAATCCTGTGCAAAGAAGTAATAGATAAAAAATGTTAGAATGGCAGCGAAAGCAATTCCACCCATAACCCATAAAAACGGTAAATCCTTTTCCGTTCTGTCCGTTTCGACTGTTGAAGTAGCAGCTTTCTTTACATCGCCGATTGCTCTGCCTATTCCGGTTGCTAAACTTTTTCTCATTTTGAAAAGAGTAAAACCTGCACCAGTTAACATTCCGCCGATTGCGATTGGTCTAACCAGATAGTACCAAATATTCTGAGCTGTTTGACTCAATTCGCCTTCGGTCATTTTTTCAACACCAAGTTGGGGACCCAGGAAGTAAAAAAGAATTGGAACGAATAAGCCCCATGCCAACAATCCACCGCTAAAGTTTAGTGATGCAAGTTTTGGTCCTATGATGTAACCAACTCCAATAAATGCAGGACTAACACCGGGTGAACTTAACAACATTCCGCCCTGCACTTTTGCCTGAGAGATGGAAGATGGATCGGCGGCAATTGCAGCCTGATTACGTGAAAAGAAAATTGTGTTGTTTGCAAAGCCAATAAATTTTTCCCATGAAGCGGCAAAAAATTTGAACTGTTTTAAAATTTCTATGAAAGCTCCAATAGCCATAGTCTGGAATAAAAACTTGGCACCGGATCCGCCAGCTCTGCCGGCTTTGTGAATTTCTGATGCAGCAACTGATTCAGGAAATGGTAACTCAGCATCTTCAACCATAACTTTTCGTAGAAGCGCTACGAACATTATACCCAGTACACCGCCGGCAAACATTATAGCAGATGCCTGTAAGTAGTGTGAGAATGAACTAAAATCTGTTGCCCACAAACCCGAAATATAGAAAGCGGGAATTGTGAATATTGCACCTGCAGCAACTGATTCGCCGATTGAACCGACGGTTCGTACGAAATTTTCTTCTAAGATTGTTCCTTTCATTAGTTTCAGCAGCGCCATTCCAATTA
>CAYTUV010000008.1:0-133119 GCA_964441505.1 uncultured Melioribacter sp. | reverse complement strand
GGTAGGCAGGTGCCGGAGTTGTTAATAAAAATTCATCGTTAAGTTGACGCCTATGTATGTGCGGTAGGCAGGCTCGAAATGAATTGAGATCTTTTTGATATAGCTTTCTAAAACTATTTTGTAACAAAAACTGATTCGGCTCCCGCTTTAAGGGCTGAAAGATTTGTGTTCACCACATCAACTCCCTTACTTCCAAATAATGAACGAATTCCATCCTCAAGTTTTTGATAAGGAATATCCAGATATGATGATGCGGCCCCGAGAAGGACAACATTCGAAGATTTTGGAGACCTGATTTTTTTTGCTATCTCATCAGCATTAATTGCAACTACATTTTTATACGAACGGATTTGTGTCAGCAGTGCATCCATATCCGGATAGTCCGGAATATTTACGAACGGTGTTGTGTTGGTAATAATCCAACCATCATCGGCGAGATAAGGTAAATATCTGAGTGATTCCATCGGTTCTACAGAGAGTATCATATCGGCTTCGCCAAAAGGAATCAGATCAGATGCAATTTCTTTAGAGGAAATTCTCAAATGAGATTGAACGGCCCCACCGCGTTGACTCATTCCGTGAACTTCTGCCTGTTTTACAAAAAGACCATTGGCAACAGCAGCCAGTCCAATTATCGCCGCAGTCGAAAGAATTCCTTGTCCGCCGACTCCTGATAGAATTATATCTTTTTTCATAGTTCGGTATCTTAATTATTTAGAAATATTTTAGAGAAAGACCTATTTCTTTTCAACTTTCTTTTTTCTGGTTACCGTCTGAATACACTCCCGTTCGGCAATTACAACCGATACTCCATTGTATGCTAATTCTTCTTTCAAGATATCTACCATCTCTTTATGGTTTTTTTTCAGCGGCAGGAGAATTCTTAGATGTGCAGGTTCAACACCGACACCCAGACAAATCTCTTTTAATCTCCCGGTTGCGGAGGATTCCTGTCCGCCCGTCATTGCGATCGCGGAGTTATCTGAGATAACTACGGTGATTGGAGAATTTTCTTTTACTGCATCTAATAAACCCGTTATGCCTGAGTGTGTAAATGTGGAATCACCAATGACTGCTACTGAAGGCACAAGTCCTGCATCTGCTGCGCCCTTGGCCATAGTAATTGAGGCACCCATATCAACGCATGAATTTATTGAATTGAAAGGGGGAAGTGCACCTAACGTGTAGCATCCTATATCCGAAAAAACTCTTTTCTCTCCAAAACTTATCATCGCTTCATTCAGAGCATCATAAACATCTCTGTGACTGCAGCCGTTACATAGTTCGGGTGGTCTGTTAACAACTATCTGGGGAACAGGTAATCCTTCTTTAATTGGAAGACCCAGTGCAGCAGCAACAATTGTCGGATTTAATTCTCCATCCCGTGGTAATGTTCCGTCTAATCTGCCATGAATAACTTTTCCCGCATTGAAAAAACCTTTTAATGATTCTTCAACCAACGGATATCCATCTTCAAGTACCAGTAACTTTTCACATTGTGAATTGATCTTCTCGATCATTTTTCTTGGCAGGGGATATTGCCCGATCTTAACAATCGAATGAGGACAAATATGATCCGGATAATTTTCTACCAGATAGTTGTAAGCAATCCCGCAGGCAATTATTCCAAGAGATTTATCGCTGCCTTCAAAATATTTATTGAAAGCTGATGACTCTGATTCATTCTCGAAGTTGGTTTGATTATCCAATAGCATCTTATAACGTCTTCTCGCATTTGCCGGGAGTAAAACAAATTGCGTAGGATCTTCCGGGAGTGCAATTTTATTTTCATCGATCAATTCTTTTGTTTCAACTCCGTAACGTGAATGTGAAAGTCGTGTAGTTATTCTTATTAATACGGGAGTTTTAAGTTTTTCAGAGAGAAGAAATCCTTCGCGTGCCATATCGTAAGCTTCCTGCTGATTCGAAGGTTCGAATACCGGAATCATTGCAAACTTGCCGAAGAATCTTGAGTCCTGTTCGTTCTGTGATGAATGCATCGAAGGATCATCTGCAACAGTAATTAATAAGCCGCCGTTAATTCCTGTAATTGCCGAGTTTATAAATGGATCGGCCGCAACATTTAAACCGACATGCTTCATGCAAACCATTGAGCGTTTACCAGCGTATGACATTCCAAGCCCAGATTCCATAGCGGTTTTTTCATTGACCGACCACTGGCTATGAATATTTCTGGTTGATGCCAGTTTCGATTTTTGCACATACTCGGTTATTTCTGTTGAAGGAGTTCCGGGATAAGCATATATGCCAGACATTCCGCCGTCCAACGCTCCTTGTGCAATAGCTTCCGCCCCCAGTAATAATTTTTTCATTCCAGCCTTAAAGAAGTATTCGAAATCATTTATTTAATAAAATATTTCATCGAAAAATTACAGCTTGTTACTTGTCCCTGCAAGAAAAATAGATTTTAATCTTTCCAACTTTCCTTTGATTAAAGATTACTCCTTGCGTATTTTTGCTTCAGAATTATAAACGAACTATGTGGTAACCATAAATGAAAATTTGTGATATTCTGAGAGTTGAAAAAATTATCTCTTCGCTTCAAGGAACAACAAAAACAGAAGTAATTAATGAGCTGATTAACCTCTTCAAAGACGATGACAGGGTGAACGACCTTGAGTGTATGAGTAATGCTGTCCACGAGAGAGAAAAAATTATGTCTACCGGTGTCGGTAAAGGCTTTGCTATTCCTCATGCAAAAACGAATTGCGTAAACGAAATAGTGGCCGCATTTGGTAAACTGGAAAAACCTCTCGACTTTCAAGCTCTGGATGAACAGCCGGTGAATATCATCTTCCTTCTGGTTGGTAAAGAAAATTTAGTAGGTCCCCATATTAAACTTCTCAGCCGTATCTCTCGTATGATGAATAAAGATGAATTCCGCGAAAGTTTAGTTAATGCTAAAACTCCGGAAGAAATTTATTCATTATTCGAAGAAGAAGAGAGACAATATTTTGAAGCAGTTTAAATATGATTAAAGCTGTTACCGGAACCCGCGACACCCTCCCGACCGATATTCCTAAATGGAATTACCTTCAATCGATTGTTCAATCGGTTTTCTCTAAGTTTAACTACAAAGAAATCCGCACACCGATTTTTGAAGAGACAACTTTATTTACCCGTGGAATTGGCGAGGCGACAGATATTGTTGGTAAAGAGATGTACACTTTCCTCGATCGAAGCGGTGAGAGTATTACACTCAGACCAGAGATGACAGCAGGAGTTGTTCGCGCATTAATTGAACATTCGCTGGATAAAAAACAAAACCTGAATAAACTGTTTTACATTGGACCGATGTTCCGTCAAGAGCGTCCGCAAGCCGGAAGATTTCGCCAGTTTCATCAATTCGGTGCAGAAGCTCTCGGCAGTAATGACCCTCTGCTCGATGCTGAAATAATCATCATGGCTTATGATATTTTTGCTCAACTTGGTTTGAAAAAATTGCTGGTGAAGATTAATTCTCTCGGTATTCCATCATCAAGAGAAAGTTATAAAAGTGTTTTGAGACAATACCTTAAACCTCATTTTGAAAAACTTTCGGCGGAAAGCAAAAAAAGATTTGAAACAAACATTCTGCGCCTCTTCGATAGCAAAGAAGATAATGATAGGAAAATAATGGAGAACGCTCCGCTTCTGATCGAATATCTTGATGAAGAGAGTCTTCATCACTTCGAGAAAGTAAAACAAGCGCTCCTTGCTTCACATATTCCATTTGAAATAGATGCACGTCTCGTTAGAGGATTAGATTACTACACTCACACAACATTTGAAGTTGTTAGCGGAAGTGTTGGATCTCAAAGCGCATTGTGCGGAGGTGGAAGATATAACTTGCTGGTTAAAGAACTCGGCGGCGGCGATACACCCGGTGTTGGTTACGCTGCGGGAATCGAAAGAATTTTACTTGCGTGCGAGAATGAAAAATCATTTTCTCTTGATGAAGAGAAAATCGATCTCTTCATAGTAACAATAGAAAAAGGACTTGAAGACTTTGCTTATCAAACAGCCGTAAATTTTAGAAGGAAAGGATTAACAGTTGATCTTGATTATCTGAATCGTAGTGTTAAATCACAAATGCGCGAAGCAAACAGGACTAATGCAAAGTATGTTTTATTTATCGGTGGCGATGAATTTACCCGAGGAGAAGTTGTTCTAAAAAACATGAGTAACGGTAAACAGAAAATTTTTAATAAACATGATAATGAGAAGATCTTTTTGACTATCGAGGAGAATTGATTGTCTCTAAAAAAACCAACAAGCATTCCCAAAATTCCAAAGACGAGAAAGAAGAAGGCTCATACCGCACTCTCGGCAATCCCGACCAAAAAACCTGATAAAATTGAGTATCTCTGCAAAGCATTTTATAAGTATGATGATGTTGCCAGAATTCAATACTGCGCCTTTGCTATTGAAACACTTGTGGAGTTTACAAACTTTGCATATGAGGTTTCCGTTGAGACCGTGCAGGAGAAAAATGTTATTAATTTTATTCTAATGGGATTGAAGGCAAAGATGAATGTTGTTCCTCTTGTTCAGCCGGCAAGAACTGAATTGCTTTTTAAGGATCTGGTTGGTGATTACATTGTAAATGTTGTTAAGCAGGATGGGGCAATCAATACAGCCGAGTATCACTTCAATATTTACAAAAAAGAAATTCTTCTTATAAAGCAGTACAAACACAAAAAGAAAAACAACCGTCTTTTTTGCAAGTTTGAAGTTGCCGAAGAGAATTTCTCCTTTCCAGAAAAATGAAAAAGGAATAGAACAATGATTTTTATGATTAATTAAGATCATAAACGATCATAAGAATCTGCGTTCCATTAAACCATGCAAAAAATCTTTGGAAGAAAACCGGTACTCGAAGCGCTCAAATCCGATGCGGAGATTGAAGTAGTTTATATCGCATTTGGTCAACATGGAGACATCGTCAATCAAATTATATCTGTTGCAAAGAAGCGGGGTATTAAGATCACCCAACTCGCTACGCAGAAATATGATGCTCTTACGGATGGACAAAATGCTCAGGGTGTTGTAGCTCTTAAAGCTACACAAAGATATCTCGAACTTGGCGAGATGATTGAAAAATCAAAAGAGTCTGTATTACCGCTACTACTTCTTCTCGATTCAATACAAGACACGCATAATCTTGGTGCAATTTTGCGCTCTGCTGAATGTGCGGGAGTTGATGGAGTAATTATCACTACAAATCAAAGCGCACCGATTAATGAAATTGTAGAAAAAATTTCAGCCGGCGCCGTTTCTCATCTTAAAATCTGCAAAGTGAACAATCTCGTTAGGGCGATTGAAGACTTGAAGAAAAATGGATTTTGGGTTGTTGGTACTCATCTAAACGGTGAAAAAAATTACAACCAACTTGATTACAAAATGCCTGTCGCTCTCGTGATGGGGAATGAAGAAAAAGGTATCCGTAAGCTTGTATCAGAAAATTGCGACTTCCTCGTTAAGATTCCAATGAAAGGAAAAATTGACTCACTCAACGTTTCCGTTTCAACCGGAATCCTTCTTTTTGAAATAATCCGGCAAAGATTCTCTAATTAATTGACTTTTGGAACGATTTTACAATAAAAATGGTTTTCTATTTATAATCTTGACTTTATTTTCAAGATAGAATAGGTTTGAACACGTAAATTAACTGAAAGATGTAAACATGAACGAATTGAAAGAAGTATCGCCCAATTCTGAAGATGAAGAAAATAATCCGATAGAAGAACTTAGCGATGATATGAAGGTATTGGATGAACTCACCAGTTCAGAATACAAGTGGGGATTTGTTACCGACATAGAATCCGAGACGGCAGCAAAAGGATTGAACGAAGATGTAGTCAGGATGATCTCGAGAAAGAAGAATGAACCGGAATGGATGACCGAATGGCGTTTGAAAGCTTTCAGATATTGGCTGAAGATGGAAGAACCTAAGTGGCCGAATGTACATTATCCAAAAATTGATTTTCAGAATATTAGTTACTACTCGGCGCCTGTACAAAAACCGAAATTAAACTCTCTTGATGAAGTCGATCCTGAATTATTGAAGACATTTGAAAAACTTGGTATCCCTCTGGAAGAACGAAAACTTTTGGCGGGTGTTGCAGTTGATGCTGTCTTCGATTCGGTCTCTGTGGCAACTACATTCAAAGCTTCTCTCAATGAAAAGGGAATTATTTTTTGCTCTGTTTCTGAAGCTGTCAAAGAACATCCTGCACTGATAAAAAAATATCTGGGTTCGGTGGTTCCATACACAGATAACTTTTATGCAGCATTGAATGCATCAGTGTTCAGCGACGGCTCGTTTGTTTATATACCTAAAGGTGTACGCTGCCCGATGGAACTCTCTACTTATTTTAGAATTAACTCTCAGGAGACAGGTCAGTTCGAGCGGACTCTGATTGTTGCCGAAGAGGGTTCATACGTAAGTTATCTTGAAGGATGCACTGCACCGATAAGAGATGCAAATCAGTTGCACGCCGCTGTTGTAGAACTTGTTGCTCTTGATGATGCGGAAATAAAATATTCTACGGTACAAAATTGGTATCCCGGTGACAAAGAAGGTAAGGGTGGTATCTATAATTTTGTAACAAAGCGCGGCGCATGCAGAGGAAAACATTCCAAAATTTCATGGACTCAGGTTGAAACGGGGTCGGCAATAACGTGGAAGTACCCAAGCTGTATACTTCAGGGAGATTACTCAATCGGTGAGTTTTATTCTGTAGCTGTGACCAATAACATGCAGCAGGCAGATACCGGTACAAAGATGATCCATCTTGGCAAACACACAAAGAGTACAGTTGTATCAAAGGGTATATCTGCCGGTTTGAGCAACAATTCATACCGAGGTTTAATAAAGATTGGAAAGAATGCTGATGGTGCACGCAATTATACTCAATGTGATTCTATGCTGATGGGAGATAGATGCGGTGCTCATACGTTTCCATATATCGAAGTGGAAAATGATTCTGCAAAAGTTGAGCATGAGGCAACCACATCAAAAATTGGTGAAGACCAAATCTTCTATCTGAATCAGCGCGGCATTGCAACAGAAGATGCCGTAAACATGATTGTGAATGGTTTTTGCAAAGAGGTATTTAAGGAACTGCCGATGGAATTTGCCGTGGAAGCTCAAAAATTGCTGGCGATTAGTCTGGAAGGTTCTGTCGGGTAATAGAACGCAGATTATTATGATTATTTATGATATATCATGATTAATCATAAGCGATCATAAGAAATCCGCGTGCAATTAAAAAAATTATAAGAAAGGAAGAAAATGTTATTAATAAAAAATCTACAAGCTAATGTAGAAGGTAAAGAAATATTAAAAGGAATAAATCTGGAACTGAAAGCCGGAGAAGTTCATGCCATCATGGGACCAAATGGTTCCGGCAAAAGTACGCTCGCAAATGTACTGACCGGAAATAAAAGTTATGAAGTCACAGGCGGTGAAGTATTGTTTGAAGGGAAAAATCTTTTGGAGATGGACCCTGAAACACGCGCCCGCGAAGGAATGTTTCTGGCTTTTCAATATCCAATCGAAATTCCCGGTATTAGCAACGCCACATTCTTGAAGACCTCTCTGAATGAAATAAGGAAATACAAAGGCGAGACGGAGCTTACACCAAAAGAATTCCTGGGAAAGATTAAAGAGAAGGCAAAAGTTCTTGGACTTGATGAAACTCTTATTAGCCGTTATGTAAATGTTGGTTTCTCGGGCGGAGAAAAAAAACGGAACGAAATTTTTCAGATGCTAATGCTTGAACCGAAATTTGTTCTTTTGGATGAAACAGACTCCGGTCTTGATATTGATGCATTAAAAATTGTTTCGAACGGTGTAAATATTTACCGCAATCCCAACAATGTGTTTTTAGTTATCACTCATTATCAGAGATTACTAGATTATATCGTTCCCGATTTTGTCCACGTATTATCAAAAGGAAGAATCATTAAATCGGGCGGAAAAGAGCTGGCGCTTGAGCTTGAAGAAAAAGGTTACGACTGGATTAAATCTGAAGAACTTGAAACAGAAAAAGCATGATCGGAGAAAAGATGAGCAGCACAGAATCACAGAATAGTAAGGATTGGTACGTTTCCAATTTCAAATCGTTTGAAGAAAAACTGAATGGTCAGTCAAAGTCGTTCCTGCATACTATCCGTAAGGATGCATTGGTTCAATTAGTGGAACTTGATTTTCCGACAAACAAAAATGAGGAATGGAAATACACAAATATTTCTCCGATACTTAAAAATAATTTTATACCAGCGGTTAATGCTCTTTCATCAAGTTTATCCAAAAAAGAGATTCAAAAATTTCTTTTCAACGGTTTCGACTATCATCTTCTCGTTTTTGTAAATGGTATCTTTTCGGAAGAATTGAGTGATCTTGGCGAACTTCCCAAAGGTGTCGTCTTAGGAAGTTTGAAAAAGATTACTAAAGAAAATCCGGAACTTGTTGATGGATATTTAAACAAACTCTCAAAGATTGATAACGCTTTTAACGCATTGAATACAGCTTATGCTTCAGACGGACTTGTTGTAATTGTACCGGATGGAAAGATCGTTGAAAAACCGATTCAGGTATTGTTCCTGCATTCGAGTGATAAAGAGATAGTTCTTTCAATGCCGAGAAATTTGATAGTTGCTGGAAAAAATTCTCAGGTAAACGTGATTGCAAACTACCGTGGTTACGGTGATAGGGTTTATTTCAGTAATATTATAACTGAAGTGTTTGTTGATGAATACGCGTTAGTAGATCTATGCAAGGTCCAGAATGAAAATCTTGATTCTTACCACATTGAAAAAGTGCAGGCGCATCAGAAAAAAAACAGTGTGTTCAATCACTATAATGTTAACTTCGGCGGGGCGATTGTACGTAACGATATCAATTCTGTTCTGAATGCTGAAAACATTGAAACGCACTACTACGGTTTATACATGGCAAATGAAAAACAGCATATGGATAATCATACTTTTATAGATCACGCAAAACCAAACTGCATGAGCAATGAGGTCTACAAGGGAATACTTGATGATCATTCACGAGGCGTGTTTAATGGAAAAATTATTGTTCGTCAGGATGCGCAAAAGACAAATGCCTATCAGCAGAACAAAACAATTTTGCTTTCAAAAACAGCTACAATCGATACAAAACCACAACTTGAAATTTTTGCCGATGACGTTAAGTGCTCTCATGGTGCAACTGTCGGGCATCTTGATGAAACATCAGAATTTTATATTCGTTCACGCGGCGTACCGCAGGAGCTGGCCAAGTCGATGCTGATACGTGCATTCGCAAATGATGTGATTGAAACAATCAAGATAGAGCCGCTGAAAGAACAAATTAATCATATGATATTTGAACATTTGCACCGTGTTGAAATAGAAAATAAATAGCACACAGATTGAACAGATAAAACAGATTAGAGCGGATAAATCTGTTTATATCAGTTTGATCAGTTAAATCTGTGTTCCATTAAAAGGTGAATAGTGATAACTACAATTCCGGAAGTGAAGCGAAAATTTGATGTTGATGAAATCCGGGGCGATTTCCCAATTCTAAAAAGATTGGTGAACGGTAAACCGCTTGTCTATCTGGATAACGCAGCTACGTCTCAGAAACCTCAGGCCGTTATTGATGCACTGACTCAATATTATACTTTCGATAATGCCAACATTCACCGCGGCCTCTACTTTCTGAGTGAACTGGCTACCGAACAATATGAAACAGCACGTCTCAAAGTAAAAGAATTAATAAATGCTATGAGTGTTTCTGAAATTGTTTTTGTTCGCGGGACCACAGAAGCAATTAATCTTGTTGCTTCATCACTTTGCCGGGCTAAACACTTTAAGGACGGCGATGAAGTTCTTATCTCTCACATGGAACATCATGCTAATATAGTTCCATGGCAGTTGATGAGCGGAAGAAAAAAAATAAATCTGAAAGTGATTCCAATCACCGATGAAGGTGAACTCGATATGGATGCTTTCGAAAAAATGATAAATGAGAAAACTAAGCTTGTCTCGGTTGTTCATATTTCTAATTCGCTTGGTACTGTGAATCCGGTAAAAAAAATAATTGAGATAGCCCACTCCCGCGGTGTACCTGTTTTGCTTGATGGCGCGCAGGCTGTTCCTCATTACAAAATTGATGTACAGGAGCTTGATGCCGATTTCTACGCCTTCTCCGGTCATAAAATTTTTGGTCCAACCGGCATTGGAGTTCTATACGGCAAAACTGAATATTTAGAAATGATGCCGCCATATCAGAGCGGCGGAGATATGATTCGAACAGTTACTTTTGAAGAAACAACATTCGATGATATTCCTAGAAAATTCGAAGCAGGCACACCAAACATCGCTGGAGGCATAGGATTAGGGGCGGCTATAGATTACCTGAATCAATTTGACAGAAATAGTATCATTGAACACGAAAATTTTCTCCTTCAGTATGGAACAGAACAACTTTCGCAAATTGAAGGACTGCGGATTATAGGAACTGCAAAAGAGAAGGCGTCAGTGATCTCATTTATAATTGAAGGGATTCATCCTTACGATATCGGGACGATCATTGATACAGATGGAATTGCGATACGCACAGGGCATCATTGTACTCAGCCCATTATGAAACGGTTCAATGTCTCGGCTACAGCACGCGCTTCGTTCGCATTTTATAACACAAAGGAAGAAATTGATAAACTTGTGCTTGGAATTCACAAAGTAAAAAAGATGTTCGCATGATTACCGCATATAGAGGAAGGATATCTATTTATTTGAAAATGTCATTCCGAAGGAACGAAGTGACTGAGGGATCTAAACAATAACTAAGATTTCTCACCCGATAAATCGGATTCGAAATGACAAAATTAACTTTTTGAATAGCCCCAAAATGATACTGATGAGAAAAATATGGTAGACAAAGGAAAATTAGAGCAGGCCGTTATCTCGGTTCTTAAAACATGTTTCGATCCGGAAATTCCGGTTGATATTTGGGAATTGGGATTGATCTACGGAATTAAGATAGATGATGAAGGAAATACATACATCAAAATGACATTAACTTCTCCGGCTTGCCCCGTTGCAGGAAGTTTGCCGGGTGATGTGAAAGAAAAAATTAAAAAAGTAAAAAACGTGAAGGAAGTTTACGTTGATCTGGTTTGGGAACCAGCCTGGAGTATGGATAAGATGACCGACGAGGCAAAACTTGAATTAGGATTTTTATAAAAATATTTGTCACTCTGAGTGTGGTAAAGAGTATGAAATTCTTCGTCGTAACTGACCTCGACTTCGCTCGGTCTGACGTGAAACCATAGAATTTAATAACAGAAAGGAAGCAACATGTTTAACATAAATCAAAGTGCACCAATTTACGATCCGCAATCAGTTCAGCCTATGCGTGATGAATTAGTATTTGTCGGATTTGAAGAGGCAACTACTCCGCAATTGGTTGAGGATCTCGTTTCTCCAAAAGATGATAAGACAGTTTTCGTTTTAATAAATTCGGTTTGCGGATGCGCTGCTGGCAGTGCACGACCTGCTGCCGCGCTATCTCTTCAAAACAACATTATTCCCGACCGGCTTGTAACCGTGTTCGCCGGGCAGGACCGCGCGGCTGTAGATTATTTAAGAAATAAATTTCTTTCCGATCTGCCCCCCTCCTCACCGTTTATGGCACTGTTTAAGAATAGTGAAGTCATTTTCACAATGCCGCGTCATCATATCGAAGGAAGAGATGCATATGAAATTGCCGACGATTTGAAGAATGTTTTTAATCAGCTATGCAAAGCGCAGGGTCCTTCAATTGCACCCGAAAAGTATAAAGAATTAGTACACGCTGTTGCATGCGGTTCAAAAATACCATTAAATAATAATTAAGGAATAAGATTCAGAGCAAGTGCAAGAGCAAGAATAAGATTTGTATTTTTGCTCTTGAACTTAATCTTACTCTTGATCTGCAAAGCCAAATGAAATTCAGCGCACAGGAAGAATACGGTATTAGATGTTTACTTCGAATAGCAAAATTTTATTCTGTTGAAAAATCTCTGACCATTCCGGAAATCAGCCGGGCAGAAGGAATCAGCGAACACAACGCCGGTAAAATTTTACGCGTTTTACGCATCGGCGGATTATTAGAAAGTTCACGCGGACAGATTGGCGGTTATACGTTAACCCGTCCACCCCAGGAAATTCTTGTCGGAGATATTCTAAAAGTACTCGGCGGAAGATTATTTGATGATGAATTCTGCAACACACACACCGGCGCGATGGATATCTGCACAAATTCAATTGATTGTTCCGTCCGGTCTCTCTGGAAAATGATTCAGGATTCTGTTGACTCGGTTGTTTCCAAAATGACTCTAAGAGATCTTATGGGGAAGGAGAGTTTTCTATTTGAGTTTTCTAACGGTGACGGAATTGCGGAACAAAATTAATTGTGATCAGTGTATGTTTGGGAGGTAAGAAAAAGAATTTACGGGTCACCTGTCACCGATCACAGATAACCGATCACTATGACTATCTGTTTTGAAATCAACCGTTCATTTATTTATTTTACTTTTGGTATTAAGAAGGAAACATTAATGATGAAAAGATACATACGAATTATTCTTCCGCTATTTTTAATAGTTGCTGCCTTTGCTTTATCTACAGCTTGCAGTTGTAACTGCGGGAAAGAAAATACAATTAGAGGTTACATTACTGTTGTTGGTAATGAACCTTTCACTAAACTTGCAATTAATACGGACGATAATAAAATCTATCTTCTCCAGTGCAGTAAAGAATTAAGTGATCAGTTATGGAAACAGCAGGGTACTTATTTTTACGTTACCTATAATGAATTGCGAGAGCTTGAAGGTGAGTCAACAATTGTTGTTGAAAAAGTAGTTCCGTTAACTAAAGAAGATAAATAAACTAAAGCGTGGGAAACATGAAATCATTTAAAACATATTTATCAATTCTGTTTTTTGTTTTTACAATTTCATTTGCACAGACTAAAATGAATATTCAGAAGGTTGATGAATCGGCACTCTCCGCCGGAGAAAGTTATCCCGTTGATGCAAGACCTCTGCTTGAGGCTTTTGATAAAGCTAATGGTATAAATTACGAAAAGGCGGGAAAACCGGTAAGGTTAAACAAAGCTACAGCATGGAATTTTGTTAAGGGAATTAGTACTAAGAGTTGGATGGTGAGCGATTTGAGAAAGGGTACCGCTACACCATCTTATCCAATGCCATCAACTTGTCGTGAAGTGGGTGATAATTGCTACATATTTGTTGCTGACTCCGTCTGGAATACACGTGTTACTGAGGCTGTTGTTCAACAAGTTAAAGAAGCTTTCGATTTGAAAACCCCGGCAAATCCTAATAAAGGAATTTTTAGGACGGACGTGGATACATTTGGCGATCCCCCTGATTTCGACAAAGACCCCAGGATCATCATTCTAATATTTGATATCAAAGATAATTACAGCGTCACAGGAACCGGAGGCTTTACTGTAGGTTATTTTCATGGTATAAATCAATATCCCAAATCAACTTACTCCAACAGTAACGAAGCGGAATTATTTTTTATGGATGCAAATCCACTGGATTGGACAAAGACCACAGGACTTAACACCGGTCTTAGTACGCTTGCTCATGAATTTCAGCATATGATTCATTTTCGTTACATCCCCTCTGATGAAAACTTTTTTGATGAATCATGGTCATTGGCGGCTGAGGTAATCTGCGGCTATCCTCTCTACACTCAATCTTATTATAATGGCGAGACAAATCAGTATCTGCTAAATTGGAGAAGTTACGATAACACACTTGTACTAAATGATTACTCTCGTGCCGCGAAATTTGGTTTATATCTTTACGAACAGTATGGCGCTTCAATTTTTAAAAATTATTTGACAAATCAAATTAAAGGTGAGTCTGGATTGAATTATTATCTTCAAAGTCTTTCCCCATCTTCCGATTTAGTGACAACGCTCAGTAACTGGTGGGTAGCTAATTTCCTGAATGATAGATCCATATCTCCCGGTTTCACAAAATGGGGTTATAACTATTCTAATATCATTAAGGTTACGCCAAAAACCATTGTTAATCCGAATGTTACAAATGCCAGCGACGCCGTGTATAAATTAGGCGCTCAATACATCAGCTATACTTCGGGTAAAAATCTTAATATCAATTTTAATACACTCGGCAATTCCAGTATAAAAATTAAAGCTATAAAGACGGGAGCGAGCAATAAAGCGGTGGATGATGTTCCCCCTGGGATAAACTATTCGGTATCAGATTTCGGCACCACATACAATAATGTTACGTTCATGGTGTATCATAATAATAGGAATGATTTTTCTCAAGGAACGTATGCTTATTCATATACTTCTTCCGGTACTTATCAAAATAAGCCGATAGAAATAAAGTATGATGATGGAGATGCAAAGCCTGCATTAGGTGCATGGGATTTATCAGCGAATGATACAATCGCAGTATTCTTTAATGGTATCACAGGCACTAGACTAGATTCTATTAAAGTTGGTTTGAGAAATGATAAACAAATTACCGGTTATATCTATAATACAAAGAATCAAGGATCAAGGATATGGAAGCCAATAACTTCTCCTTTTTTGCTCACTGGAACATCGTCTCCAGTTAAAGATCCCGTAACTTCTTTATTCCCTGTTCCATGGCCAAATATGGCTAAGGTTGATTTAAGAAGTCAAAATATTGACGCAAGTAATCCCTTTGCGGTTTCTTTCGTTTATACTGGTACAAATAGTAATAGTATTGTTGTTGTTGAACATACACCAAGTGAATATTTTTACAGCCTGACTTATCTAAATAATCCATCTAGCAGCACACCAGGTTGGTATTATCTGTCATCCTCTTCAACTGGAGTAGGGCTTTATCTTATTCGTGCATATGTTAGCGATTTTACAACGGGTGTTGAAAAAGTAATAGAACTGATGCCGACAACTTTTTCACTCAACCAGAATTATCCAAATCCTTTTAATCCGTCAACTGTTATCAACTATCAGCTTCCGTCGGCAAGTCATGTAACATTAACCGTCTACGATATGTTAGGAAGAGAAGTAACCAAGTTAGTGGATGAGTATCAACAGGCAGGTTCACATAATTCTCAATTCTCAATTCTTAATTCTCAATTCTCCAGCGGTATTTATTTCTACACAATTAGAGCGGGAAATTTTATAGAGACTAAAAAGATGGTGTTGATGAAGTGACGTGAAACGTGAAAAGCAAGACGTGAGATGAAAGTAGTTGCTAAAACAAAAAACCCGATTCCATGAATCGGGTTTTTTTATTACTCAACAGAAGAGATCATCTTTACACTTTTTCTTTTGCGTATATCAAACTAAGTTCTTTTGGAATTCTGTTTTTCCAAGCGCCTTTATGATATGCGTAACCGGCAATTAACGGCATTGCAAGAGTTGCCTCCGAGTAAACCATCTGCTCAAATGTGGTTTCAACCTTACCCCATGAGCTTGCTTCTTTTAAAGTTGATGAAGACAATGCGCCATCGCGAACATCTGCAACTGTAATTTGAACTGCGTATTTATGCATCGATGCATCTTCTTCAAGAAGTTCAGCTGCAACAACAATATCCTGAGTAAAGTTTTTAGGTACACCGCCGCCAATCATGAAAATTCCGGTTTCTTTATTCTTCAGTTTTATTTGTGTCAGTTCAAGAAAGTCTTTCCCGGAATCTATCGATACATGGCTCTCAGGATTTTTAGCCTGATGCATTACAATTCCGAATCCGGCAGAGCAGTCGGAAAATGCAGGAACAAAAATCGGGACATTCTTTTTATATGCGGCATAAATCACGCTGTCATCAACTTTCGGTTCGCCGTTCTCATCCAGGTATTTGCCAAAGTGCCAGAGCAACTCGCGTGACGAATAAGGTCTGTGCTCGAGTGAATCAAATATTTTTGCCGTAGTATCGTCGCAGATGCGCAGTTCGTCTTCGTCAATAAATGTATCGTAAATTCTGTCGATGTGAAGATCGCGCATAACATTATCATCTACGAACGGTGTTCCGATATAATGTTTGAATCCAAGAGCCTCAAAGAAATCCTGATCAACCATAATTGCGCCGGTTGATACAATTGCGTCTACCATGTTATTATTAACCAGATCAAAAACAACCTTTTTTAATCCTGCGCTGAATAAACTTCCTGCAAGCGTAAGAATAACTGCGCAATCTTTATCGTTTAACATCCTGTCATAAATTTGTGCAGCACGGTTCAGGTCGCGTGCGCTAAAAGCCATCTTTTTCATCGAATCGACCAAGCTAATTACATTATGCTTTTTTATATCAAAATGTTGAATAGTTTCTTTCAAAAAATCTTTTTTACTCGCCATTTTATTTCCTCTTTTAATTTTGTTTTCTGTTTTCAAATATAAGAAAAAAGTGTAGAGTAAAGAGTGGTGGGTGTAGAGTGAATGAAATTTCGAAATCCTCACTCTGTACTCATCACTCTACGTTCTACACTTTAGAAGAACCATTTTGCTATCGAAAGAATTCCCTGTTTCCAGGGCACACGATGACTGATACCAGATTGACCCTCAAATGAAGCCTGATTTTCCAGATACCATTTGTAGTTTCTTATCAGAGCATCCTTGTTCGAATATTTGGGAGAAAAGTTCAATACCTTTTCAGCTTTTTCGATTGAGACGAAAGAATCTTTCGATGCGGTTTCGTAAACCCATTTGTAAAGCGGGGAAAGTTTTAACAGCTCTAAAAATTTAAGCGTGGTAATAATTGGTTTTGCCGGAAGACCAATAATCTTCTTGCCGAACCCGGCATAATCGAGAACAGCCTGATAATCTTCCTTCATTGTCGTAAACTCTTTTGCCCCGATATTAAAAATATCGTTCACAATTAACCCTGGTAAAGTCAGGCAACTATGGATGGATTCACACAAATCCTCCACATCCAATAGTTGATAACGATTATTTCCACTTCCAATCATTGGAAAATTTTTACCGTCCTTTGCCCAATCGTAAAACAGTGCAAATACACCAAGCCGTTCCGGACCGATAAATGATTTGGGCCTGATAATTGGTACGCACATTCCTTTATCACGAAATTCCATGCAGACATTTTCAGCTTTAATTTTTGCTTTACCATATGGACCCACGCCATCAACTCTATCTGTTTCGCAAATTGGATGATGATCTGGTATTCCATATACTGCGGTTGAAGAGATATGGACAAAACGATCAACTTTATTTTTGAATGCCTGGTGAAGCAATACACGTGTTCCTTTGACGTCGGTAGAATTGACCTCTTCCGGGGTATAGAGCGGAAGTGCTGCTGCAGTGTGGACTACAACATCAATTCCTTCCATTGCAGTTTCAACAATGACATGATTGCGGATGTCACCTTTAATAACTTTGACTTTATCCTTCATGTCGGGATAATCAAAATCGGCCAGATCCAGTGAAGCTACTTCATAATTTTTGTTAACTAAGTATCTTATTAAATTAATACCAAGAAAACCGGAACCTCCGGTAACAAGGATATTCATATTTTCACACAATTTTCTGTGCAAATGTACGATAAAACGGGATTATTCCTAATATTTTGAAATAACACAGGATTTCACGCTTATTTCCGAACTTAATCCTTTCAACTAATAGATTCTTCTTATCTCTTCCCCATTTTTAAATTTCCTTTTCTCGGGCAATTGCTGTTTGCACTTCCGAAGTTTCTTCGTAATAAACTAAATTATCTACATTATATTTCTTTGTAAATCCATCTGCAAGTTTGTTCTTGTGTCCAAACATTCTGCGGATTAAGTCATTTGTCATACCAACGTAAATGACTTTATTATTCCAATTCGTAAGAAGGTAAATGTAGTAGTGATGATCTTTCATGTTCTAAGATTTCTCACATTTGCTCTGCTCATATTCGAAATGACAGTTGCTATTCTTGTCATGTCGATCTGACCTAAGCCGGGGAGCCATATGATTCAGTTATTAACTAACAAATATGTATAGTTCACATATAAATTCTTAAACAACTGAGCTAATCGTTCACTCTCTTTCAAATCACCGAATGATGATTTAATCATTTCTCCATTCTCGTCAAATACGACCGTTCCATTTTTCTGATTCAATCTGACTTCAGCCGATGACTCTTGCCCGTTCTTTTTTAAGAAAAATCCATCGTTGCCACTGTTCCTGAATTCTTCTTCAGTGATAAATAATGTTATCTTGTCTTTGTAAGGTGCGCTCTGATAAGGACAGAATGTTGCACAGTTACCGCACTCATTACATAATGCATCCAGATGAATGATCTGATATTTATCTTTGAACAGTGGTGAGTTGATTTCGACCGAGATGTTGGCACGATTAGGGCAAACCTCCACGCATTTATTGCAGATGAAATTACATCCCAGACATCTTCCAGCTTCAGAGTGAAGGTTTGCATGGTCCTGGTTATTAATTTCACCTCTTCTGTTTTTGATATCATCGAAATGTTTCTGATCATCGGCCAAATAATTTTTAACAGGCCGTATTAAATTCTCAAGATTTTCTTTCCGGATAATGGCTTCGGCTGCAATTTTCCCGTCTGCTATCGACTCAACCACAGTTGATGGTCCGCGTAATGCATCTCCGCCAATAAAAACATTCTCAATCATTGTTTCGTTCGAGTTCTTAACTATCACTCTATTTTGGTCTAAAGGAATATTATTTTCCAGAAGCGAACTTGTATCAACACGTTCTCCGATGGCTGAGATCACGGTATCAATCTTAATATTTATGAACTCTCCATCAATTGGTACAACATTTTTCCGCCCGTCCGGACCAATCTCGTCAAGCTTCATTTTCTGGCAGGTCAGAACTCCTTTAAACAACTTGATAGGAAGCAATAATTCTTTGAACTCAACACCATCCTTCAATGCCGAATGAAATTCCTCTTTGTCAGCGGGCATCTCCTTTTTAGTTCTGCGGTAAATAAGATATACTTTTTCAACGCTATCGTAACGTTTTGCCGCACGGGCGCTATCTATTGCGGAATTACCGCCGCCGATAACTGCTACGGATTTTCCAGGTGTAAAAATTTGCTCGTTGTGAAAATCTTTTAAAAAATCTATCGCGCCGATAATATTTTCATCCTCGTCTATCAATTGAATTTTATTTGAGGCATCGGCACCAATTGCGATATAAATGTATTTAAATCCTTCCTTCTTTAACTCCTTCGTTGAAAAATTCGGATCCATTCCGAAAATAAATCTGATTCCATGCTTCTCAATAAATTCGATGTCTTTCTCGATTGCTTCCTGGGGCAAGCGGAATTTTGGTAAAACATTTTTCACTATGCCGCCAGCGTTCATCTCCCGTTCGAAAATGGTAACATCAAATCCGGCTTTGGCCAAAAAGTATGCGGCGGACAAACCCGAAGGACCACCACCAATTATAGCAATCTTGATGTTATTCTGGATATCAAGAAAATCTGTTTTGAATTTTTTAAGATAAGACCGGTATCCATTTTCGGCTGCTTCTTTTTTAAGATCTCTGATCAATACGGGCTCGTCATAATCCCATCTGGTGCAATGGTACATACACTGATGATCACAAATATAACCGGTTATATGAGGCAGTGGATTCTTAGAAACGATCAGTTCATACGCCTCATCGTATCTTTTCTGTTCAACTAATCTGACGTAAGAAGCAACATCCTGATGTATCGGACAAGCCTCCTGACATGGTGCAATAAAACAGTCAAAGAGTGGTAAACTCTTAGGGATCTTGATAGAATTTATTTCCCGTTTCTCTTTTGAATAATTTATTTCCGAAAGTGATTCTTCTGCTACTGTTTTTAGCACCGGCAAATTTATTTTGTTACCGCGCTTATTCTTCAGATAAATTTTTTCAGCTGTCTCGGTTATTTGTGATAACCGCAGATATCCCCCGGGTTTCAATAGATCTGTAACAAAAGTAATAGGTGAAATTCCTGTTTGAAGAATTTCCTGAATGTTATGATTGGAGGCGCCTCCTGAATAGGAAATATTTATCTCTCCGTTAAACTCGGTTGCCAGTTTGTTCGCAAGATTTACTGTTAACGGAAAAATTGATCTTCCGGACATGTACATATCATCGCCGGGTAAAGTTTTGATTGTATTTTTCACTCCGAGTGTATTCGAAAGCTTTATTCCAAAAACTCTATTGTTTGCAGAGGCAAAAGCACGCAGGCGGTTAATCATTGGAATAGCATCTCTATATTGAAGATCATGATCGAAAGAACTTTTATCGAGAGTAATATATTTGTATCCGAGTCTATGAAGTGTGTTGTGAACGAAATCGTATCCTAAGAGTGTCGGATTCAACTTAATATAAGTGTGCAGATTTTTTTCTTGAATCAGATATTTGGCAATTGCCTCAATTTCCTGCGGCGGACAGCCATGCATTGTGGAAAGTGTAACTGAATTGGAAATCTGAGGTGAGATTTTTTCTATCTTCTGAATGATCTCTTCAATCTTTTCCTCACTGAGAGAAAAATTCTCTCTTAATAATTGGTTCGTAGATTTATTCCGAAGATGATTCACCAATTGAAATTTGTATAAAGTAAATAATTCATTCTTTGATGCATCCTTCAAATCCTCAATAAATCTGTTCATCCTTTCAGTTTTAATTCCATCCAGATCGTAACCAACACTCATGTTGAAAACAAATCCTCTCTCGGATTGTGAAAGCTTTAGAATTTCTTTCAGGACATGAAGCAGGATCCATGCTTTTAGATATTCCGAATAAGACTCATCCAGTGAAAGTTCCTGCGACCATTCAACGTTGTACCCCTCATCTTGAGCATCAATGCACGGTTTATCAATTTTCAAGTCATCCATTTTTTGTACTGTCTTGAGCTCAAAAAACCTTCCGCCAACCAGATAGGCGCAGATAATGTTTTGAGTCATCTGTGTATGTGGCCCGGCAGCCGGTCCAAATGGAGTCTCAAGTATCTCACCAAAGATTTTCTCATCCCCGGTGATTTTAGCAAGATGAAATTTTGATGAAGGAATTCCGAATATTGTCTTTTGACTGACATATTCGGAAATGATCCAGTTGGTTAGACTTTCAAATGGAATTGGCTGCATCTTATCCGACATAATAAATCCCAAAATTATTCTTGTTAATAATAAATATAAGACATAACGGTATTAAGTGTGAAAGCAATTTTGTAATTTCCTATTAAAATTTTCTGTTACTCTGATACACCGCTGGCTGCAAAGTGTCAGGTGGGTTCGACAGAAAACACAAAAATCAGATTAACGGCTAAAAATATTTCTAAAATAAAATCAGATGGTTGCTAAATGGAAAATTCAATGAAAGGAAAATTATTCAGCGCGGTTGAAAGCGAAAAGGAAAATCTCTTTTCGTTAATTCAGAAACTAATTCAGATAAAAAGTTACAGCGGTGAGGAAAAGGAAATAGTTGAATTCATTGTTTCTAAAATGAAGGAATTCGGGTTTGATGAAGCGTATCACGATGGATTCGGAAATGCAATTGGAAGAATTGGAAACGGGCCGATTAAAATTTTGTTTGATGCGCATATTGACACGGTGAAAGTAACCGAGACCGAGACTTGGGCGCATCCACCATTTGGGGGCCAAATTGTAAATGGCAAAATGTACGGTCGCGGTGTAGTTGATGAGAAACCTGCTATGGCTGGATTTATGATAGCAGGGAAAGTACTGAAACAAATTTACGGCAATAACTTTCCTTTCACTCTTTATGTTGTCGGTTCGGTGCTGGAAGAAGATGCAGATGGTTATCCTCTCTATCACATAATTGCCAACGAAGGAATAAAGCCTGATTACGTTGTGCTTGGCGAACCGACCGATCTTAAAGTTTACCGTGGACAACGCGGCAGAATGGAACTGAAAATTACTGCAACCGGAAAATCCGCTCACGGAGCGCATAACCAGAAGGGCATAAACGCAATCTATAAGATGATGCCGATTGTTGCCGAGATAGAGAGGCTCGACAAAAAACTAAAACCAAAACAGCCGCTTGGTAAAGGATCGGTAACCGTAAGTCAGATTGTTTCGAAAGCACCCTCTACCTGTTCAGTATCAGACTTTTGCCAGATTCATCTTGATAGAAGAATGACAATTGGCGAAAACAAAAATTCTGTCATAAAAGAATTGAAAGAGATAATCAAGAAACATAAAAGCGATGCAAAAATTTCCATTCCAAATGTTGAAGGTGTCAGTTGGAAGGGAACCAGCTTTACACAGGAAGCATATTTTCCGACATGGGTTTACGATGAAAAACATCCGTTAGTTGATGCGGCTATGAGAACCTCAAAAGCATCGATTGGAAAAGCTAAAAGCGGTGTGTGGAGTTTCTCGACAAATGGTGTTGCAACGGCTGGACATTTTGGAATTCCGACAATTGGTTTTGCGCCGGGCAAAGAGGAACTCGCTCATTCATCCAAAGAAGAACTTATACTGAACGATCTGCTTAAGGCAACAAAATTTTATTCGTTGTTCCCATTCGAGTTGATTGAAAATATTTAGAAGAAATAGCACACGGATAAAACAGATTCAACGGATTCCCTCTGATTAATCTGTGAAGATCAGTTTCATCTGTGTTATCAGCGTTCTATTAATAATAAGGAGCTATAAATGGAAACACGATTTAAAGGAAGACATTTTATAACAGAAGACAACTGGACAAAAGAAGAACTCGATATAGTTTTCGAGACTGCGTTCGACTTGAAGAAAAAATTCTACGCTGAAGAGCAGACACTCTGGCTGCCATATAAAACTTTATTCATGATGTTTTTTGAACAGTCAACCCGTACAAGAAACTCGATGGAAGCAGGAATGACTCAGCTTGGCGGACATGCTCATGATCTGACCCCGGACAAAATGCAGATCACACATGGTGAAGTTGCAAAAGACACGGCTATAATTCTTAGCCGTATGGGTCACGGCATAGCATGCAGAAATTGTTTCTATGGAGTCGGCAACAAATATTTGAATGAACTCGCTCAGTATTCACGAAAACCTGTTATGTCGCTTCAGGATGATGTCTATCATCCATTTCAGGGACTTGCAGATTTGATGACTATCTTTGAACATATGGGTAGAAATACCGAAAGATTAAAAGTTACTGTTTCGTGGGCTTATGCAGCCACACATTCGAAACCACTAAGCGTTCCTCAGACACAGATTCTCTTGTTTCCCCGTTACGGAATTGATGTTACCGTCGCACATCCAAAGGAATTTCCGCTGAGTAAAAATATTGTTGAGAAAGCTCAATTGAATTCTAAAGAAGGGGGAGGAAGTTTACGCTTCACTAATAATATGGACGAGGCATTTGAAGGCGCTCACATTGTTGTTCCGAAAAACTGGGGAGGTTTTGGCTATTATGAAGAGGAACATTATCTGGCGAATGAAGATGAATGCAAAAAAGAAATGAAAAGTAATCTTGAGAAATATAAAAACTGGATATGCGACGATAAGAAAATTAAACTGGCTGATAAGAACGTTAAATTAATGCATGCCCTCCCGGCAGATAGAAATAATGAAGTAACCGATGAAATTCTGGATAATCCGAGTATATCAATTGTATTTGATGAGGCGGAGAATCGTCTTCACACGGCAAAAGCAATTATGGGATTAACAATGTAAAACAAAAAATGGAACGCGGATCATTATGATCGTTTATGATTTATTAAGATCATAATTAATCATAATAATCATAAAAAATCTGCGTGCTATTCCTTATATGAAATATGAAAAAATACATTTACAAATGTTTCGATTGCGGAAAGACCTTTGATAAGGATGATATAGAGAGTCGCTTAATATATCTCTGCCCAGAATGCGGTTCGATTGAAAAGAACCAGCCGTTGCGTGGAGTTCTTCGCATTGAGTATGATTATGAGTCTATTAAAAAAGATCATTCAAAAGAGGAATTTCTAAAACTGTCGCCGGGGAAATTCTGGAATTACGGCTATCTGTGGCCTCTTGAATTTGAGAACGACAAAATAAAAGGTGTAGATGACAACACTCTGGCAAGAATTTCTCTAGCAAAAAATTGTTTGCAAGAATTATCGTACGAAGGGAAAAGTTTTCAAGTATTAGATGACACTCGCAACCCGACATTGTCGTATAAGGATCGTGCGTCAGGTCTGGTTGCTCTCAAGGCTATTCAGCTTGGAATTGATAAGATTGCTGCCGCCTCCACAGGAAATGCTGGCTCTTCTCTTGCTGGAATTTGTGCACGATTAGGTCTAAGTTCGGTCATATTCGTTCCCAAAAACATTCCCGAAGCAAAAAGAATACAGATCCAATCTTATGGTGCAGAAATATATTTAGTAGATGGCGACTATGATCTGGCTTTTGATACCTGTCTTGAGATCTCAGCAGAAAGAAAATGGTATAACCGTAACACTGCATATAATCCACTTACAATTGAGGGGAAAAAATCTGCCGCTTATGATATTTTTATTTCGACAAAAGGATTCATGCCTGAAATTATTTTTGTCCCTACGGGTGATGGTGTAATTCTCTCAGGACTTTACAAAGGATTATGGGAGTTGAAAGAACTTAGCTGGATTGAAAAAATACCGAAACTGATTTGCGTTCAAGCTGCGGGAGGTAATGCTGTTGTGAGATATAAATCAAATCAAAAATTTGAATACAAGCCTGCTTCGAGTGTGGCCGATTCAATCTGCGCAGGTGCACCAAGATGTTTATACATGGCTTACGATGCAATTGTGAAATCCAATGGTGATGCTGTTGAAGTAAGCGATGCGGAAATATTGGATGCTCAAAAATATGTTGCTCAAGAATATGGTTTACTTCTAGAACCGTCTTCATCTTCAGCTTTTGCGGCATTCAGAAAATATACTACCTTCAACAAATCGAATAATGAAACAGCCTTGCTTCTTTTTACAGGTAATGGATTGAAAGATATGTCTTCATTGCGGAGTTGGAATAAAGAATTGGAAGCAGTTAATGCTGATCAATTGAAAAAAATGTTGCAGTAAAATTAAATGGTAATTTACCGGTATATAGCCATGGGAAATAATTCAAGGGGAATCTCTATTAAGATAAACCATACTGAAGGCAACTAGCTTTCCAGTGCCTGGTATAATTGATATTTATTCTGATATGATTAAAAAAAAGATTAGCGGATTACTGATAGCGGCGGGCTTATCTAAAAGAATGGGTGATTTTAAACCTTTGATGGATTACAATAACAATCCATTCATCGTTCTTATTACAAAAAAGCTTCTTGATGTTTGCGAAAATGTAATTATTGTTACCGGACACAAAAGTATAGAAGTTGAAGATACGATCAAGTTTGCCTTCATTGAAAATAATCTATTCCCACGAGTTAAAATTATTGTTAATCCCGATTATGAAAAAGGAATGTTCTGTTCACTTCAAACCGGGTTGAAAGAACTCTCTGATGCAGATTGGGTGTTATTTCACTTTGTTGACCAGCCATTTCATAAGGAAAAATTTTATAAAGAATTTATTTCTCAGCTTGATGAGAAATACGACTGGATCCAACCAATCTTCGAAGAAAAAGAGGGTCATCCTGTAATGTTCAAAAAAACTATATTCGAAAAAATTATTTCAAGCCCGGAAAATCATATACTGCGGTTGATAAGAGATGACGGTTTAACAAAAAAGAAAAACTGGAATTGTACATACCCGCAAATACTAAAAGACTTTGATACACCGGAAGATCTAAAATTATTTCAGGCAAGATTAACTAATTAGCCCTTACCGCCAGTTGTCCGCACGCCGCTGCAATATCATCACCCTGAGTTTCTCGAATCATTACTGTTATGTTATTATTGCGAAGTTTATCTGCGAAGAGATGAATATCATTCAGAGCGGTGGGTTCCAGTTCAGCTGAAATTCCTCCTGGATTCATATGCCTGATACTGTTAAAAGGAATAATGTTGATTTTAGAAGGAAGTGAACTACAAAGTGCAGTCAGTGCTTTCACATCTTTTGGCCGGTCATTGAGATCTTTCAGCATCGTATATTCAAAAGTGATGCGGGTTTTTGTTTTTTTTGCATAGTACTTCAGCGCTTCCACATTTTGCTTTAGAGAATATTTTTTATTAATCGGCATTATTTGAGTACGGACATCTTCAAAGGCTGAATGAAGTGAGAAGGCGAGTTTAACCCTTAAATTTCTGTCTGCCAGGTCAATTATCTTCGGCGCAATTCCCGCAGTTGAAACTGTTATTCTTTTCCTGCTTAAGGCCTTTGTCAATTCATGTGTAAAAATCTCAATGCTCTTCAGTGTAGTGCCATAATTCAAAAGCGGCTCACCCATCCCCATAAAAACGATATTCGTAATATTCTCTTTACCGTATTCTTTAGCCGCGAGTAAATATTGGTCAATAACTTCGCCGGTAGATAGATTTCTTTTATAACCCATCAGACCGGTTGCACAGAATTTGCAATCGAGCGGGCAACCAACCTGAGTTGAAATGCAAAGCGTATTTCTATCTTTCTCCGGTATAACAACAGATTCGATTTTGCGGTTATCATGAGTTGAAAATAAATATTTTTTTGTACCGCTTGATGGCGAAGCCTGTGTAGTTATTAAGTTTAAAGTTTGCAGTTCGCAGTTCGTAACAAGTTTCTGTCTGAGTTCCTTAGAGAGATTTTCCATTTCCGAAAAATCAGTCGAAAGGTGGTTGTACATCCAATTGAAAACTTGCTGCGCACGGAATCTCGGCTCGTCAATAGAAACAAAGTAATTTTGAAGCTCAGGCAGTGTTAACCCTTTTAACTGTATTTTTTTTCCTTTTGTGTTCATCCGATGCAAATATAGGCATGAACTCTCAAAGTGACAAAATAACGAGTAATTCGGCAACTATTTAGTATCGAGAAAAATTGAAATTTGGAGAGGCATTCTTTAGTTTGCATTCAAATTAATAAAAATAAATCAAATTTTGGAGAACAGATGAATTTCGAATTAACCGAAGAACAATTGATGATTCAACAAACCGCACGTGAGTTTGCGGAATCTGAAATTGCACCATCTGCTGTAAAGCGCGATATAGAAGCAGAGTATCCTACCGAAATTGTTAAAAAACTAGGCGAACTTGGATTTATGGGGATGATGGTCGCACCGCAGTATGATGGTGCGGGTTTAGATGCCGTGAGTTATGTCTTGGCGATGATAGAAATTTCCAAAGTTGATGCCAGTCTTGGTGTAATTATGTCTGTAAATAATTCCTTGGTTTGTTATGGATTGGAAAAGTGGGGAAGTGATTTCATTAAAGAAAAATATTTGAAACCACTTGCGCGCGGAGAAAAACTTGGAGCGTTTGCTCTTTCAGAACCCGAAGCCGGAAGTGATGCTACACATCAACAAACTTCTGCGGTTAAAGATGGAGATCATTGGGTTATTAACGGAATGAAAAACTGGATCACCAACGGAACATCTGCTGATTATTATTTGGTTGTAACTCAGACCGATAAAGAGAAAGCCCATCACGGTATAACAACCTTTTTAGTTGAAAAAGGAACACCCGGTTTTGGACATGGTGTTAAAGAAGATAAACTTGGAATCCGCAGCAGTGATACTTGCTCGTTGACTTTTGAAAATTGCAGAGTGCCTGAAGAAAATGTTATTTGGGAAGTTGGTAAAGGATTTAATTTTGCAATGGAAACTCTCAATGGTGGAAGAATTGGAATTGCTTCTCAAGCTGTTGGAATTGCAGAAGGCGCACTTGAAGTTTCCACTAAATATGCCAAAACCAGAAAAGCATTCGGAACGGAAATTGCCCATCATCAGGCAATTCAATTCAAACTGGCCGACATGTCAACCAAGGTTGAAGCCGCAAAACTTTTAACTCTACAGGCGGCAGCTTTGAAAGATGCAGGGAAAAAACATGTTAAAGAATCTGCAATGGCAAAATTGTATGCTTCTAAAATAGCAGTGGAATGTGCGCTTGAAGCGATACAAATTCACGGCGGATATGGTTACGTGAGAGAGTATCTGGTTGAAAGATATCTGCGCGATGCGAAAATTACCGAGATCTATGAAGGAACATCTGAGATTCAAAGAATTGTAATTGCCCGGGAATTATTGAAGGACTAAGTGTGAGTTACGAAGTAGCAAAGATGCCGAGTAGTAAAATATGAAGTCGCTCTTTATAATTATTTTCATTACCGCAATATCACTATCGGCACAGAATGATTGGGTGAAGTGGGAATCTAAACAAGTTTCTTTTGAGCTTCCCACTCATCAGTCTCATGATTATACTATTGATAAATCTGGTTTTGGATTGACGGTTCTTTCGGTTATACGTAACGCATATTTCTTTTTTGTTTCTGATCTTGACGGAGACAATTGCGCGTTTTCTCCCTCATGTTCATCATTCTTTATAAGTGCTGTTAGGGAAACAAACATATTCAAGGGTACATTGATGTTCGCAGACAGATTTACGCGCGATATAAATTTTTTTAAAGGATCGAATCATTATCCGTTATTGTCTTCAAAAAAATATTTTGATCCGGCATCCAACTACACACTTCATTCAGAAAAAATAAAATTGTAATCTGCCGTGAAACTATTGAACACTTCAAAAATATCTTCTATTATAATCACGCCATATGTCATTTTACTTGCTCTGATAATAATTCCGCTGACAGACGGTTTCTGTCAAATCGATTCGGGAAACAGCTTATTTTCTCCTTATCAACGGTTGAGATTCGGGAATCATCTATATCAGGAGAAAGATTATTTACGGGCTGCAAACGAGTTCAGGGAATATCTCAAGTTTTACAGTAACGATTCGGTTCAGTTCAGGTATGCAAACAGTTTTTATAAGATTAGCCGGTTCACCGAGGCTGAAGATAATTTCAAGGGTTTGTTCTTTAGTTCTTCACTTTCGGATGAAGCACGCCTGATGTTTTTTAAATCCAATTTCTTTCAAAGCGATTTCAAGACATTCCGCCAGCTTGCAGAACAGCCAAATTATCAATCACTCAGATACAAAGATGAAGTCGAACGATTAAAATTCTCAACTTACTTTTTTGACAATTCGACTCTTCCTAATGAAAATGTATTACTCCAACCTTTCCCGGATTCTGTACAATCGCAATTATCTAAATTTTATTATCAGAAAAAATTTCCGAAGTCTAAAAATCCTGTTACTGCAGCTTTGCTTTCCGCCCTGATTCCAGGTGCTGGTAAAATTTATACAGGAGAAATCGGGGACGGTATCACGTCGTTTTTGACATACGGGGTGCTCGTTTACCTTATGATTGATAATTTTAACGCACAGCACAATACCAGAGGTTACATATTTGGCGGGCTGGCTCTTTTATCGTATGGAGGAACAATTTACGGCTCTGCATCATCTGCACAAATTTATAATGCCCGTATACAATTTAATTTTAATAATGAGGTAAAACTATACTTCGAACAGAGAAACTATTTTTTACCAAAGAGTGAGTGGTAGGATGCGGGTTCGTATCACATACATATTGCTTTTGTTCTCAATGGCTTTTGTACTAAAAGGGCAGGATTATTTATCTCTTCAATTTGATTATGCAAATAGTCTGTTCAATCAAAAACAATATTTTGATGCGATAACTGAATTCAAACGTGTGCTCTTTTTCGATTCAACTAAATCCTACCAGTATGAAGCAAACTTTAAAATCGCAGAGAGTTATAAAGCTGGTGCTAAGTTCGATGAATCGATCCGATATTTTTTATTTGCAGAATTGAATGCCCGTAATGAGGATGAAATCTTTAATACAAAAACTCAGATCATTCGCTCAAATATTCTCCGGCGGACTACCGAACGGGCGCTTCAGTTATGCGATGAACTGGAAAAGGATGAACGATTTAGCAATAAGAAAGACTCGATCAATTATTGGCGCGGCTGGGCGTTTATGTTCGCTGATGATTGGAAGAGTGCTGCTAAATCATTTGCTCTGATAAATCCTTATCACGAGCTGAAATTATTAGCTGAAAACACAGAAAAAGCCAAAGTTTCTGTAACATTTGCAAAGGTAATTTCATATATTTTGCCCGGCGCAGGTGCAATCTATTCCGGGAAAATTTTATCAGGATTGATGTCTTTTGCATGGAATGCGCTTGCCGGATACTGGACAATCAATTCATTCATCGAAAAAAGGGCATTTGATGGAATTGCTGTAGGAGAACTGGTCTGGCTCCGCTTTTACAGAGGCGCTGTTCAAAACGCAGAAGATTTCGCAATTGAGAAAAATTTAGATATAGCAAATAAATCTTTACGATTTCTACAGAACGAATATAAGGGAATTAAACCGTGAAGCTTTCAGAAGATGAAATTAGACAAATTACTTTCGAAGCATTAAATGAATTGGGAGATAAAGCTACTCCGGAGTCAGTTAAAGAACTTGTGCGCAAACGGGTTGAGATGCTGGGTGGTGATTACAAATTTGAGAAGGGAGATCCATCATCGGGGCGTGTTATCTTAACCTCTTTTGGATTGAATCACCCGGGAATTGTTGCAGGAGTTACCAAAGCATTAGGTGATGCGAACTGCGATATACAGGATCTCAGTCAGAAACTTCTTGGCGATTTTTTTACCATGATTATGGTAATAGATATTACCTCTTCACAAAAAGATCTCAAAGTTATTCAGGAAGAGATGAACAAAGTCGCCGAAACATTAAGAATAAAAATCTATTTACAGCACGAAGATGTGTTTAGATTTATGCATCGTATTTAACGTGAAACGGAAAACGAGAAACGGAAGACGGGAAATGCAAGACGATTTTTTTCGTCTCACGTTTTTCGTTTCACTTTTTACGATTACAACAAAGGAAATTTAGAATATGCCTTATGAGTTCGAAGAAATACTCGAAACTATCCGGATGACCGAGATCGAACATTTTGATATCCGAACGGTCACAATGGGAATTAGTCTGCGTGATTGTCATGATCGCAACATCGAAGTAACAAAACAAAAAATATATGATAAGATTCTTCGCTACGGAAAAAACCATGTAAAATTTGCAAAGGAAGTTGAATCTCAGTACGGGATTTCGATTGCCAACAAACGTGTTTCCATCACTCCAATCTCAATTCCATTTGATGCGTGCAGCATGGAAGAATTTATCGAGATTGCAAAAACTTTAGATCTGGCTGCTGAAGAAATCGGAATAGATTACATCGCCGGTTACTCAGCTCTGGTGCAGAAAGGGATGACTAACGGTGAACGGGAGTTGATCAAATCGATTCCATACGCACTGTCGCAGACGAAACGGGTTTGCTCAAGCGTAAATATCGGCTCAACAAAAGCTGGAATTAATATGGATGCAGTAAATATGATGAGCGAAGCAATCAAACTTACAGCAGAATTGACAAAAGATAGAGACTCAATCGGTTGCGCAAAACTCGTGGTCTTTTCAAATGCAGTAGAGGACAATCCATTTGTTGCAGGTGCTTTTCATGGTGTTACCGAACCCGAAGTCGTTCTTAATGTCGGCATCAGCGGACCCGGAGTTGTACTCGAAGCGATTCGTGAAGCTGGAAATGTTGACCTGCAGCAACTTTCCGAAGTGATAAAAAGAACTATTTTCAAAATTACGAGAGCAGGTGAACTTATTGGCAGAAAGGTTGCTGAAAAGCATGGAATACCATTCGGTATTGTTGATATTTCCTTAGCTCCAACTCCTGCTGAAGGAGATAGCATTGGTGATATCTTGATTGCAATGGGTGTTGAAGACGTTGGCGCTCCTGGAACAACTGCAGCACTCGCTATGTTGAATGATTCAGTTAAGAAAGCCGGACTGATGGCTAGTTCATCAGTTGGCGGTATGAGTGGCGCATTTATTCCTGTCAGTGAAGACATGGCTATGATTCGTGCAGTGCAGGCGGGTAATCTTTCTTTGGAAAAATTAGAAGCCATGACAGCTGTTTGTTCCGTTGGGCTTGATATGATTGCGATTCCTGGTGATACGCCAGCTACAACAATCGCAGGTATAATTGCTGATGAGGCAGCCATAGGAATCATTAATGATAAAACCACAGCAGTTAGAATTATTCCTGCTTACGGGAAAAAAGTTGGTGATATGGTTGATTACGGCGGATTGCTTGGCAAAGCACCAATAATGGAAGTACGTACAATAAGCAGTGCCGGTTTTGTCGGTCGTGGCGGAAGAATTCCCGCACCGATGAGAAGTTTAACGAATTAACAGTATATTTTTAATAAGGAGGAGTAATGAGCAAAGGTTTAAAGATCGGTTTGGGGATTCTTGGTGCAGTAGTTCTATTTATTGTCCTCATTGTTTCTTGGGCGACGAGTAAATATAATGCCTTTGTAGGATTGGATGAAAATGTTAAGTCAGCCTGGAGCCAGGTTGAAAACGTTTACCAGAGAAGATCGGATCTCGTCCCGAATTTAGTTGCAACAGTTAAAGGTGTTGCTAACTTTGAAAAAGAAACATACACTGCAGTAACGGAAGCTCGTGCTAAGGTCGGGCAGATTAAACTCACATCCGATCAACTTAGTGATCCAGCAATGATTCAAAAATTCCAGGCTGCTCAAGATGGTTTGGGTAGTGCATTATCACGTTTACTGGTGGTATCAGAAAATTATCCGCAGTTAAAAGCGAATGAAAATTTCTTACAGCTTCAGGCACAGTTAGAAGGAACAGAAAACCGTATTACAGTAGAGAGACAGAAATACAATGTAGTTGCAACGGAATATAATACGGCAATCAAAAGATTTCCTGGGGTCATCGTTGCTAATTTTGGCGGATTCAAAGAGAAAGAATATTTCAAAGCAGCTGCAGGGGCAGATCAGGCGCCCAAAGTTCAGTTTTAGTAATGTAGAGTGAAGAGTTTAGAACGTAGAAACGTAGAGCGGATAATTGATGAAAAAAATAATTTTCTTTTTATTATTACCAATATTATTGCTGAAAGCTCAGATAGAGTTTCCGGTTTTAAAGAATTATGCTACCGATTTAACCAATACATTAGCGAGTTCTGAACTTTACACTCTAAACTCAACACTTAAAAATTTTGATGACTCTACTTCAAACCAGATTGTCTTTCTGATGATTCAGAGTCTTAACGGTTACTCTCTTGAAAGTTATACTTATGAGACTGCGACTAAGAATCAGATAGGTTCGAAGAAAAATAACAATGGTGTTCTATTCTTTGTCTCTAAAGATGACCGACAGATGAGAATCGAAGTCGGCTATGGTTTGGAAGGAGTATTACCCGATGCATTAACAAGTTCAATACAACGAAATGAAGTCCGCCCATACTTTAAGCAGGGGGATTATTCATCAGGAATTGCGGCTGGACTAAATGCAATTATTGCAGCCACACGCGGCGAGTATAAAGGAGAGAAAAAAGATAGAAGTAGAAAAGGTAAAGGTTTCCCTTTTATTTTTATAATAATGGCAATTATTTTCCTAATGTCAATTTTTAGAAAAGGTGGCAAAGGCGGCGGCGGAATATTACCCTGGATTATTTTAGGCTCGATGACAGGGGGTGGGAGAAGCAGAGGAGGGGGATTTGGAGGAGGCGGAAGTGGCGGTTTTGGTGGTTTTTCAGGGGGTGGCGGCTCTTTTGGCGGCGGAGGTTCAAGCGGAAGTTGGTAATTTCCTATTATTAAAGTCTTATTTGTCTTGAAGTTCTAACCTTGTTTTAGTATTATTTCGCCCACATTGAGAGATATTTCTAAAGGTATCAGTTTATTTAATGAATCCGATTTTTTTTCGGCTCATGACTTTTTCGAAGATTGCTGGGTAAATTGCAGTCGGGAAGAAAGATTGTTCTTTCAGGGGATGGTTCAGATTTCGGTAGGATGTTATCATCTTATAAATCAGAATTATAAAGGCTGTACAAGTCAGTTTAAGAAAGGAACAAATAAGCTGAAAGAGTTTAGATCTTCTCACAGAAATATCAATCTTGAAAAATTAGTAAAGGAGATTGAATCATTAATAAAAATAATAAATATGGATTCATCTCAGAAGGATCCAAATAGATTTTGGAATATTATTCCGAAACTTGAAGTCAACAGTCAAATTTTTTAATAAATAAGGAGGCCAGCTATGGCAATAATGATAACAGATGAATGTATTAATTGCGGCGCATGTGAACCGGAATGCCCGAACACAGCTATTTATGAAGGCGGTGCTGAATGGAAATTAGCCGGTAATACTTATGGTGAAGGTAATGCCGCTCCTTCCGGCGCAACGGATTTTTTTTCTAAGGATTTTTTCTACATCGTTCCGGATAAATGCACCGAATGTGTTGGATTTCACGATGAACCACAATGCGCTGCAGTTTGTCCTGTTGATTGCTGTGTCCCGGATCCAAAACATGTTGAGGATAAAGACACACTCCTTAAAAGAAAAGAATATTTGGATGGGTTAGGCAGGTAGCAAAATTTAAATTCCGATTTATCTTAAAGGCATCGAATGATGCCTTTTTGATAATCACTATTTCTTAATAACCACTCTATTAAATGATCATCTCCGAAAAACAAAAGAAAAGACTTCATGAATTCGAAAAGACGATTTCTAAATCCTTACAGATTTTAGAAAAATTACAACGTAGAGATTCTAATTTTGGATGGATCCGGTTATCAATTTTTCTAATTGGACTTATATTTTTTTTCACTTTCTTCTTTCTTGATCTCAAAACAATTTCTCTCTTAAATCTAATACCTTTTACCATTTTGTTCATAGCGTTCACCATCTTTCATAACAAGACAATTCAAGCAGTAAATAAAGTCCAGAGATGGATTGAAATAAAGAAATCTTATTTGGCACGGGCCAATTTAGATTGGCAAAATATACCGGCCGAAAAAACATTTTCACGAAACGATGTCTCTCCGATAGAAATGGATTTGGACTTAACAGGGCCCAGGTCACTTCACCAATTACTTGATTTTTCGAAATCTAGTGAGGGAAGTATTCTGTTAAGAAAATTATTAATCGAAAGACCTCAAAACAGTAATCAAATAATTCATCGGCAAGATTTGGTTAAAGAATTGCTAAGTCTCTCCCATTTCAGAGATAAATTTCTTCTGGTAAATTCATTATCTAGTAAAGAGGAGCTTGATACAAATTCACTTCTTGGCTGGCTTGCAAGATCAGAAAAAACTAGTAAGATTAAAAAAATATTGATTATTCTAGGATTGATCTGTTTTACAAATTTCGTTTTTATATTTCTTGCAATTCTTGGAATTGCACCAATAATCTATTTATATACAACATTTTTCTATTTTGTTGTGTACAATTTCTACAGCAAACTTATCAAGTCCTCATCATCTGATGCCGAAATAATCAATAATCAACTTAAAAAAGTAATTGGAGTTCTTTCATTTGTTGAGAACTATAAATTTGGGGCCAACAAATGTTTATCCGGTTTATGCAGTCCGCTCTCTGAAAAAGGGAAAAGTCCCTCAAAGCAACTCAATAAAATAAACTCTGTTCTCTCATTGTTATCGATGAGATCAAATCCGGCTGTATGGATGCTCTTTATGCTGGTTTGCCCTATAGATTATTTCTTGGCGTACAGAATTGAAGTTTACAAAAAGGGGATTGTTAAAAACCTTCCAGTCTGGCTGGATGTCTGGTATAAGTTAGAAGCTTTCGTATCGATTGCAAATTTTGCCTATATAAATCCGGATTATTCATTCTCAAGAGTAAGTGAAGAGAACAAGCTTGAATTATCATGCAAGGGAATTGGGCATCCATTGATTAACCATGAAAAGAATGTGACGAATGATTTCCAAATCCGAGAGATCGGAAACATCTCCATTATCACCGGATCGAATATGTCCGGTAAAAGTACATTCCTGAGAACAGTCGGAATCAATATATGTCTTACTTTCATAGGGGCGCCAGTCTGTGCGGATTATTTTTCTTTATCGATGGTCAGAATCTTTACGTGCATAAGAGTAAGTGATTCAGTGATTGATGGTATCTCTTATTTCTATGCGGAAGTTAAAAGACTAAAGGAATTGTTGGACCATATTAATATGCCGGGTGAAATTCCAATTCTGTTCTTGATAGACGAAATATTTAAAGGCACGAATAATATTGAGCGGCTGCAAGGGAGCCGGGCGATAATCAAAGTTTTGGCAAATAAAAACGGCAGTGGGTTGATTTCAACACACGACCTCGAATTGGTAAAACTCACTGACGAAATTCCCTCCATATCAAATTACCATTTCCGAGAAGAAGTTTTGGATAAGGTAATGATCTTTGATTACAGACTTAAAAACGGACCGTGCCCAACAACAAACGCACTCAAAATCATGAAGGCTAACGGATTACCTATCTAATTCATTCCGAAGAATTTATCAATCAACTTGCGTGTTAAAGGCTTTTGATAAACATATCCGGTTTATTTGAATCTTATAACAGCGGTGATAGGAAAATGATCTGATGGATATTTTCCTTCATAACTTGTTCTAACAATCTCGGATTGCTTTGCGGAAAAATCCGGTGTCGTAAAAATGAAATCGATTTTTTCTCCGCTCATCTTGCCTTTGAAAGAATTAAACGTTCCTTCGTCCGGCTGCTTCTTGTTTAGGATCCTGTAAGAATCAATCAATCCGCCGGAAAGAATTTTCTTGATTGCAGGATTTTCATCGCCGCAGTTAAAATCTCCCGTTAATATCACCGGCAATGATTTTTGATTGATTATTTTCATAAGAAGTTCGGCGCTTTTCTCACGGGATGGCTGTGACTCATGGTCAAGATGGACATTGAAAAAGTAGAAATCTTTATCGGAGAACTTATCACGCAAAAGGGCCCACGTGCAAATGCGTGTGATATCATTGCCCCAGCTTTTGGAGGCAACAATATCCGGAGTCTCCGAAAACCAGAATGTTTCAGTTGAATCAACAATGAAACGATCCTTCAGAAAAAAGATGCATGAATGTTCACCGGCATTTATTCCGTCATCACGCCCAACACCAATGTATGAATATTCGGGAATCAGTTTTACTAATTCATCAATCTGAGGCTTCAGTGCTTCCTGCAAACCTAGCAGGTCTGGTTGGAATGCTCGGATCGTCTGTGCCACATTTTCCTTTCTAAATTGCCAGTTGTTCTCTCCGTCATTCGCGGTTCCATAACGGATATTGAAAGTCATTACCTTAAACTGATTTCCTCCACCGGATTGAGCGATTAAAGGATCGACGAAGAAAAAATTTAGAAGTACGGCAACAAAAAACGGTTTTACTAACTCCAATAAAAAATGATGAACGTATTTAGGCTTCCAATTGTTGTGCATAAAAATATCCTTAGTTATTTGTAACTTTAATTCAAAAATATCTATCATAAAATAAATATAAAGTTATAAGATGAAAATCGGCAAATATGAATTGCATGTTATAGAAACCGGCTCGTTCGGATTAGACGGCGGCGCAATGTTTGGAATTATTCCAAAACCGTTGTGGAGTAAATTCAATCCTGCTGATGAACTAAACCGTGTAACACTTCACGCTAGAAATTTGTTGTTGGTTAGCAAATCTCGAAAAATTTTAATCGATTCCGGCATAGGGAGAAACTGGGACGAAAAATTTACCAAAATCTACCGGCTGGATCTGAGAGTAAATACAGCGCAAAATTCTTTCGATAAACTGGGCTTAAAGCCTGAAGACATAACAGATGTTCTGTTAACACATCTTCATTTCGATCATACTGGCGGTTCAACAACATTTATTGATGGGATGTGGGTTCCTACCTATCCTAATGCAAAGTATCATGTGCAGAAAAAACATTTTGAATGGGCAATTAATCCATCCGACCGCGATCGGGGAAGTTTTATTCAGAATCGTTTCATGCCGCTGCACAAGGAAGGGCTGTTAAATTTTATTGATGGTGAAGTTCCATTTGATGATGAAATTGATTTTCTTTTAATAAATGGCCATACATTTTTTCAGCAGATGGTTAAGATTCATGACACATCTAATACGATTCTCTACTGCGGCGATCTGTTTCCATTCACTTCACATATTCCGCTTCCTTATGTGATGGGTTACGATCTTCAGCCTCTTATAACCGTTCAGGAAAAGAAAAAAATCCTGCCAATAGCAATTGAAGAAAACTGGAAATTATTTTTTGAGCACGATCCGGAAGTGCTGATGGCTACAGTATCACAAACTCCAGCGGGATTTTCCATCAATGATGTATATACAGAGATGAGTTGATGAAAGAACTTGATGGTTTCTTCAAAGTTTGCAAAATCTCTGATCTAACCGAGAAAATCGGGAAAAGGTTTTTTGTTCATGATGTTGATGTTGCAGTATTTAAAGTTGAGGGTGCAATATATGCTCTCGCGAATATGTGTATTCACCAAAAAGCAGCAATCATTTATGATGGATTTATTGAGGATGGAAAAGTAGCATGTCCCGCTCACGGCTGGCAGTTTGATCTGAGAACAGGACGGGTACCAGGCGCTGTGAAGGGCTTAGATCCGTACGAGGTTAAAATTGTTGGTGATGATATATTTATCAAAGTGTATCAGAAAAAACTAAGATGGTGATGAGGAAAGGAAAGACGTAATGAAGGAAAGAAGTCAGACCAAGCGGACAAGTGGCGAGCATAGCCGAGCCAGTCGAGGTTAAGGAACGAAGAGAAGAAGTCAGACCGAGCGAAGTCGAGGTCAAGGTAAGAAGAAAAGAAAAAATAAAGAAGCTCCTTGATGTAGAGTTATATTAATTCCAAAACTTTTATACTCTGAATGATATTAAATAATCAAATAGTGATTGAAAAAGCGAAAGAGCTTGGTTTTGATTTGATAGGATTTGCACGAGCAGATATCCTCAAGAATGAAGTCGGACGACTGAATGATTGGCTCAGGCTCGGTTATCACGCCTCAATGGAGTATATGAACCGCAACATCGAAAAACGCGCAGATGTAAAAAATGTTTTACCAAACGCCAGCAGTGTGATTTCTCTAGCAATGAATTACTATACAGATCACCACCACTTAGATAAAATTGACAATTCTTCTTCACATAAGCAGGGCAAGGTTTCGCGCTATGCATGGGGAAAAGATTATCATCTTATCATCTGGGAAAAACTCGAACTGCTTGAAGAGGAACTGCAAAAAATCGATCCGGCGTTCAAGTGTCTGAGTTATGTTGACACCGGTCCAGTAATGGATAAAGTTTGGGCTGCACGTGCGGGTATTGGATGGATGGGAAAACATACAAATATTATTACTCGCGAAATTGGAAGCTGGGTATTTTTCGCAACTATAATAACCAATTACGATTTTGTATACGGAGAACCAATCGCGGATTTCTGCGGTTCCTGCACGGCATGTATAGATGCCTGTCCCACAAAAGCAATTGTAAACGAGTATGCTGTCGATGCAAACAAATGTATCTCGTTTTTAACAATAGAGAATAAAGATGAAATTCCAGATGGGTTTAAAGATCAATTTGATAACTGGCTCTTCGGCTGCGATGTGTGTCAGGATGTTTGTCCCTGGAATTACAAATTTAGTTTGCCCACACGAGAAAAGGATTTTGAACCAATGGGAAATAAAGAAATATTTTTTGAAGATGTTTTTAAAATGACGCCCGATGATTTTAAGCAGAGATTTGAAACGAGTCCGATCAAACGGACTAAGTTGTGGGGGTTGAAAAGAAATGCGAACTATCTTTCACCGCAGAGACACAGAGACGCAGAGAAGTGAATCCAATCCAAAATATTTCCATCTAATCTATTATTAAGTTTCAATCCGTTTAGGTAATTTTGTTCAGATAAATTTTGGAGATAACCAATGTCAGAGAATCATCACAAAGTGATAATTATTGGATCAGGTCCGGCGGGATTAACCGCAGCGTTATATACGTCACGTGCAAATCTTAATCCGATTGTATTCGAAGGTATGCAGCCTGGAGGTCAATTGACAATAACAACAGAAGTTGAAAATTTTCCCGGTTTCGAACATGGAATTCAGGGTCCGGAATTGATGGATGTAATGCGTAAACAGGTTCAACGATTTGGTGCGCAGTGTTTTTTCAAAAATGTGACAGAAATTGATTTCTCTAAGCGTCCATTTGTGGTCAAAGCAGAAAATGAAATTTTTACAGCAGATTCAGTTATCATATCCACCGGTGCTTCTGCAAAACTTCTGAACATTGATAGTGAAAAGAAATTTATGGGTTACGGAGTATCCGCGTGTGCAACATGCGACGGATTCTTTTTTAAGGGATTGAAAGTGCTGGTAGTAGGCGGGGGAGATACTGCATTTGAAGAAGCTTCTTATTTAACAAAATTTGCTTCAGAAGTAACATTGGTTCATAGAAGGGATGAGTTCCGAGCATCAAAAATTATGATCGAGCGAGCAAAGAAGAATCCAAAAGTGAAATTCATTACCAACGCAGTTATAAAAGAGGTTATTGGTAAAGATGAAAATGGAAGGAAATCGGTAACCGGAGCCCTTCTTCAAAATACGAAAGACGGTTCAACATGGGAAGTAGCGGCAGATGGAATTTTTATGGCCATCGGTCATCAGCCCAATACATCGCTTTTCAAAGGAATACTTGATATGGATGAAACAGGATATCTATTGGTTCATCCCGGTTCAACTCATACCAACATTGAAGGTGTATTTGCTGCAGGTGATGTTGCTGATAAGAAATATCGTCAGGCTATAACTGCTGCGGGTAGTGGATGCATGGCTGCCATTGATTCTCAACACTGGCTTGAAGAGAACGAATTAGCATAATCTATAATGCAGAGCGGAGCGAAGTATCTCAACGATTGCATTGAAACCCTTTACTCCGTTCATTGTTTTAATCAATTGCTTCCGTTTTTCAATTTTCTTGTTGCTAAAAATGCTATTATAAATCCTAAACCGGTCATTGCAACAACCCAGAATCCCATCCATTCACCTTGTACATCATGATCTGTCCATTTATCTGCCCCGCTTCCGTACTGGACATTATAACCGGTCCATTGCTGAAATAGAAATCCGAGTCCTATTCCAAGTCCAACAAATAGTATGATGATTCCAAGTTTGAGCATTAGATAAGGATCGCGCTTGGTTCTTAGGAGTTCCATCATTTGTTCAATAGATAATCCTTTTTCGATCATCATCTGTTTTTCTTTCGAACGGAAATAAATGTATGTTACTATTACCAGTCCGGTTACTAAAAACATGATTATGGGTATTAACTCTTCCATTTTATTCTCCTTTGGTTATTTGATACTTATGACTGAAACTATCATATAAAGGTTACAATCAATTTTATTTTTCTTTAACTCATATTCAGTTATCTTGCCAACAGATTTATTCCGTTCACTTCTTTGGACTATCCGGCATGTTCAAAAGGTTACATAAAATTTTTTCCGGCAGTTGTAACCTTATTTTGAATTATTAGGTCTAATGCTGTAATGAAACACCTAAGTGACATAGAAATAATCGATTCAATCAACAGAGGCAATGTTTCCGATTACTCTCTATTGATCAATAGATATAAAGATAGAGCATTCTCGCTTTTAAGGCGTTTATTAAAAAATGAGATGGATGCAGAAGAGGCACTTCAGGACAGTTTTTTAAAAGCGTACAACTCTCTTAAAAATTTTCGAAGAGATTCACAGTTTTCAACCTGGTTCTATAGAATTGTTTACAATACAGGTCTTACAGTCATCTCCTCGCAAAAGAGGAAAATCGAACAGCAGATGAGCTCTATTGATGGAGAATTTGATCTTGCCAGTCACGATAATGAAGTGTACAGTACGGCCGATAATTCGCGGCAGTATATTCTGAAATTAGTAAATAAGCTGCCGGTTCGCGGCGCTTTAGTTGTAATTCTGTTTTATATGGATGGTATGTCACTCAATGAAATCAGTCAGGTTATGGGAACTTCATTAGTCAATACAAAAGTTTTATTACACCGTTCGCGTAATGCTTTGAAGGATCTACTTCTAAAGCATAACTATCAGGAGGAAATGCTATGAGCAAATTAACAGATGAAATATTGAATAAGTATATCGATGGTGAACTTGATTCATATGAGCTCAAGAACGTTCAGAATGAATTAGAAAAAGATGGCTTTGCACTCGCACGCCTCCGGGCATTACGCATGGTTGATAATTCTTTGCGTCAAATAGAAGTCGAACAGACATCGGTGAATTTTACAGATAAGGTGATGAAAGCTATAGCCTTAACAAAGAGTGCAGTAAAGCCAAAAGTTAATTACTTCTTCATCTCTATAACTTCGATTTTCTCAATTGGTGTGTTAGCTGCTCTCATCGCTGCATTTCGTTCCGAAGAGAAATCAAGCGGCCCATCTGCAATAACTCCTTACGCCGAAAGATTGAAAGATTTGATGGGAAAAAATTTAACTGCACTTCAACATATATTCGCAGATCCTAATGTGATGCTGATAATTTCCGTTTTTTCACTCATTCTCCTGGTAGGTGCATATTTTACATTTGAAGCCCACAAAAATTTCACAAAAAAATTAAACAGCATTTCACATTAATATTTGTAAAGACTTCATTTATGAAGTCTCGCTTTTTAATGAGACTCGATAAACCTGCCTGCGGTAGGCAGGTCGAGTCTCTACAAAGATAGTCTCTACGAGTTTCTTCAATTAGCGTATCATCGATACTTTCAATATTTTCGCATTCACAATAACAAAGAATAACCATGTCACATAAATCCGGATTTGTCTCAATAATAGGGAAGCCCAATGTTGGTAAATCCACTTTGATGAACGCTCTTATTGGTAAAAAACTTTCTATCACTACAAGCAAACCTCAAACAACGCGCAAAAAAATTTTAGGAATTCTTTCTACGGAAGATTACCAGATTATCTTTCAAGATACTCCCGGCATACTCAATCCTGAATATCTTTTGCAGGAACGTATGCTTGATTATGTCTTCCAATCTGTGAAAGATTCAGAACTTGTCCTCTTCATAATTGATATTAGTGCTGATCCAAACGGTTCGCTGACACTTAACGATGAACGCGTAGCCAAAATTCTTAATGAAGCACAGACTATAAAAATTCTACTTATCAACAAGATCGATTTATCGAATCAAAATTTGGTTGAGACTCTTATCAAGGATCTTTCCGCAAAAAATATTTTTGAGAAGATAATCCCTATCTCGGCTACGGAGGGCTTTAATCTTTCTTCAGCAACGGAAGCCATTCTTGAATTCCTGCCGGAACATCCGAAGTATTTTCCGGAGGATCAATTGAGCGATGAAAATGAACGGTTCTTTGTTTCCGAGATCATAAGGGAAAAAGTTTTTGAACTTTACCGCGATGAAATTCCTTACAGCACAGAAGTTATAATTGCGGAATTCAAAGAACGCGAAAATGCCAAAGACTATATCAGTGCCGAAATAGTTGTCGAGAAAGAAACTCAGAAGCCGATCATTCTTGGGACAAAAGGGGATGCCATTAAAAGATTAGGACAGCAATCCCGCGAGGACATTGAGAAATTTTTACAACACGAAGTTTATCTTGAACTCCGTGTTAAAGTTCGCGAGAAGTGGCGTTCAAATCCAACCATGTTAAAAAGTTTCGGCTACAAAAAGGATGATGAATAAACCTGCGTTAAAATCCCCGGGTAAGTTTACTGGCGAAGCCGCACTTCTTTTGATGACAATTATTTGGGGAGGAACATTTGTCATTGTTAAAGAATCTCTTAATGATATCTCAACATTGCTTTTCGTTGGATTGAGATTTGGTATTGCCGCTTTCGTTCTGTATTTAGTTTTGTATTTCAAAAAAATTAAAATTGATAAAAAAATTATTCTTCCCGGTGCGTTATTGGGTATTTGGCTCTTTCTAGGATTTCTAACGCAAACTGCTGGACTAAAATTCACATCCGCATTAAAATCAGGATTTTTGACGGGTTCACTTGTTGTGATGATTCCGGTGTTTCAAACAATAATTGAGAAGAAGATACCAACGAGGGGTGCGCTTATAGGCACGGCCCTTGTCTTTCTTGGAGTTGTGTTTTTATCAAGCGGCGGTAATTCAATTTTTGATTTCTTTTACAATCTTGGAAATGATTTTAACATTGGCGACTGGCTAACACTCCTGTGTGCAGTATTCTTCGCTCTTCATATTGTATACATGGATATAATTTCTCCAAAGTATGAATTCTGGAACCTCCTCTTTTTTCAACTGGTAACGGTGGCAGTATTGAATTTTTTCTTTTCTCTGATCTTTTCTTTCTCATCTATTGAACAGCTCAGATTTTCACTTTCAGGAAATCTTATTATCGGAATTTTATACACCGCACTTCTGGCAACGTTAGTTAATTTTGCACTACAGACAAAGTATCAGAAAGTTGTAAGTCCAACTAAGGCAGGTATTATATATTCGTTCGAACCTGTCTTTGCCGCGATCTTCGCATTCTTTATACTCAGCGAGAAAATCACTAACTTTGGTTTAGTTGGTTGCACTCTGATCTTTCTCGGTTTAATTGTATCTGAAGTTTTCGACTCATTCTTCATGCAGAAGAATGAATATTTGGAAGTACAAACAAAAAATGAAGAGAGCTGAAATATTGGTAAATGGCTTAGTCCAGGGAGTTGGTTTTCGATATTTTGTTGTGAGACGTGCCGAAGAACTTGGATTGAGGGGTTATACGAAAAATATATTCAGCGGGGAAGTTTACACTGTTGTAGAAGGAGAACGCGCAATCATAGAGGACTTTTACGATAAAATTAAAATTGGTCCGCTTCACGCCCATGTGAAAAACGCTTCCATCAAGTGGAGTGAGTCTAAAAACGAATTCACACAATTCGAGGTTAGGTATTGAACTCAAAAATTAAAATTGGTTTCGGTTATGATGTACATGCCTTTGCCTCCAACAGGAAATTTATTCTGGGAGGTATCGAAATTCCTCACGAGAAAGGTTTACTTGGTCATTCTGATGCGGATGTTCTAATTCACGCAATCTGTGATGCGATTCTTGGTGCGCTTGCTCTAGGTGACATCGGAAAACACTTCCCTGATAACGATCCGAAATACAAGGATGCCGACAGCAAAATATTACTGGATAAAGTCCGGTATCTCATGAATGATTTTCATTACGAGATAGGAAATATCGATTCTACAATACTTTTAGAAAAGCCTAAAATTTCGACGTTCATACCTGAGATGAGAAAAACTATAGCCACAATTTTAGATGTAAATGTCGATCATGTCTCTGTCAAAGCGACAACTTCTGAGAATCTTGGTTATATCGGTCGGGAAGAAGGATGCGCCGCTCATGCAGTTGTCCTTCTTAATAAAAAAGAGAAATAATGCTTGAACAGATAATCTCGTATATCGGTACACTGGATCCAACTCTTATTTACATTGTGCTCTTCTTCTTTGCATTTATAGAAAATATTATTCCTCCGTCACCAAGTGATTTTGTTGTTCTTTTCGTCGCAACACTGATTGCGAAGTCAACTCTGGGATTTGCACCAATACTATTAATAACGAGTATAGGCAGCGGAGTAGGTTTTATTGTAATGTATTTAATCGGTGAATTTTTTGGTGAAAAAATATTGCGCAGAGGCAAATTCAGATTTATAAAGGAAGAATCTCTCAACAAGGCAGACGTATTTTTCCACAAGTATGGCTACAATATTATTTTGATAAACAGATTCCTTCCGGGAACGCGTGCAGTAGTTAGTTTTTTCTCCGGTGTTCATCGTCTTAAACCTGTCCGTACTTTTGTTTATGCCGCAGTCAGTTCATTCTTCTGGAATGCATTACTGATTTTTCTCGGTATCAAATTAGGAGAGAATCTGGAGCTTGTCGATTCCTATCTTTCCCGGTATTCACAAGTAATATTAATATTAACAGCCTTAATCCTGGCTTTCTTTCTTATAAAATTTTGGATGAAGAAGAGAAAGAGTAAATGAAATTTTTTAATAAATATAGAGTTGAATTAACAGTTGAGCAGAAAAGAGAGCGCAAGAAAGATCTGCTGCTGGGAATTTTGAGCGGTGTGTTATTGGGTTTATCATATCCGCCAGTTCCGCTGCCGTTCTTAAGTTTTTTTGCTTTTATTCCATTTTTCTATGTGATGGAGAAAAGAGAGACGCTCGCTTCCCTCAACAGGTTTGCATATTTCGCACTTTTCTTTTTCAACCTAATCACTTTATACTGGGTGGGCAGTTGGACGAAGGAAGCCGATACATTTTTAATGATCTCCGGCGGCGCTCTTTTATTCTTCAATCCTTTCTTCTACCTGATTGTACCAATGCTTTATCATTTTTCGAAAAAAACATTCGGTAAAAAGATTGCTCTATTTCTTTTCCCGTTTTATTGGGTGACTTTTGAGTATCTCTACAGTTTAACCGATGCACGTTTCCCATGGCTTACACTCGGAAATTGTCTGCCTTATTTCAATACTTTTATTCAGGTAGCGGATGTTGTAGGAGCCTACGGACTTTCTCTTATCATTCTCTTCATAAATATTTTTCTCTATCTCTCATTAAGAGATTTACGCGTAACGAGAAAAATTAACAATGCGTATGCCTCAGCATCTTTGGCAATCTTTTTTGTTGTACTGATTTACGGGACCGTTAGACTAAACACCTTCGAAATTTCAAAGAATAAAATAAAAGTCGGGCTGGTTCAACCGGATCTGAACCCTTGGGACAAATGGAGAGCCGGAAATCTGAATGAACAGCTCGATCAATATTTAAGTCTTTCCGAAAGAGCTGTAGATCAGGGTGCAAAATTAATTGTCTGGCCGGAATCCGCTTTACCTGTCTATTTCCTCTCAGGGAATTATGATTATGAAGTAACACGCCTCCATCAATTTGTCAATTCAAAAAATATTGATCTAATGACAGGTATGCCAGATGTAAATTATTATTTCAATAAGAATGAAGCTCCGAAGGATGCAAAAGAAACCAAACGCGGAGTTTTGTATACCTCATATAATTCAATCCTTCATTTCACTCCAAATTCACAAACTGTTCAGAAATATGGAAAGATAAAACTTGTTCCGTTCGGTGAACACGTTCCTTTTGTAGAGCAATTACCTTTCTTGGGCGATTTTATTAAATGGGAAGTTGGCATCTCCAGTTGGAATGTTGGCAAGGATCAGATCGTTTTTAATATTAGTGACTCAAAAAATTTTCCGCTGAAAGTCGGTGGAGTTGTTTGCATCGAATCAATTTATCCCGACTTCGTTGCGGGTTTTGTTCAAAGAGGAGCCAATCTGATTGTTGTGGTTACTAACGACAGCTGGTACGGACATTCCAGCGGACCATATCAGCATAAAGAAATCTCAGTCTTGCGTGCGGTGGAAAATCGTAAATCTGTAGTTCGTTGTGCAAATGGCGGAGTGAGTTGCATAATTGATCCGCTTGGAAGGACGATCTCATCAACAAAACTCTTTACAAGAGATGTCCTCGTTGGCGATGTGGTAGTACAGGATGGACTTACGATCTACTCACGCTTTCCATTGATCTTTCCGCTTTTCGCATCTTTCATTTCTATTGTAACAATCTTTTTTTTCTTTTATAAAAAACTTTCAAATAAACTGAAGAAGCAATCATGAAAAAAGTTATTGATTTAAGAAGCGATACACTAACGAAGCCGTCACCGGAAATGCGAAAGGCTATGTATGAAGCAGAAGTTGGAGATGATGTTTATAAAGAAGATCCCACTGCTAACGAATTGGAAAGTTATGCTGCTGGACTTCTTGGTAAGGAGGCAGCACTCTTTGTTCCAAGCGGAGTGATGGGTAATCAGATTTGTCTGAATGTATTAACACAACCCGGTGATGAAGTTATATGTGAAAAAGACGCGCACATTTTTCAATATGAATCCGGCTCGCCTGCGGCATTGAGCGGAATTCAACTGAGTTTAGTTGATGGCGCTCAGGGTGTATTCACACCTGAACAGGTTGAACCGTTGATCCGTCCTGAAAGCGCTTACTATATGGCGCATACAAGAGTTATTGAAGTGGAGAACACTCACAACCGTGCCGGCGGAACAATTAATCCGATTGAAAATATTATCTCGCTTGCGGATTTGGCTAAGAAGTACAATTTATCATTTCATCTTGATGGCGCGAGAATCTGGAATGCTTCCGTGGCCACAGGAATTTCTCCTGCAGAATATGCGAAGCATTTTGATACCATCTCCTGTTGTCTCTCTAAAGGGTTGGGTGCGCCTATCGGATCTATCATCGCCGGATCAAAAGATTTTATTAAGCAAGCCTTTCGTGTACGCAAAGGTTGGGGCGGCGGAATGCGTCAGGTTGGTATTCTTGCTGCGGCAGGTTTGTATGCCCTGAAAAATAATATTCCTCGTTTGAGGGAAGATCACGAAAAGGCTCAGGTTTTTGCAAAGGATCTTTCGAAACTTCAAAACGTTACCGTTGATATGGGATCAGTTCAAACGAATATTGTTATGCTCACGCCCAAAGATGTTTCTGTTGAGGATTTCCTGAACAAATGCAAAGAGAACGGATTAATGCTGGGAACTGGGAAAGTCGGGGTGATAAGAGCGGTCATGCACATGGATGTATCAATTGAAGAAATTGATCAAGCGGTAAAAATAATTGAGAAAATTTTGTCATAATGTTTCTTCTTCTTGATCGTGCTCATGCTCATAATCTTTTTAATAGAGCATGATTTAGAATAAGATCATGAGCAAGAGATAAACTAATTGGAGCCAAATGGAAATCTCGAACTATAATCACAAAATAATCGAAGTTGTTCGTTTTCACGAAGTTGATTTACTTGGTGTTTGCAACAATGCAGTGTACTTCAATTATTTTGAAGACGCTCGCATCAAATATGTTCAGGATATTAAAAAGAATTTTGCACTCAAGGAATTGCTGGAGGGTAATTCGTTCTTTATAATGGTTCATAACAATTGCGATTATATCGATTCGGCATATTTAGATGATGAATTGAATATCTACACAAGGATACATTTTATTAAGAACTCAAGTTTTGGATTTAAGCATCTTGTTGAGAAAGTGAAGAGTAAAAAAATAATTGCACGCGGTGGCGGTGTTGTTGTGTATATAGATCGAATTACGAAAAAAACGATACCAATTCCGCAGGAATTCTACGATGCCGTTCAAAAATTTGAGCGGCAGGTTGAAATTCTAAAATCTATTTAGCGCACAAGAAAAACTAAAAATCCGATGCTTATAATAGAAATTGTTGCCCATCGGCATTGAGCGGGATATTTCTTTTTAAGTATGCCCCACATTTTAGCAATCCCAATCATCAACACAATTAATGCAGCTGTAATAAGAAAGCACTCTCCAAAATTATAATTCTGTTGGGCTATTTGTACTAAACTTTTTCCCCAGAAAATTTCCCGGTAGATCAGTTGAAGGTGTAGCCAATAAATTAATAGCGATTCCCGGCTGACATCAAGAATGAGCGACTTATAGTTCTCTTTTTTGTGTAGAAAAAACCAGAAGACTCCAAGCAGAAATAAAATACTTCCAAGACGTTCAAAAAAGAAGAATGGATTTGGACGGGTTCCTATTTGTAATAAAGGTACAATGACATACAAGAATAAAACGCTAATCAAATAGAATACAACTCCAAGAATAATCAGTCTTCTGGCAAATTCTTTCTCAGAATTACTTTGCCTTGCCTTAATATAATATTTTGCAACATAAGCCCCGCTGAAGATAAAAATCCACCACGGAAAAACGGGAAAAAGTGACCCGTGCATTTTGTTCAGATAATTAGAAAAGAATAAAGGCATGTAGTTTGAAAAATCCACTCTCCACATGATGGGACTTAAAATCAACACAAGAACTGTTGCTGCAAAAGAGAAATTGTAGAAGCTGTTTTCGCTTCTAATAAATATCCGTGCAAGAAGTAAAACCAGAAGGCCGGTGGATATTACCTGAAGAATGTCTACCGTGTACAAACTTTCAAGAATTGGTTGTGTCTGATTGTGGAGAAGTTTAGTAAATGAGAAATAGGGGAGATGAAGTGTGTAACCTGCTAAAAAAATCAATCCGATTCTGGACATCTTTCGCCAAAAATCTTTACCGAAAGTCCTTAGCTGTTCCACTCCCTTTTCAAGAGATAAAACAAAAACCAAACCGGAGGCGAAACAGAAGGATGGTGCAACCAAGCCGTTAATATAATTTAACCGGTCAAACAGCCATGTATGCTTAAGAGCCGGCATCAGAAGCGAATTGACTACATGCACCTCGATCATTACGATTAATGCAAGTCCTTTCAATAGATCAATAAATAATGCGCGGTTTTTAGCACTCATCTCGATTCCCGAAAATATTGGCTTTAAGATAATGAATAAATATTTTTTTCAATAAAGGAATTTAAACGCTTTGATCATTTTGATGATATCAAATCTGGCAAAAATTTATTAGTTTATCATCAACACAAGTAAATAGAAGGGGAATTATGAATCTTGTCTTTGATATCGAAACAGTTGGAGTAGATTTTGAATCTCTCTCCGAATCCCAGCAGGAATTCCTGCTGCGTTACACGGAATCAGAAAAAGATCCTCAGAAGAAAAGTGAACTGGTTGATGAATCGAAACGGTATTTAAGTTTATATCCTTATACCGCAAAAATTATCTCTATCGGTTTATTTAATACTGAAAAGGAAAGGGCAATCGTTCTCTATGAGAACAGTGAAAACGATGAATGGATTGCCGAGGAAAAGATTACAAAGTACAAACCGGCAGATGAGCAGCAAATGCTGAAATATTTTTGGAAGTATGCCAGTCAAGCCGAGAAGATGATTTCATTTAACGGAAGAAATTTTGATCTGCCTTTCATAATGATTCGCTCTGCAGTCAACAAAATAAAGCCGACAAAGAATTTTTTAAAAAACCGGTTTGACTCATCCCATCATATTGATCTGCTTGAACAGTTAACCTTTTACGGACTAACAAAAAAATTCAATCTTGATTTTTATTGTCAGGCTTTTGGAGTTGAGTCTCCCAAGTCAAAAGGAATTACCGGAATGGATGTAAAAGAACTTTACCGTGCTGGGAGAATGAAAGATATTGCTATTTACTGCCAGGCAGACGTTAAGGCAACATTCGAATTGTACAAAATCTGGAATGAATACTTAAATCTTGTTTGATAAATCGTAATTATTCTAACAATTCTATTGACGATTAACAGGTGATGTAATATTTTGTAGTACAAACATGGAGGCTATATGGATTTTATTAACATTACTAATCTGATTAACCAGCACAAGCATAAAATAGCCGGTAATTATTTCGATCAAGTTAAGAACACCGATTACATGAAGACCTACCATAAACTCGATCCCGAAAAAGTAATAGTTAGAGAAGAAGCTACGTATACTCATCTTATTGACTGGTTAAAGAATGGCGCTCAAAATGATGAGGCTGAAAAATTTTTTGCCAGTGTAGGTTCAGAAAGATATAAAGAAGGCTTTCCGTTGAGCGAACTAAATTACGCTCTCTATATCAGCAAAAAAGCGTTCTGGTCATTCATGATTGAACACCCGGAGATAATAGAGGGATTGGATAAAAAAAATACAGTTGAATTTTTCGGTATTATTAGCAACTATTTTGCACTCGGCGGTTTTTATATGGTGAGAGGATATATCAACACTTTATTTGATAAATTGGATATCAATGATCGTCTAACGCGTGAAGAAATACATAATATTTTAGTCCGCGGTGCGCTTGATGAAGAGGATTTGGACATGAGCGAATTCAGCTGGAGACATGTTTAATTAATTTGTTGGCAATAATATTATGTAATGAATTATTTTTAAAAAATGTTCTTACTCCGGTCAAATAACTACTTAACTAATTAAAAGGAGTTATACATGAACACAAAGAAAATGATTATTTCTGTAATTGTAGTTTTTATCCTCCTGGAAGCAACAGGATTCCTCATACACAGTGTTCTTCTTTCTAAAACTTATGAGGGTCTGGCAAACATTTTCCGTCCTATGGAAGAAATGAATAGGATGATGTGGAGAATGTGGATTGCCGATCTGGTTTGGTCATTCTTTTTTGTATTTATCTTCATTAAAGGATACCAGAACAAAGGACTTTTGGAAGGAGTCCGTTATGGAGTTTATATAGCATTGTTCATGAATTTTATGTCCGCAGTTGCACAAAACGTAGTATATCCAATTCCGTACACACTATCTCTGCAATGGTTTATTTATGGCGCTATACAAATGATACTGCTTGGCGTTGTTACATCCGTAATCTATAAACCAAAAGCAGCTTAGACACATTAGCATGGTATATTTTAGGGAGGCGCGTCTTTTGCGCCTCTTTTGTCTAGATATGTTTTGTATTCAAAAGCTCACCTCTTATTTTCAATTACACTTTTTGAGAAATTGATTGAAAGAAAAATATTCAGACATAACCGGAATAATTCTTTCCGGCGGATTGAGTTCCAGAATGGGAGTTGATAAAGGTTTATTAAAGATTGGCAACAAATCTATAATTGAACGATTATCTACTTTAATGTCGCGGCTCTTTCAAAATATTTTGATCAGCACAAATGATTTTGAAAGCTATAATTTTATCAGTTCACCAATGGTTGCAGATATTTACAAAGGTTTTGGTCCGATCTCGGGAATCCATGCAACCCTGGCTGCATCAAAAACAGAGAAAAATTTTATTCTCACCTGCGATATGCCTTTAATGTCTGAGGAAATGATCCGCTATATAGTCGAATTTAATTCTACAAAGCAGATCTCCATTCCTTTCGCCAACGGAAGATCTCAGTATCTTTGTGGGGTCTATCATAAATCAGTAATTTCTATCATTGAGAAAATGGTAAACGATTCGGCTGGGTCTAAAAACAATAACGGAAAAATTAGCACCAGCGTAAAACAGTTAATTGAAAATGCGAATGCAGACAATATTGAAACCGAGTGCCTTACTTTCTTCAATGAAAATATTTTCTTCAATATGAACACAACCGATGATTACGATTTTATTAAAAAAAAATTTCAGAATGAGAAAACGACATAAACCAAATATCAAATTTCTATTAACATCTTACTTTTTTGTTTCGTTAGCGGCTGCATTCTTCATCTACGGTGTGTATTGGTATATCAATGTACCCGTTGATGAAAAAGCGGGAAAATATCGCATTGAACAGTTGAAGAAACAAACAGGAGTTGATGAATCTGCGTTTACAGATATACCTCTAATATTAGATCGTAGAGAAGGTTGTGTAAAATGCCATGATGGTATGAAAGGAGTGGAAGAATCTCATAACCCGGAGAAAATAGGATGCTATGGCTGTCATCTTGATAACAGATTAACAAAAAACACAAAAGCTAAGTGATTTTGATTATGAATCCAGAAAAATTGCTGAACTGAAAAATCTTGATGACAATAATCGAAATTACCAGACAGTCAGTAAAAATGGTTTTCCTCTTATTAATGCATTAACCAAAGACAGCAAATCATTTATAATAAAAAGATTATCCGAGCAGGTTTCTGAAATCAAAATACCTTTAGATGTTTGTATCATTGCAACCACGCAAAAAAAATTTATCATGTACTACATGTCATAATTTGTGGTCACCTCAGTGCATTGGTTGTTATACAGAGTATTAAAAGGAGGGAACTATGTTCGATCTTTTGGCTAACAAAGAATTAAAAGGAGAATGGCTTGAATATCCGAAAGATCTATTGGCAGAAGCAGCTGTACTCGGTATACGTGAATCAAAAGATGTAAATGAAAAGATAAAGAGAACTGTTGAAGAGTTCATTCCTGGAATGATATTGACGATCAACAGGGACAAATCAAAAAACGAGAAACCAATATTTAAAAGATTATTCGCACCGGGCTTTTCACACACTATCAGAAAACAAACACGTTCATGCGAATCGTGTCATAACAATTCTGCTGCACTGGGATATGGCAGAGGAAAACTGGAATACAAAATTACAGATGGTGTTGGTACATGGTTCTTTACACCAAAGTACCCGCAGTTAAAAATGATAAACTTCCGGAAGATGCATGGATTGGTTTTCTTAGAGAGTTTAGAGAGTGTAGTTATAATTCGACCACTCGCGATAAGACACGCCCTTTCTCATTTGGCGAACAAAGAAAAATTCTAACTGTTGGCACTTGATGTCTTACGTGCCATTCATCTAAAACTCAAGTAATGAAAGAACTCTATTTGAATTTATCAATGTAAAGTCGAAACTCAGTAAACAGTGCATACTTCCAAAGTGGTGATTCAACAAGCCAGTCAATGTTTATCAAAACACTCGTTCATCTTATTCCGATCTAAAATCCATTTTTAAGTTAAAAACGCAATTATTTTATTTTTTATTCTTGGATGTTAGAATCTTTTGTTCGATTTTTACATCAAATCTTACAAAATGTGAGTAAGTATATATAGCATGTAAGTTGATATTTATAAATATCAATAATTAGGAGAAATCATGTACAAAAATATAGAGCAGTCTGAACCCATCTACTCAATTAGCACTGCAGCACGATTACTAAAGATATCTGTTCACACGCTTCGAATGTATGAACGGGAGGGTTTATTCATTCCTCATAAAAATAAATCTAATCAAAGACTTTTTTCAAAAGATGATCTTGATCGAATTCAATGTATCCGAAATGCAATCAACGAAGCAAAAATTAGCATTAACGGTATTAAAACAATTTACTCGCTGATTCCATGTTGGGATATTGTTAAGTGTTCTGAAGAAGAGCGAAAAAATTGTGATGCATATAATGGCGCACATAGACCTTGCTGGAGTTACGATCATAAAAATACATGTAAGGAAAGAGAGTGCAGAAGCTGCGAGGTTTATTCAAAATATTCTCAGTGCGGTACAATTAAAGAATTAATAAAATCTATTTCGAGGTAGAGATGAAAAAACTTGTAATTCTTGGCGCCGGAACTGCCGGTACAATGATGTTGAACAAACTAAATAATGCGCTGGATAAAAATGAATGGCAAATAACAATTGTCGATCAACATGAAACACATTACTATCAACCGGGATTTTTGTTCATCCCTTTTGGGATCTACAATCGCAAAGATGTAATAAAACCAAAGCGAGATTTTTTTCCTACCGGTTCTAACGTAATAATGTCAGAGATAAATAAGATTGAGCCCAAAGAAAACCGTGTTGTTCTTAAAAACAATATGGTGATCACTTACGATTATTTAATAATAGCAACGGGTGCAAAGATAAAACCGGATGAAACTGAAGGAATGAAAGGTCTCCACTGGTACAAAAATATTTTTGATTTCTACACAATCGAGGGCGCGTGTGCACTTGCAGAATTTTTCAAGCGATGGGATGGCGGAAAGCTTGTTATTAATATCACAGAGATGCCCATTAAATGTCCTGTTGCTCCTTTAGAATTTGTTTTTCTCGCCGATTCATATTTCACCGAGAAAGGAATTAGAGATAAAGTTAATATCCACTTTGTAACTCCGCTGCCGGGAGCGTTTACAAAACCAAAAGCATCTTCAATTCTTGGTGATTTTTTGAGTAAAAAAAATATTCGGCTGACTACTGATTTTAATATTGCGAGAGTTGATAATGAAAATAAAAAAATAATTTCATGGGATGAACATGAAGTTGAGTTTGATGTCTTAGTGACAATCCCTACAAATTCCGGAGATGAGGCAATTGCAAGGAGTGGTCTAGGAGATGAGTTAAATTTTATACCGACTGACAAACAAACATTACAAGCAGAGGGTTACGATAATATTTTTGTTATTGGGGACGCAACCAATCTACCAAGTTCGAAAGCCGGATCGGTAGCACACTTTCAAGCCGATATATTAACAGAAAATTTTTTGAGTGTTATTGAAGGGCATGAACCGCAAGCCAAATTTGACGGGCATGCAAACTGTTTCATCGAATCCGGATTTGGAAAAGGAATTCTAATTGACTTCAATTATGATACCGAACCGCTGCCGGGAAAATTTCCTTTACCGGGAATTGGGCCTTTTTCGCTTTTAGAAGAAACAAAAATGAATCATTACGGCAAGGTAATGTTCAGATGGATGTATTGGAATTTTCTTCTTAAAGGTTTGGAGCTCCCGATCGAGTCAAATATGTCAATGGCAGGTAAGAGGCAATAACTATGAATGAAAATAAGATCGCAATACAGGTTGAAGAACTCAATAGAAAAATGGATCTAATTCTTGAAGAGATTGAGCTTCAAAAACGTCAGCGCAGAGAAATGGAAGATCTCAAAGATGACTTGATGAGAGTTGCAAAAGATGTATACGAAACCGCAGTTGAAGAATTAGATCAAGTACATAACCACGTCAACACTCGTGATCTTTTACATTTTGGAAAGTATATGCTGAGAAATGTAAATACTATCAGTTCTGTGGTTGAACAACTTGAAAGTATGAAAGATTTTTTAAGAGATGCTTCGCCGCTAATTAGGCAATATATTCTTGATACGATGGATAAACTCGATGAAATTGACCGCAAAGGATATTTCGAATTCGTTAAAGAGTTGAGTAAGGTCTCAGATAAAGTTATAACCTCATTTACTAAAGAGGATATTCAAAATTTGGGAGAAAATATTGTTACAATCTTGAACACGGTAAAAAATCTTACTCAACCCGAAATGCTTCACACAATAAATAATGGGCTTGATGTTTATAAAAATTTAGATATAGAAGTGAAGGAAAATGTCTCAATATTCAGCTTGATCAAAGAGTTGAATACGCCTGAATTAAAACGAGGACTTGCCTTCGCAATTCAATTTCTCAAAAATTTAGCAAATACTCACAGCAACAAAACTAATTCACAACAATAAATAACCAATAACTAAAGAGGTGTTAAATATGAGTACAAAAGAATTTGCTGGTAAGATGCTCGAACTCGATGCCGATGGTAATCTATCTAACCTGAATGACTGGGACGAAAATATTGCAAAGGCAATAGCGGTAGAAGAAGGCATCGAAAATTTATCCGACCGTCACTGGATAGTAATTAATTACATGAGAAAAGAATTCCAAACTAAAGGTGACGCTCCATCAATAAGAAAACTTACAAAAGAGAGCGGTGTTGATACAAAAGAATTGTATGCACTCTTTCCGGGTGGACCGGCGAAAAAAGCAGCACGTATAGCAGGATTACCAAAACCAAAAGGATGTATTTAATTAGAGGAGAAATGAAAATGGCAGAACCAATCAAAAAAGTATCGATCGTTATCTCAAGAGGATCCCTTGAAGGAGTATATCCCGGATTAATTATGGCTAACGGTGCAAGAATGGAAGGAATTGAAGCCACAATATTTTTTACTTTCTTCGGATTGCACGCCGTTATTGAAAAAAAAATGGATAAGCTCAAAGTTGCTACTGTCGGCAATCCGGCAATGTGTGTTCCTACTGCAATGGGTCCGGGTTTACCAACATGGATGGGCGCTATTCCGGGTATGTCATGGTTTGCAACCGGTATGATGAAAAAGGAGATGGAGAAATTGGATATCCCTCCGGTTCGCGAATTCATTACGATGATTCATGATGCAGGTTGTGAAATTTACGGCTGCAAAGCAACAGTTGATATGTTCCATTTAACAAAAAAAGATTTTTGCCCCGAAGTTGATGAAGTAATTTCTGTTGGGAAGTTTTATGAAAAATCTGCCGGCGCTCAGATAATATTCACTTAATCGATCTTCACATATAATAGTAGTGACTAATGTTCAATAGATAGATAATAAACTCTTTTAAGTTGCTATGAAATTAGCAGTTTAAACAATTAGAAGGAGAACAAAGATGCGCTTTAGATTAATATTTTTCTTTATAATTATCTCAACATTGGCAATAGTAGCTTCAGATCATGGCATTTATCTGCTCACAGTATCAAATGTTAAAGGCGATATCAACAAAGTTGGTGAAGAATTAAAAACAAAATTAAAATCCGGCGGTTACAATATTCTTAACTACTCGGATATAGCAACACCTGATATCGTTCGGCAGAAGAAAGAAGAACAGTGCGGTTTCCAAGCAAAATTAATTTTAATCAGTTCAAATGATTTCACAAAAATGATTACAGCACGCGGAAACAAATATTTAGTTGCTGCGTTTCTGCGGGTTGGACTTTATGAAACTCCGGACGGAGTAGAGATTGTAATCGCGGATCCGGAAACAATTAACCGTGTTGTCTTCAACGATCTATGGGAAAACGGCAAAGAGAACGAATACAATCAAGTTGTAGCAAAGACAAAAGAATTTAAAGCCAATCTGGTTAAAACAATTCATTCAATCGCTGGCGGGACCAAAGTTGAAAAAGCGCTTGAGCCAATCCGTAGCGATGAAGATCTTCGCGAATCCTCACGTGATATGTTCATGATGGTCGGCAAGATGACATTCTTTAACGATGAAGATCAATTCCCGCTGATCTATTCACGAAAGAATAGTGAAGGTAGAAAAGGATTGGAAAAATTAATCGGCGAGATGCAAAACAATTTGAAAAATTTCAAACCGGTAAAAGATGATGTTGAATACCGCTACGTTGCCTCTCCGGAAGTTTTGAAATGGAAAATTGTTGGACAAGTTTATTCACCGGATTCTTCTTCCGTTGTATTGGGAATTACGAGACCGCAGACGGAAGGATTATCATTTCACATCGCGGGCACGAGTCGTGAAACAAAAGAAAATAAATGTCCGGGCATTGATCACGTTGTTGCATATCCAATCGAAGTTCTGATTACACAAAAGGACGGACAGCTTCTTGTTAATACTGCCAGAGAGATGTTCAGAATGGATATGTACTTCTGGGATGCGGGCAAAATGGCTTTTATGAATCACATGAGTATGCCTACAGTGTTGGATGAATCGATAGGAATTGCTCTGCTTGGGAAAGAGTATAATAAAAACTGATATAGATTCCACAAAATCACTTGAAACATCTTTCACAAAAAAGGAGATCTTAAAATGAGGTTGCTTAAAGAATCATTTCTTTTAGCTGTATTGTTAGTTTCTTTAACTCTGGCTCAAACCGGAACGCGTCTAGTTGGGTTTGATGCAAAAACGATGGGAAGAGGCGGTGCATCAATTGGAACATTTGACAGCAATGTTCTTATGATGACAAATCCCGCCGGAATTTCTTTCTTGAATCATTCTACACTTGATGTGAATTTTTCTATGATGGCGCCAACTCTTCACTTCAAAAATAAATTGAATGATATGGAAGGTGATAAAAATCTTTTTCCGCTTCCTAATGCAAGTTACATCAATAAATCAGAAAGTAACCTCACATGGGGAATTGGATTTTTTACTGCCGGAGGAATGGGTGCCGACTTCAAAATGAAACATGCACTCTACGGAACTACTTTACAAGATTATCACTCTCAACTTGCTTCAATGCAAGGCGGAATCTCTGTTGCATATAAATTCAGCGAAAATTTTTCTGTAGGTGTAAGCGCTCACCTTGTTTATAGTATGTTGGAATTCTCGATGCCTTATTCGCTAGATCCTATGATGATGAAAGGTGTAGCAATACCAGGAATGACTTTCGGAATGATGTTTGCAGCACCTTCATCAATGGGAGGATTTGGTTATGACGAAGTTACCGCAGTTGCAAAAATGACTGATCTTACAGCACTTGGTTTTAATGGAAAGATCGGCATAGCATATAAAGTGAGTGACAGACTTTCTTTGGGATTGAGCTACACACTTCCAACATCTTTGACTTACACAAAAGGAAAAGCATCGATGGATATGACCGCACAATTAAACGATGCTTTTGGAAAAGCCGTTCAAGGTGCGATGATGCAAAATCCCGGAATGACACAAGCACAAGCTCAAGCAGCAGTGATGGCTCAGTTTGCAGGATTAGGAATTAATATGGCAACAGGTGTTCAAGCGAATTATGATTTAGATGTTGATCTTAAATCGCCGCAGTCATTTGGATTCGGTATTGCTTACACTGCATCGGACGACTTAAAACTTTCTGCAGATGTTGAGTATTTAAATTGGAAAAACGCTTATGATAAGATGGCATTGAAATTATCGAACGGAACAAGTTCCAATGTTAATAAAATAATGGGTTCTACAGCGTTTAATATTGATTTCCCGATGAACTGGAAAAACTCCATATTAGTAAAAATTGGCGGTGAGTATACGGCTAGCAAAGATTTAACATTGAGATTAGGTTATGCATTCGGAAGTAATCCGGTTCCCGAAGAAACAATCTTTCCGGTATTTCCGGCAGTTGTAGAGAATCATATTACAGCGGGCGCGAGTTATAAAGTTTCCACACCGATCACACTACATGCGGCTTTTGAAATGGCACTTAATAATTCCTTAAATGCATCGATGACCAGTTTAATAGCAAACGAATATGACGGCAGTACAAGTGATCTTTCGACAATATTAATTCATATTGGTTTTAGTTACGCTTTCTGATAAAATATCCCGGGCATGGGCAGGTTAATTCTTGCTCATGCTCTTACTCTAAAATCTTTCCTTCAGCTCCTTCCTTTGTGATCTTTTATAATGAAGCAAAAAATTCGCTTTCAGACTTCTTTTTTGAATCTTTTTATTCTAGAAAATGTTATTCTCGTAATAGAATCATCAACATTTCTATAGAGGAAAGGATATGCAATCAAAAGCAAAAACACCCCGAGAATATATTAACTCTCTTCCGCAAGAAAGAAAACAGGCTCTACAAAAATTAAGGGAGGTTATTCAAAAAAATATACCCAAAGGTTTTTCAGAGGAGATGAATTATGGCATGCTCGGTTATGTAGTGCCTCACTCATTATATCCGGATGGCTACCACTGCGATCCGAAACAGCCATTGCCCTTTATGTGTGTAGCTTCGCAGAAAAATTTTGTTGCAGTATATCATATGGGACTTTACGGCAGCAAAAAACTGCTGGCATGGTTTATTAAAGAATATCCTAAATACTCGACGGCAAAATTGGATATGGGTAAGGGGTGTATCCGTTTTAAAAAGATAGACCAGATTCCCTACAAACTTATAGGTGAACTGGCTTCAAAAATAACTCCTCAAGAGTGGATAAAAGCTTATGAGAAGAATTATAAGCGTTAAGAGAAAATTTTTTTGATTTTATTGTCAGTGTGTTAAAGTATAATTAGTACTACTGGATATCCGGAAGTTCAAAAAGGGAGTAGAGTCCTTCTAATTTATAATGCTCAATAACCTTTTCAAGAATTGAATCCCGTACAACGCACAAAATATTTCCTCTGAATTTTTCATTTTCCGAAAAAATTTTAGTGATCGCGGGTTCAAATCCTGTGCCGCTTAATTCTAACGGACCGATCTCATCGATAATTAACCAATCTAATTCCTTTTCAAAACCATCAGTAAGAATCTTTTGTGACCACGCAAATACATCCCTGCTGAAAAAATATTTGCCAATCTTTATAACTTTTTCGTCGTGAGTTGCTGAAGGCAGATCAAGCAATTTTAAGGTTCTTGAGGCAATATGATAGATGAATCGTTTTTCGTCAATGACCGGTTGAAAAATACCATCAATGTTTTTTTGTGAAGTAACCCAGTGCATTAAGCGAGTAGTCTTACCGGTGTGAACTGGGCCTGTTAGAAAGTAAATTTTCTTCATCTATTTTATCTCGAAAAAAAGCAGCAGTGCCAGCGAGTTGGAAAGAAACAATCTGATTCTTTTTATTCCCTTATGCGAAGCGGAAGTTTTCCAGCAGAAATTGATGATCCGGTTGAAATTTGGGAAAAGCAAAGTAATGTTATTAATTTCTGATGCATGCTTAAATTTATTCTTTTCGATAAATTTTGTAAAATATTTTAAAATGAATGGGGAAAGTATCGAAAACCATATAATGATTATTACAATAGAACGTAACATCATAAACAAAATATCGTAAGCTCTATTCTTACCAAGCTGCGGAAAGAAATACGAAAGTAACATCAGCATAATTAGGAATACGAAAAGAAAAATACCCGAGGATCTTCTCCACCATGGTTTCTTCTCATGTTTTTTCTTTTCAATAAAATTATTTTCACTCTTTTGAAAATCGAATCCCAATCGTCCGAATGATAGAGATTTTTTAGCAACCCAATCGGGGATCATGGATGATTTGATCCCGACATAAATTCCTGCTGTAACATGAAGTCCCGCGTACAAGGAGATTACAATCAAGCTAAAATTTAGTGATTGAGAATGGGGCAGTACCCTTACCTGAGAAAGAACAAAATCCACGAATAGATCAATTGAATTCCATAATCCTGTTCCGAACAAAAGTGTAAGTAGAATTAATTTTTGCATCGCAGAAAATAGAAGCGAAAAGAATCCTAACAGTAATGAAGCAACACGCTCATATCTGATCCATTGAAAAAATAGATAACCAAGAGTTCCTTGAAGTGCGACAGCAAAATATGCAGTCAGTGGAGAATGTGGACTTACAAATGCTTTAACCAGAATTACAATCAATGTTGCGCGCAGAATAGCGGATTTATCCTTTGAATAGTGTGCGATGAGGGTGATAAAAATTACTGCCGCACCGCCGAGAAATAATCCAGTGAATGGAATTTTCAGCGCGTGTAAAATTCCGCCAAATGCTGCTTCACTAAATCCCCAAAGCGCAATAATACGCTGGACTCTGGATATATTAATCGCTTCAGTGTTTTTCGTAATTGTCGACGAAAAATTGTCAGTGAGCAATATAATTACTTTCCTTTTTTCTTATCTAGTATATCATCCATCCAGCTCATTACTGCCATGGATGCAGGGAATCCGATTGTTGGAATTGAGAGTAAGGCGACCTGGCGAATTTCTTTTTTTGTTAATTTGGCTTTGAGAGCCTTTCTAACCTGTGCATGAACAGCGCCCTCCATATTAGCTCCGGCAGAAATGGCTAATTTAACCAGCACGCGTTCTTTTTCGGTTAGCGATCCTTCTCTGTGAATCGCATCTCCGAGTGTTTCATAAGCAACCGCTATATCGGGATAATCCTTTAAAAATCTTTCAAAGCGCTTTGGCAGAGTGGACATTGATACCTCATCAAAATTGTTATTTGCAAGTTAATCCAAATAAAACGTAGCCGCAATTTGATAATAATAAGTTGTAATCGATCATCCTTAATTAAAAAGTTTTTGTATTTTTGAATCGGAAAAATTAACCGAGGAAAGATTGAAAGTATTAGTTACCGGCGGCGCCGGTTATATCGGTTCACACTTTGTAAGGTTTCTTGTTGAGAACGAACACGAGCCGATTGTACTTGATAACCTTTCACGGGGACATAAAGAGGCAATTCCTGCAAATGTAATATTTGAAGATGTTGATTTGTTAGATTCAGATGCACTATTATATTCTATCCAAACCCATCAGCCTTCAGCCGTTGTTCATTTTGCGGCATTTGCCTACGTCAATGAATCAGTTGAGAATCCCGGACTTTATTATCAGAACAATGTAGTTGGCAGTCTAAATCTGATTCGTCTCTGTGCGGACAATGGGATTAAGAAATTTATCTTCTCATCAACCTGCTCTATTTATGGAAATCCTGTTAAAATTCCGATCACAGAAGAACAAACCTCAAATCCGATTAATCCATATGCGAATACAAAATTGATGATTGAAATGATGCTGAAAGATTTTGAATTGTCTTCAGGAATGAAACATGTTGCGTTACGCTATTTTAATGCAGCCGGTGCGCAACTGGAAGGTATAATCGGAGAAAGTCATAATCCGGAACCGCACCTTATTCCCATTATTCTGGAAACTGCTCTTGGAAAAAGAAAGAAAGTATCTGTCTTTGGAAATGATTACGACACAATCGACGGAACATGCATCCGCGATTATATTCACGTTGATGATCTTGCAAGTGCTCACTTGAAAGCGATAGAATACTTAAATGAGGGTAAACAGTCGACTGTAATTAATCTTGGGACTGGAAAAGGAAATTCTGTTCTTGAGATAATTGAGAAAGCCAGAAAAATTACACAGAAAGGGATACCATTCGAGATAACCGGCAGACGTGCAGGTGATCCTGCGGTGCTTGTGGCAGATAATAAGAAGGCGTGCGAGGTTCTTAAATGGTCTCCGGAATATTCTATTGATGATATTCTTCAATCTGCATGGCGCTGGCATCAGAATCCAAAGTACTGAGGTAACGAATGAATTTCGAAAAAACTTTTATTGATGGCCTGATCTTGGTAACACCCGATACATTTCATGACGACCGTGGTTACTTTTTCGAATCGTTCAACAAAAAGAAATTTGTCGATGGTGGAATTAATCCGGTTTTTATTCAGGATAATATTTCCAAATCTGTCAAATGCACTTTGCGGGGTTTACACTATCAGATCGGAGAAGATGCTCAGGGGAAATTATGCAGTGTCGTGGTTGGTAAAGTTCTGGATGTTGCAGTTGACATCAGGTTTGGTTCACCAACATTTGGAAAATATTATTCAGTAGAATTAAATGAGGAAGCGAAAAACCAATTGTGGATTCCACCCGGATTTGCTCATGGCTTTTCAGTGCTTTCCGATGTAGCAATTTTCAGTTACAAATGCACATCACTTTATAATAAACAAAGCGAGCGGGCAATTCGTTTTAACGATCCGGATCTGAATATTGATTGGAAAATTTCCAATCCAATTGTCTCTCAAAAAGATTTACAAGCAAGACCATTCAAAGAAATAGAAAAAGATTTTCTTTATTAAAAAAACGAAGGACCAAAATGAATCTTTCTGTAATTGGAACCGGTTATGTCGGACTTGTCAGCGGCACATGCTTTGCTGAAATGGGTAATCAAGTCATTTGTGTTGATAACGATCAGAAAAAACTAAAGCTGCTGAAGGAAGGAATTGTCCCAATCTATGAACCGGGATTGGAAATTCTCTTCAATAGAAATATTGAAAAGAAAAGACTCACTTTTACAGATGATCTGAAAAAAGCAGTTCTGGAAAGTGAAATGATATTTCTTTGCCTTCCTACTCCGCAAGATGAAGATGGTTCTGCAGATCTGAAGTATGTTTTTGGCGTATCCGAACAGATCGGAAATATTTTGAAAGCTTCCGGGACAAAGGATTTTAAGATTATCGTTAACAAGAGCACTGTTCCTGTGGGGACCTCTTCGCTTGTGACAGAAATACTTGAAAAATGCGGTGTCGAGAATTTTGAAGTTGTCTCAAATCCCGAATTTTTGCGGGAAGGATTTGCCGTTGATGATTTTATGAAGCCGGACCGGATTATTGTTGGCGCCCGGACGAAAGAAGTTTTTGAAAAAATGAATTCGTTGTATGAACCGTTTGTGCGTCAGGGTAATCCGATACTGGAGATGAACCCTGAAAGTTCTGAGGTAACTAAATACGCTGCAAATTCATACCTGGCAATGAGAATTACCTACATGAATGAACTTGCCAATTTTTGTGAATCTGTTGGAGCTAATGTAGATCTGGTACGGAAAGGGATTGGAGCCGATACACGAATCGGAAAGAGATTTTTATTCCCCGGTATTGGTTACGGCGGATCCTGCTTTCCTAAAGATGTGAACGCTTTAATTAAAACATCGGAAGAGCATAACTCTCCTATTCGTTTATTGAAAGTTGTTGATGAGGTGAATAAGCTTCAGAAACTGAAACTTGTGAAAAAAATATTGAAGCATTTTAACAGTGATATAAAAAGTAAAAAATTTGCTGTCTGGGGTCTGGCTTTCAAACCGAACACAGATGACATGCGCGAAGCACCATCCATCGTAATCATTAAAGAATTGGTCCGCCTAGGTGCTAAAGTTACTGCCTACGATCCTGCCGCAATGGAAAATTCTAAATTTTATCTCGATGATTTGATTGAATATTCACAAGATCAGTATGAGGCTCTTAAAAGTGCGGACGCGCTTTTGACTTTGACTGAGTGGAACGAATTCCGTAATCCGGATTATGATCGTATAAAATCGCAATTGAAGCAGCCGATTATCTTTGATGGACGGAATATTTATGATACAAAGAAGATGGACGAACTAGGATTTACTTATTACAGCATTGGCAGGAGACCGGTAGGTTTGTAATTGTTCGTGATCATGCTCTTGTTCAAGTCTTGAAACACGATCAAGATTATGATCATGAGCAAGATCAAGAGCATAAATGATGTTTGCAACTATGAATTCAAAATCTTTTCGTAATACTGAACGTATTTTGGTACTATAGAATTCTTATCAAAATGTTTTACTGCACGGTCACGGGAGTTTTTAGAAAATGATTTATATCTCTTCTCATTAGTCAGCAATTCAATTGCGTACTTCGCCATCCGGTCAATATCACCAATCTCTGCAATGTAACCTGTTTCGTTGTGAATATTCAATTCGGGAAGACCGCCCACTGACGAGCTTACCACCGGCACACCGCATGCCATTGCTTCAAGAGCGGACAAACCAAAACTTTCTGATTGAGACGGCATTAAGAATAAATCCGCTGCGCTTAAGATCTCTACAAGCGCATCCTGTTTGCCAAGGAATATTACATCTTTTTGTAGATCGAGATCGCGTGCAAGATGCTCACATTCTGATCTATCAGGGCCGTCACCAACTAAAACTAGTTTTGTCGGAATCTCCTTTTTTACTTTTTCAAGAATCCGGATTGTATCCACAACTCTTTTTACAGGACGGAAATTTGATGTATGTACTAAAACTTTTTCACCATTGGGCGCAATATGTTTCCGAAAAATTTCACTATCCTGACGATTATATTTTTCAATATCGATAAAGTTGTAGATCACTTCAATCTCTTTTTCAATATTGTAGTTGGTAAGAGTTTTTTCTTTTAAAAAACGGGAAACTGCAGTCACTCCGTCGCTCTCTTCAATGCTGAATTTTACCAGAGGCATAAATGATGGTTCAAGACCGACAAGCGTAATGTCTGTGCCGTGAAGGGTTGTAATGAATTTCAAATTTTTGTTTTGTTTGCGAAGTACCTGCTGAGCAAGGTATGCACTCACCGCATGAGGAATTGCATAATGGACATGCATTAAATCAAGGTCTTCATATTCAAATACCTCTAACATTTTACTAGTCAGCGAAAGATCATAAAGAGAGTGCTCGAATAGTGGGTATGTACTCAGTTCGACTTCATGGAAATAAACATTCTCAAAGAATTTGTTCAGCCGATGAGGGATTGCATAACTGATAAAATGCACTTGATGCCCAAGTGCGGCCAGAGCTAAACCTAATTCTGTGGCAACAACACCGCTTCCACCGTAAGTGGGATAACATGTAATTCCGATCTTCATTTTGTCTTTCTGTTTTTTATGATAAGGTCTTAATTCACTATCTTAGTACTAAACAAAAACCTTTTTTAGTACGTTCAAAATACGTCTTTTTTAATTCAATGAAAATTCTACTGATTGGTCACTCGATTATTGCTCATTTTGACGAATCCGGAAATGAGCTCGCTCAGCCCGGAGGAATTTTTTATTCGTTACTCGGAATAAATTCATTAATAAAACCCGAAGATGAAATATTCCTCCTTACTGGCTGGAATCAGAATACTATCCATTTATTCGATAGATTGTATTCGAGGGCAAATCTAACACTTGCCAACATTCTTGAGGAGATGCCGGAAGTGGTACTTAAAACATTCGGAGAAGGAGAAAGGGAAGAGACTTATAAAAATTTATCATCTCAACTTTCTATAGAGAATATAATTTACTTGCAGCAGTTCGACGGAATTCTGATTAACATGATAACCGGTTACGATATTTCTCTTGATCAGCTCAAAACGATAAGAAAAAATTTTAGCGGTACAATTTATTTTGATGTTCACACTCTCTCGCGTGGTATTGGTCAAGGCATGAAGCGTGAATTCCGTCCGATTCAATACATACAAGAATGGTTAACCAATATTGATATTTTGCAGTGCAATGAGAATGAACTAAATACGATAATTCAAAATAAAACTGAAAATGATAGCGCGGCTGAAATTATCTCGCTTGGAGTTAATATTGTAATTATTACGAAAGGTAATATGGGTGCGCATCTCTTTTTTAATTCAGGCGGAGAGATTAAATCATTTTTTATTGACGCTGTAAAAATAAATACAGTGAATAAGGTCGGGTGCGGCGATATCTTTGGGGCGGTATTCTTTTATTCCTATATTTCTTCACGAGATGTTTACGAATCGATAAGACTTGCAAACAAAGCAGGAGCTTTGGCAGCATCAATAAAGAATATTACATCACAAACATTTTTAGAGTTGAATGATTAGCAGCGATATAATAAAAAGAAGAATTTTAATTATTGGCTCCAATGGAATGCTTGGGCAGCGGCTTGCTTATTCTTATGGATCAAACGACAAAGTTGAGCTGATGTGTGCTTCTGTTGAGAACTCCTCACTAATTCCCGGAATTAATTACAAACAACTGGATATCACACAAAAAAGCAAAGTTAAAGAACTGATTCTTGATTTCTTTCCCGATGTTATAATAAACACTGCGGCTTTTACTAATGTCGATAAATCAGAAACCGAAAAAGAAACAGCATGGAAAATTAATGTCAACGGAGTTGAAAATATCTCTCTTTACGCCTGGACCATAGACGCACAATTGATTCACATATCGACAGATTATATTTTCGACGGCAAGAACGGGCCATATTCGGAAGAGGATAAACCACTTCCGATTGGTTATTATGGAAGGACAAAACTTGCCAGCGAAAATTCCATTAGAACCAGCGGCGTTCGATTCTCGATAGTGAGGACAAACGTATTATATGGGCCAGCCAAGTATGGACGGCCCGATTTTGTGAAATGGGTAATCAATTCTTTACGTACTGGTGAAACAATAAAGATTGTCACAGATCAGATCGGGAATCCTACATATATTGATGATATTGTGGCCGCCATTAACAAAGTAATTGAATTTAAGAAGGAAGGAATCTATAATATCGGTGGTATTGAGATGTTGTCCAGATTTGATTTCACTCTCAGGATAGCCGAATATTTTAATCTGGACAAAAAATTAATTTTACCCATCCTCACAAAAGACCTGAATCAGACCGCACATCGCCCTTTGAAATCGGGGCTTATAATACTCAAGGCTGAAACTGAACTTGGCTATAAACCACACACTATTGATACAACTTTTGGATTGATGAAGAAAGAACTCTTATTATAATTTTTCGATTTCTTTAATTGACAATTTGCCAGTTAATTCTGATTTTATAAATAGAAATATCGGGATTAAGCACATCAATCAAATAATGAGGAGAAATACAATGAAGAAATTATTATTGGTTATCACAGTAATGTTATTCGTTTGTGCAAATTCTTATGCTCAATCCGTGGTCCAAAGCGGGAATTATTATTATTCCAAAGACAGTCCCAATTACACTCTTCATGCAAACCAAGGTAAAAGATTGGTTGAATACGAAATTACATTTACAAAACCTTTTGAAAAAAAGCCAAAAGTTGTAATTATGCCTTCGTTGATTGATGCTGAAAGAGCAACACAAGTTCGATACAACATCAGAGCAACCGGTGTCTCAAGAGACGGCTTTGTTCTTTTAGCAGAAGTTTGGGGTGATACTCAACTTAACTCGATTGGTGGATTCTGGCTCGCTCATACAGAAGAATAATTCTCAAATCATTTTTATTTAAAAGCTGTTGCTCAGTTTATGGGTAACAGCTTTTCTTGTTTCCTGACCCCCTGATTTCGCCAGGTTTTGTACACTAAATGTTAAATTCCAGAGAAAAATTAATCATACTTTCTCCAATTTCCAGTCGGATATTTAACTAATCTGTTTTAGATTGCGAATGCGAAATTCGAAATTATTATTCTCAACTCTTCATTTACCGGAGGTTGGTATGCTTTCACAGCTACTCAAACCCGAAATCATGGATTTAATCCAAAATAGACAGTTTACTGATCTAAAAGAGATACTAATAGATTGGACCCCAATTGATATTGCCGATCTATTCCTTGCACTGCCGGAAAATGAGCAAGCAATTTTCTTTCGTCTCCTTCCAAGAGATTTAGCGGCTGACGTATTCGAATATTTTGATGTTGATACACAATTAAGTTTGATTCAGCTTTTGGGTAAAGAAGATGTTGCTGCTATACTTAATGAAATGGCAGATGATGATAGAACAGCTTTGTTTGAAGAAGTACCTCCGAATGTTGTAAAACAGATGCTGACATATCTCTCGCCTGAGCAGAGAAAAATATCTCAGCAGCTTTTAGGTTATCCGGAAAATAGTATCGGTCGTTTAATGACACCGGATTACATTGCGGCTTATCAAAATTGGACAGTGCAGGACACACTTACTTATATCCGTGAACATGGAAAAAACAGCGAAACGTTAAACGTTGTTTACATCGTCAACGATAAAGGTATTTTGATTGATGATATCAATATTCGCGAATTTCTCCTGTCGCCGCTGGAAGATAGAGTGAATGAGTTAATGGATTACAATTTTGTTTCATTAAAAGTAAATGATGATCAGGAAACCGCAGTTGATGTATTTAAAAAATATGATAGAACAGCCCTGCCTGTCACTGATTCAAGCGGTGTTCTTGTCGGAATTATTACAGTAGATGACGTTTTAGATATTGCAGAAGAAGAAGCCACAGAAGATATCCAAAAAATTGCCGCAGTTGAAGCATTAGATGAACCATATCCGGATATTTCAATTTTCAATATGATTAAAAAACGGGCTGGCTGGCTGAGTGTACTATTTGTCGGTGAATTGCTTACGGCTTCGGCAATGTCCCATTACGAAGGTGAAATTCAAAGAGCTGTTCAGCTTGCTCTATTTATTCCTTTAATAATATCAAGCGGTGGTAATTCAGGATCACAAGCCGCAACATTAGTAATCCGTTCATTGGCTCTTCGTGAAATTTCTCTAAAAGATTGGTTCTTTGTTTTTAAAAGAGAAATTTTTACGGGTTTAATATTGGGAATAATTCTAGCATTACTTGGGCTTTTAAGAATAACAATCTGGCAGGCTGCTTCGCATGTTTACGAGCAGTGGATTAGACTCGGACTCACCGTGAGTATTTCACTGGTTGGAGTTGTTTTATGGGGTACACTTATGGGTTCAATGCTTCCGTTAATTATAAAAAAAATTGGACTAGATCCGGCGACTTCTTCCGCTCCATTCGTCGCAACGTTAGTTGATGTTACCGGATTGATAATTTATTTTTCGATTGCAATGGTCATTTATTTTTAATAATAGATCATAAAATATTTCTGTTAACAAGCGGAGCTTAAAATGGCTAATGAACAATTTGAACTATTCATTATTCTGCTCAAACTAAAATCCTACTTAATAAGCCTACTCGATGCGCCTTCATTAGATTATGAAAATTTCGAATATTCGGAAGAATTTCTTCTTAGAAAATATCCTGATCGTAAAGAAGAAGTCCTGGAGTTACTCAGAGCAAATAATATTGAAAATGATAGCCAGATCGCCTTTAATGAAAATATTCAGCAAAAATTCAAAGAAATAGTTATTGGTCTTGAATCATCAAATAAGCTTTCAGACATTCTAAATCGATTTCAAATTGCTTCAATCAGTGAAAGTCTGAAAGAGATAACTTTAGATGACATCAAACAAAGCAGGGAGCAGAAGCTTAAAGAGATTGTTTCCATATTGCTTCAGCTCGCACGGATATGGACAAAGCGGGCTGAGATTGAGAATAATATTGAAGATTTCTCTTTGCTGGATGAAGAGGACTTAATCCGTCCGGAAGAATTAACAGAATTGGATCTGCTTGATCATGAAACATCTGTATCATATAAAACTATTTCTAAACTAACTCAAATATATTTGGAACAATTGGCTGAATATTATTTCAAATTCGGAGGAGATGTTTCGTTAATGAAACTGATCGAAGACCTGGATGAATTCAAACAAATCGTTTCCTTAAAATATAAAAACCTTTTAAGTGAACACGGTCTGGACTCCAATAATTTTCAATAGAGGTAAGAATAAAAAAACTTTCAATAACTACCGGATTCATAATCATCAGATTTTTATCGGCATGCAGTATCTTTCCAAAAGATTCTTTTGCAGATGAGTGGACACTTAAACTTGATGGTGCTATTCAGGAAAGCTTCAATTTCACAATAACACATGACAATGAATTTTCTTTTTCTAAACCAGTCAACTATGGCGGACAAGGCTATGCTGATATTTTTAATGAGTTACTAGACTATTTACTTCAAAGGTTCATTGGAATAGTCTAATCAAAACTTTTGCGCCAACTTCTCATTAAAAATCCGGTTATAAGTAATGCAAAACCAATGAGGGCTACTTTTATATATTGTTCGGTATAAAAATAATACCCACCAATTGCTACTGGAACATTTTGCATCTCCATAGTTGTCAATCCTTCGCCGCGAGCAATTTCAACTTTATAGCTGATATGAAGAAGAGCATAGGCAAGTATAACGCCTCCCTGAAGAAAACACACAATATCAACTAATGCAAAAACAATCACAGACATAATTTTTTTCATTAATACCTCAATTTTAGCATGTACCCCCGAGAGGAATCGAACCTCCGACCAACAGTTTAGGAAACTGCTGCTCTATCCTTCTGAGCTACGGGGGCAAATCCTTTGTGGAAAGAGAATCTATTTGATCCTATGCCGAAGATTATCTTGTTCCGAATAACATTTGAAACCTTCATAAGAAATATAACTATTCATAAACTCAATCAAAAGGTTGGTTAATGTAAATGTTTTGAAAATCAATGGGAATGATAATGTTTACGAGGTAAGTACTAAAATCTTTTTTTGAAATTAGATTACTTGAAGGGAAATAAATTCTTACAAAGAAAAAGATTCCGACCTATCTTTTACTACTTTTATACACTAAAAAGAATACGATAAACCTAAAGATGGAATTGTAGGAAGAAGAGACTCCTCTATCCTTGCCGGGTTTCCTTTGTTATCAAAAGAATATCTATATGATAAAACATTCTCCTTCCCGAGTATGTTTAAAATATCTATGTAAAATTTTAACGGATGATCAAACAGATTGAAAGTCTTTCCCAATCTAAAATCAATACGTGTGTATGGAGGATAGTGATCCGAATTTTTATCTGATGGTACCCAGACATACTTTTTATCTGAAGAGGAATAAATAAGATTAGAAGGAGTGAACGCATAACCGCTACCATAGAAAAAACGAACACTCGATTCCCACCCCAAACCAAGATCGATACTCACAACCGATGATATAGTATGTCTCTGATCGGTATAGCGTGGATAGTAATTGGTCTCCGAGTACAATTTTTCTTTAGCAACAAGAAATCCATAGCTTAACCAAACATCGAGCGAAGGAAATCTTGCAATAAATTGAAGATCAAAACCGGTCGCATAACCCTCTGTATTGTTCTCCTTTGTTCTATACTGAAGCGTGCTGTTAGTAACACGGCTAACAGGAAGAAGATCGGAATATTGTTTATAGTAATACTCAAGTTTGCATGAAATATCGGGAGAAAAGTTTTTTTCTAATCCGGCTATATAGTGTGTAGCTTTTTGAAAGGAAGTATTCTGATCGGTAGCTTCGCTGAAACGCAACTGTTTGTACGTTGGCGGCTGATAAAAGATTCCCCATGATAATCTTAGAATCACATCAAGAGGAAGGTTATAAGACAAGCCAATTCTTGGGGAATATTTTATTTCCTTATTCATACCGAAATAATCTAACCGGCAGCCGGCGTTGATTATAAAATCTTCCGAGAATTGAAGAATGTTTTCAAAGTAGGCTTCATTTCTGAACGATGAGATATTGATAATGGTTGTATCGTTATCTGCGGGATTCTTAGGATAAATAATTTTAGTTACGTCCGGGTATTTTGAAAGGTTTTCAGAATAAACTTGGTCTTTGTTTTTATTCTGATCAACATCATAAAAGATTTTTTTGTGTAAGAAGCCGGCTTTAATAGTATAGAAAGTGGAGACTGCAAATGTAAATCCTTGTTTTAAAGAGAGCGTTCTAATTTTCAAATTATTTTTGATGTTAGCATTAGTAAAATATTGACCAAAGCGATCCGGGAATGAACTGAGAGACTGATCTATCCTTCCGGTTGCTGTTATGCTTTCATCTTCAAATTCATCATAAAAAGAAAGAATTGTTTGAGATGAAAAACTGGAAGAAAAGAGTTTATCATATTTCATCGCCAAAAGAGTGTTATAGTAATGTGTCGTTACAACCTGATAGTTGTTAGTGTTAGCAAATATTTGTGTATACTGATTATTGTAGTAAAAATTATTCGTTTGGGATGAGTTGGAGATAGTGGGGTCTTGAGATACGTTGTCTTTCGAATAGATAGTCGTTGCAGTAATAATATCGGAATTGCTCAACTGGTAATTAAGAACAGATTGTATATCATAATAATTAGCGTGAACTTCTTGTGGAGCGCCCAACCTGAGCAGCATATCTAGATAGCTTTTTCTTATTCCTAATGTAAATGATCCTTTAGTGGTCATGGGACCTTGAACGAGCAAAGCTAAGTCAATCATACTTAGATCAACTTTAGCAGAATAATCATTTCTATTTCCTTTGTCATACTCTATGTTCATAATCGAGCTCAAAGCATTTCCATATTCAGCGCTAAAACCTCCTGCGGAAAAGTTTATGTTCTTAACCATATCGATATTGAAAATGCCTACTCCCATCGGCGTAAAAGCTTTTAGATGGAACGGACTATAGATTTCAACACCGTTAACAAGAACAAGATTTTCATCATAAGAACCGCCGCGGACATTTATGAGTGGAGATCCTTCATTATTGTTACTAACGCCGGGCATAAGTTGAACGGAACGGAGAGCATCTTTAGTAAAACCGGCAAAGTTTTTAACTTGCTCATTTTGTATTGAAGCAACGTTCAGTTCATTGTCCTTTTGTTTTGAAAATACACTTATTTCTTGAAGCATATATGAAGTCGGCTGCAAAAAAACTTTCAAATCAAGTGTTTCCTTATCAACAACAATTTTTTCAGTTTTATAACCGATGTAAGAAAACATTAGTGTCTGAGGAACTGTTTTTAGAATTACTCTAAAATTTCCGTTATTATCAGATGCAGTTCCTAAAGATGTGCTCTCAACAAATATACTAGCCCCTATTAAAGGATCGTTATTGGAAGCATCGAGAAGCCTTCCTTTTACTGTAATATGCTGTGCAGATACTCCGCTCGCAAAAAAGATTAACAACAGACTAAAAATAATTAGTTTATACATTTACTCGCTCATAGATTTGTAGAAAAAAATTCTTTCACTTGTAATGACATATTAATTAGCCTGAAATTCAATCACATCTGCAATTTAAGAACAATCAAATTGGAATTTGCGTCTCTTTTTTAATAATTTTTGCCACGAATTTTTGAATCACTTACCAGGAGAATATAGAATGACAACAATTATTGATGTATGGGGCAGGGAGATTTTGGACTCACGCGGTAACCCGACAGTTGAAGTAGAAGTGACATTAGAATGTGGAGTAGTTGGAAGAGCGGCAGTTCCGAGCGGTGCATCAACAGGTGAGAATGAAGCAGTTGAAATGCGTGATGGTGACAAATTGCGTTACAATGGCTTGGGAGTTTCTAAGGCAGTACAGAATGTTAATGACAAGATTGCAGATGAATTAATTGATTTTGATGCAACAGATCAAGTGGGTATTGATAATTTTCTTTGTGAATTAGATGGAACGTCAACTAAATCTGAACTTGGTGCCAATGCAATTCTGGGGGTTTCACTTGCATGTGCAAAAGCATCTGCTGAAGCCCTCGGCCTTCCGTTATATCGCTATGTTGGTGGCGTAAATGCTAGGACATTACCTGTTCCCATGATGAACATTCTGAACGGCGGAAAGCATGCCGATAACAATGTTGATTTCCAGGAATTTATGGTAATGCCGGTTGGAGCTCCTACTTTTAGAGAAGCATTACGATACGGTGCAGAAACTTTCCATTCACTTAAATCAGTCTTAAAGAAAAAGGGTTACAATACTGCTGTTGGAGATGAAGGCGGTTTCGCTCCTAATTTGAAATCGAATGAAGAAGCAATTACTGTAATTCTCGAAGCGATCGAAAAAGTTGGTTTGAAAGCAGGAAAAGATATCTTTATTGCGCTCGATCCGGCAGCAAGTGAAATGTGGGATAACGAAAAGAAATCTTACTTCTTTTTTAAATCGGATAAATCTTATATGACACCGGAGAAGATGGTTGATTACTGGGCAAACTGGGTAAAACAATATCCGATTATTTCTCTCGAAGATGGTATGGCGGAATTTGATTGGGATGGTTGGAAATTATTAACTGATAAAGTCGGCAGCAAAATTCAGTTAGTCGGCGACGATCTATTCGTTACAAATACAGATTACTTATCAAAGGGAATTGAGAAAGGTGTTGCTAATTCAATCCTGATTAAAGTAAATCAGATTGGAACTCTTACCGAAACTCTTGATGCCATTGAAATGGCAAAACGTGCAAGTTATACTGCGGTCATGTCTCATCGTTCAGGTGAAACAGAAGATACCACTATTGCCGATCTTGCGGTCGCAACGAACTGCGGACAAATTAAAACCGGTTCTGCCAGCAGAACAGATCGAATTGCAAAATACAATCAGCTGATTAGAATTGAAGAAGAGTTAGATACAACAGCAATTTTCCCGGGAATTGCAGCAATCAATTATACGGGGCGATAAATTAGAAGATATTAAATTAGGAACCCTCACTCTTTGTGGGGGTTTTTTGTCTAAGTGATTATTTTCAATTCATTTTCTTTTTGAGGTTTTTATGCCGAAGCATACAATCAGAGCAATCAACGAATTTATCAAAAAAAATAAAATTGAATTTATTGATTTAAAATCAATCGATCTTTCAGGCAGGCTTCACCACATCTCACTTCCGGTATTCGATAACATAATGACAAAACTTACTACTGAGGGAGTTGGATTCGACGGTTCAAGTTTTGGTTTCCGCAAAGTTGAAAACAGTGATATGATTATGATTCCCGATTTGGATACTGCTGTTATTGACCTATTCCGCGATGCGCCCACATTAAGTTTTTATTCAAATATTTTATTAACTGATGAGAAACATTCTCGCTTTTCTCAAGATGGAAGATTTCTTGCAGCACAAGCAGAAACCCTTCTTAAAAAACTGACCGGTGCTGATAAATCGTGGTGGGGACCTGAATTTGAATTTTATATATTCTCCAAGGTTGAATACGATACACGCACTGCCACATCATATTATAAAGTTGAACATGCAGAAGAATTTTATAAACGTGCTTATCATGCGGCAAATCCATTTGATATTTATGATGATTTCCGAGACGAGGCTTCTAAATTATTACAAAAATTTGGTATAAAGATTAAATATCATCATCATGAAGCTGGTGAACGCGGCCAGCAAGAGATTGAAACCTACTTCAGCGATCTGTTGACAACTGCAGATAATATTATCACGGCTAAATATGTTCTGTTTAATCTTGCACGTCAGAAAGATTTGTCTCTTACATTTATGCCTAAACCGATGTACCAGCAAGCCGGCAATGGATTGCATCTTCATCTCTATCTTACTAAGAAGGGAAAGAATGCATTCTATAAAAAAGGTGAATACGGAAATATGAATGAACTTGGCAGATTTTTTATCGGTGGAATGTTGAAACATGGACCGGCTCTATCTGCATTTACAAACCCGAGTACAAATTCTTATAAAAGATTGGTTCCCGGTTTTGAAGCTCCTGTTGCATTAACATATGGAAGAGGCAATAGAGCATCAGCAATAAGAATTCCAAAATATGTTAGCAATCCTGACGAAACTCGTTTTGAATATCGTCCGCCTGACGCAACAATTAATCCTCATTTATGCTTAACTGCAATGCTGCTAGCAGGTATTGACGGTGTTGTGAATAAAATTGATCCCGTTAAAGAAGGTTTTGGTCCTTACGATAAGAATTTTTTAGATGAAGAGTATAAAGACAAAATACATTTTCTACCAAGGAATTTGACCGAAGCGCTCGATGCTCTTCAGGCTGATAATGATTTTCTGAAACGCGGAAATATTTTTGACGACGCACTGCTTCAGCAATGGGTAAATTTGAAAGAGGATGAAATTCATGCTATTGGTACAATGCCTCATCCTTTCGAATACAAAATGTATTTCACACTTTAGTCGCTTATCGGATTTAATGAGGCTATCTTAAAAGTAATATTTTATCATAGAATAGTCCACGGATTAAACAGATTAAACGGATTTTTGCAGATTATTTTTTTGAACAATTACTTTTGAGACAACTTTATTATTATTAAAGAAAAAAAAGTGAAAATACTTGTAGTCAATACAAAATTTATCGGGGATTTAATCCTTTCGACGCCCGGACTTGCAGCATTAAGGAAAGACAGTCCCGATGCGGAGATAGTATTGATGGCAAGGAAGGGTTACGAAGGAACATTAAAAACCAATCCAAACATTGATCGGATTATTCCATTCGATTTTAGAATCAAAAAAAAGAATTTTGTACAACGAATTGTAGCTGAGGTCAATTTTATCCGTAAGATTCGATCAGAAAAATTTGATGTCGTTATATCTCTTCACCCGGGAGACCGGATAGCCTTTCTGGCCTGGTGCAGCGGTGCTGGAATCAGAGTCGCACCAAGGAAGCAGGCATTCAATTTCCTCTCAAATATTTTAGTTAATGTTGAGGAAGATACTATCAGCTATCTGCAATATTACAACAAATTGTTTTCTGCTTTTACAAAAGAAGATATTGCAGCAAAGACCGATTTTTTTGTATCACCGGGCGACAGGCTATGGGCAAACGATTTTCTACGTCAAAGTAATATTGAAGTAAATGATTTGTTAATCGGAATCCATCCAGGTGCGAGTGAGCCGACAAAGATTTGGCCGGTTGAAAATTATGCCGAATTGATAAGAGAATTATTTCTACTGGGAAAAATAAAAATTTTACTGATTGCCGGACCGGCGGATAATGAAATTGTAAATGCACTCTTCCAAAAATTTAACAACGATAATCTTTTTGTTTATTATTCTGATGATGTAAACCGGACTGCAGCGTTAATTGAAAAATGTAATCTTCTCATTTCAAATGACACAGGAACCAGGCACCTATCAGTTGCACTTAAAATCCCTGTTATTGCTTTAATGCCGGATGATAATCAGAAATGCTGGAATTTTTATGAAGAGTCCGACAATCATTTTGTAATCACCGGGAAAAGAGAATATCCAATTGAAGGCTTACCGTTCCTAGGATCAATTCCGGTAGAAAATGTTTTTAACAAAGTAAAAGAAGTACTGCATAGATGAAAATTCCAGCCGCCAAAAACATTCTGATAATAAAGTGGGGAGCGCTTGGCGATCTGATTATGGCCACATCTACAATCAGAGCTGTGCGAGAAAATTATCCTGATGCGAAAATCACGATGCTTGCTAATTCTATAATGAATCAGTTGTTGCCGGAAGGATTCATTATCGATGAATATATATTTCTCAAGAAGAGCGGCCGGCGTGTTGATGAATCGTTCCTTAAGCAACTTCTCTTAATAGCACAGATTCGAAAACGGAAATTCGACCTGGTGATTAATCTTAAATGGAAATCTGAGCGTGCCGCACTTATCACATATCTATCCGGAGCGAAGATCAGAGCTGGCTATAAGGAAGATGGTTTTTTTAATTTTCACACACATAGTATCACTCATCCAGTAGGCGGTTACCATGAAGTCTATCGTAACATGGACATCGTTAAGGTTATAGGAGTAAAACCTGGCGACGGCAATCCTATAATATTTATTCCGGATGAGGATAAAGAATTTGCAGAGGATTTTTTTATAAGTAATTCATTAACCAGAAACAGAACAATTTGCATTCACCCGGGCGCAAGTAAAACTAACAGGGCGTGGCTTCCGGAAAGATATATAGAGCTGTCTAAAAAGCTTATTGAAAAATTTAATGTGCAGGTTTTGGTTACCTGGGGAACAAGTGAATTTGAACTAGCCAGGAATATTGTAGATTCCATCGGGGACAACGCGATTCTTTCACCGCCGACAAATTCAATTGCTCAACTTGGAGCGATAATCCGGAAGTGCGGATTATTTATTTCGGTGTGTACCGGTCCGATGAATGTTGCAAATGCAGTCAATACTCCGATTGTTGCACTTTTAGGTTCAACGGATCCCCTCGACTGGTCGCCGTACGGAGAAATTCATAGAACAGTCAAATCGCCCTATCTGCTTCCGGAATATACAGATGAAGATGAACGAAGGGCACTTGATGAGATATCTGTGGATACAATCTGGAATGTTGTAGAAAAAAGATGGAACGAATTGAAGACATTATAAATTCTAAATTATACATTCAACATTTTTTATAATCATTAACCAATAGTTATAATATGCCATTACTAGGAGAATTTGCCGCACTTATGACTGCTCTGTTGTGGTCTGCTACTTCAATTGTTTTTACTGAAGCATCAATTAGAGTGGGACCGATTTATGTTAATGTTACACGTATGTTTATGGCACTTGCGTACCTATCCGTCACTCTCTTGATAATGAATATAAGCATGGATCTTTCCTCCAGTCAGATATTTAATCTAGTACTGAGCGGTTTTGCTGGATTAGTAATAGGCGATACATTTTTATTCAAAGCATTTAGAAGCATCGGTGCAAGAATAAGTATGCTGGTCATGGCGTTGGTTCCGCCAATATCTGCCTTCCTTGCTTTTATTTTTTTAGGTGAGCGATTATCTTTTCTGGGAATTGTTGGAATATGTGTCACGGTTTTTGGAATTGCGTTAGTAGTTTTGAAAAGGGAAGAGAAGCCTTCTTCGAATTACAAAGTTGACTATACCGGAATATTTTATGCTTTTATTGGGGCAGCGGGGCAGGCTGTCGGATTAATATTTGCGAAGAATGCATTTAACGAGGGTGAAATGAGCGGTTTTCTTGCGAGTTTTGTCAGAATCATTTCAGCGGTAATTATAATCTATCCGCTTGCTCTTTTAACCAATCGGTATAAAAATCCTATCCGTGTTTATATGAAAGATAAACGAGCATTTGTTTTCACAGCAATCGGATCAGTCATAGGGCCATATCTTGGAATTACGGGCAGTATGATAGCCATCTCACACACAAAGGTTGGAATCGCATCAACACTTATGTCGACTGTTCCTATTATTATGCTTCCGATGATTCGTTACTATTATAAAGAAAAATTATCGTGGATCTCTATTGCGGGTGCGGTTATAGCAGTGAGTGGAATAGCCGTTTTATTTCTACACTAAATTTGTCTAATAATCCTTTCGTAAATCTTATATGCATCATTTCCAAAACAGACGAATACAACTTTATCAATCGAATCGTTTTTCCTCAAAAATTCACTTACAGTATGCACAGCAATCCTTGCAGCTCTTTCAAAAGGAAATGAATAAATTCCTGTGCTAATCGATGGAAATGCGATTGATCGAATTCCCTGTTGTACGGCAAGCTGAAGTGAATTAGTGTAACAATCCTCAAGCAATTCGTCTTCTTTGTTATTTCCGCCTCTCCAAATCGGGCCGACTGTATGTATAACAAACTTTGCAGGTAAGTTATATCCTTTTGTGATTTTTGCTTTCCCCGTTTTGCAGCCGCTAAGTATTTTACATTCCTCCAAAAGTTGAGAACCCGCGGCTCGATGAATTGCGCCATCAACACCACCGCCACCAAGAAGAGATGAGTTAGCAGCGTTTACAATCGCATCTACAAGAAGTTTGGTAATATCTCCCTTAACTATTTCGATTCTTCCTGTCATAGTTGCTATTCGTTTGTAAATTTTTTAATCAGTTCGAGTGATTTGGAAACTGATTCATAAGTTCAGAACAATCAGCAAATTCAAAATCGGCAAAATCAAATCCCGGTGCAACAGTACGTCCGATTAATCAAAATGAATTCTTATCATGAACATCAGCCGCAAACCATACCCCGGCACGAATCACGAACTACGGCCATTCATCGAAATCCCAATGGCTTCCGATTTTTATAATTGTATTACAATCGCCTTCAAAGCAATGGAGAAGAATTATAGAGCCTTTGTAGTGATGCCAGATTTTATCTGTCTTGAGACGGTGAAATTGTGAAACCTGATTACCGGTCAGCATAAAATATATTGGTGTTAAAAAGTTTCGGGCGGCCTTATATCAAGATAGCAGAAGTTCTGAATTTATAATTTCGTTGGAACGGTATATTTCTTTGTAGTATCCTCCTACCGGATGGGGGGCAAGTTTTAGTTTTTCAATGATGAAGTTTTTTTCCCTTTGCATAAGAATTTGTCTCTTTGTTTTTACCAAATAAAAAAGTAAGCGGGCAATGTAATCTTTTAGCCCAATCAAACTCGGAATGTTTACCGCCTCTCACAAAATTGCACAATAAATTTTTCCCTTGTGCAAATCCCAGCGAACGAAGAAGCAGACACATTTGTTTGTTATCCCGTATCAATTCTTTTTCAGAGGAACCGCAATCAAGATAGATTTTAACATCAGGAACTCTGTCCTTTTCTTTTACAACGGATTCAAAAATTTCTCTGTTGTTAACCCAAAATGAATTTGACATACATGCTGCCTTACCAAATACATTCGGATATTTCCAAACCATCTGGAATGAGATTAAACCACCCAGAGAAGAACCCATTATAGCCGTGTTGTTACAATCAAACTTAGTCCGGTAGGTATCATCAATAAATGGTTTTAATTCCTTAATCATGAAGAGTGAATATGCTCTTCCCTCCTCCGAAAAAAGATTGTACTCGGCCAGACGATTTTTTGAATTGTAAATTCCGACTACAATAATTTCCTGAATTTTTTTATTCTTTAATAAGACTGACATTACTTCATCCACTTTCCAATCGTAACCTATGAAAGATGTATGAGGACTAAATAAATTTTGTCCGTCATGCATATATAGCACAGGAAATTTTTTAACAGAAGAATTATATGAGGGCGGCAGCCAGACAATAATGTCGCGTTCATTCTTCAGGTGCCTGCTGTAAAATTCATGATGAAATTCGACATTCCCAATGATTTCATCCTGACCTTTTGCAAAGCATTCGGTATGTATGTCATTTAACGGCAAAAAATCTTCTCTTTTTGAATGGCGGCAAATATAATACTTTGCAGAAAAATAAGTTTTCCCTGCATTAATTCAACTTCTTTTTTATATAAAAAGTGCAACATCAATAAACAATTCTAAAAAATATTATGGAATCGAAGAAAATCTTGTAAATGCCCCAAAAAGAGGAGGAAACAAGTCTTTATCATTTCATAAAAGATTGTCCTATAATATTTTCAATTCCCAACTTGAAACGCTTCTCTGTAATCCTGATTGTAAATATCATCTAAAATCAAACAAATCTTATGGCACTTTACTTGAAATAATTAGTGATCTAAAAACAGAGAAGCTATGGAGCTAATAGATATTATTTCCAGTCTTATTATTTATGGCAGCGGGCTGTTAATTCTCGTTGTAATGATCTCCTTTGTTCTTTCCAAAACAAGAACTGAGGAGAAACCTAAGATTTCGTATAAGTTTGCGCAGCCTGTTCATCAAACAATTAGTCCTGTACGATTAATAGATATTGAACAGGCTATCTCGAGGAAGAGTCAAACTGAATCTTATCCTCAAATTTTCAGACTCGATAATGTCAAGCCGAAGGAAATAAAGATAATACGTAAACCCACCGAGACACGAAGAGAGTCTCAAGAAGCACTGAGGTTCGATTCTAAAAAGCAAACAAAAACGGATGGCAACGGAATTCGCTACACTATTGTTAATGACGATATAAAAGGGAAGGGTTTCAGGGCAGCTAACTTTTACCTTTGATGCATATAATAGACGACTTTAAAAATCCTCTCATTTTGAATAGACTAAATCTATAAATCCATTTTTTATGTAACCTTAGTACAAGTACTAAACTTTTTCGTCAAAATCCCTCAAAAATGTTATAAATGTTAGTAGAACTACTGATGTTTAATCTGGAATTCCTTCATAAATTCAATCCGATTATACAAAAGAATGGAAAATGGACTCGGATCTTAAAAGAAAAATCACGGCTTCCTTTATGATTGGATATTTAGTATCTCTTCTTAAGAATGAAATGTGTGAAGATGTAAATTGCACAAAAGGATATCAAATATTTCTTCCTTCTATGGTGAGAGCTCAAATTTTATCCACTATGTCTGAACTTTTTTTAGAAATTTTTAACGAACCAATGAACAACAAAATCTCAACTATTTCTAATAATGATCTAAAAATCACTCTTACTGAAATCTTTGATTTAGTCTCGGAAAAGATTCAGAGTGGGGGTGAATCTTTTCTTGAGATCTCTTTTCTGTGTGGAGGACTCATTAGTTTAACTCATATTGATGAAGAAAATTCCGTGGACAGAAAAAAAATGAGAACTATTTTGATAAGTATATTGACAACACTCGGATTAAATTTTTGCTGGAGCGATTTGAATAAAACTATCGATGAATTATCCTCTAATAGTATTCGATCAAGAAAAGAATCGCGTGATAATCTGTTCTTGATGATTTGCGGCAGTCATGAGAATCATAAGAAAATCTTTGAAATCCAAAATTTATTCGAGACCACTAAATACAATCAAAGCAGTGTATATGCATAGATCAATTCATCAACCCCTGATTAGGGAAATTGAACCCGATTACTTGTTCCGATGCTGAAGAATGAAAAAGGTACTTTATTAACGTCCTGCCAAAGTTTTTTGCAATTCGATACACCGCTGCTTGCGGCGGGGAGCTTCATTAGCAAATTAGTAGCAAAATAGGTAGACTATGACAAAATCAACTGGTGAGCATAAAAGAAAAAAGCCAGAAAACTTATCATTTCCTGGCTTATTTGTAGCGGGGCTAGGACTTGAACCTAGAACCTTCGGGTTATGAGCCCGACGAGCTACCAATTGCTCAAATAAGTTAGATGACAGTGGTAATTAAAATGGTAAGAATTAAGATGAATTTTCAGAAAAAGGATGAACCTAGCTAAAGTTAAGACTGGTTATTATTATATTTTTTACAAAGCGGAAAATGGAAAACCCAACAAAGCAAGCACACATACCAAAAATAAAAGAGAAGCATTATTATTTCTTTCAAAATTTCAAGAGACATTAGAACAGAAAAAGGATAAAAATTATAGAGGTGGACAACTCCTAGCAGAAGTGATTAGAGATTATTTAAGATATGTCTGCACTTATTATACAAATAAAACCTATCTCGATTATAAAACTACATTCAAATATTTCCAGAACCATCTTAGAAAAGATATTTGCTTGAATGATATCACTACAGATTTAATCCAAGAATATTTATCAATCAGAAAAAACATAACTTCTATTTATGCTTATAGAAAAGATTATATAAACCTGAAAGCATTTTTCAATTATGCTATCTCAAAAGACTATATCAAAGAGAATCCACTCAAGAAAATAAAATCAATAAGAATCCCTCAAAAGTTCCCCAAATATTTTACAGATCAAGAAATAAAATCATTTTTAGAAGTGATTGATGATAAGGATTTCGTGGATATTATTTTATTTGCTCTTCACACCGGAATAAGACAAGGAGAAATTATAAACCTAAAATGGAAGCAGATAGATTTTGAAATGAATAATCTAATTGTAACAAGCACTGAAAATTTTGTAACCAAAAATAAGAGAGCAAGAATAATCCCTTTAAATAAAGAAGCACTGAGAATAATTGAAAATAGAAATAGAGAAACAGAATTTGTCTTTATGTATAAAAATGGAAAAATAAAAGCAGACTATCTACAAATGAGATTTAAGAAATGGATAATTACTTCAGCAGTCAATTCTAAATTATCATTTCATTCCTTAAGACATACATTTGCTTCTAATTTAGTGAGCAAGGGAATTTCAATTTATCATGTCTCCAAATTGCTTGGACATTCTTCAGTAGAAACAACTCAGATTTACGCTAACCTGAACAACAAAGACCTCCAAGAAGCAGTTAATATTTTAATTTAATCCAAAAACAAAAAAATGCTTTTACCCCTCAAAAATATCAACTCACTCTGTATATTGGATTAGACACCATACCTAAAAGGATATATCCCTTGCAGAAATTGGGATTCACTTGAATGTGATATTAGATTTGCATAAAACTAAAAAGGAGATGAAAATGATTGACACAATTCTTATTTATTTGGACAAAAATGTAGATGGTGTAAATTCTTTCTGTGAGAAATACAAAAAGAATAGAAATCCAAAATTGCTTGAACATTTTCACATAACAATCTTTCCTATTTCTATTAGAATAATGGGAAGTTTAGCCAAGTATATATATGGGACAAACAGCTATACACCTACATTTAATGAAGACAAAGAAGCATTAATTGAAATTGGGGAAAGGTTGAAGGTTGACATAAAAGAAGGGATTGTCAGAAGAATAGACATTGGTCATAATTTTAGTATGAAAAAACCTATTCCCTTATATATTTTAGATATTTGGTCAACTCCACATACATATACAAAAGTCTATGATGATTATTGTGTCCAACTGACAAACTCATGCAGGACTATTTCTTTTTATGACAAGAAAAAAGAAACTGAAATGAAAAAGAAAATTGATTACAGTGGAACAACATGGGAAGACAAAAATATTCTTAGGTATGAACTTCAGCTTAAGAAAAGAATTAAAGAAGAGTTTAACAATGAAACGATCTATGTAAAAATGTTATTGTCAGACAATAAGATAATTAATTCCCTACTTTTTCAATGGTTCTTCACTGCTAAACAAGTTGAAAGAATGTGTCAGCTATCTGATAATTTACATGCTTGGATACCTTCTAAAGGAATGACTCCCAAACAATTTTTTGAACAGCTTGCCTCAATTGGTTTGAAAATATTGACACCAAAACAAAAAAGGGTCATATTGAACTATGCTAAAAATAATAGAGACAACAATTCATATTATAGAATCCTCAAGAAAATTAAGTTATTATCAGAAAATGAAATAAAGTCTCAAAGAGGGCAATATTTGTGGCCAGAATTTGAGAAAAAACTAAGTGCTTTTTATAACAAACAATGTTTAGCATTGTCTTCATCATCAGGAACTCTATAACAAAGTAGTTTTTATTTCTATTTCAGATAATACATTGAAACAATCAGCAAAGAGAACTACAACTATGATGACCAACATATAGCTGTAGTTCTCTTAATAACCCAAGTCAATATATCCCTATGCACTGTTGTTAATTGTATCATAAAGAACAATCAGTGAAAATGTTAATTGATATGTTTGAGTGTATGCTAATATTGTTATAATTGACTGAGTTGTTGAGGGGGGGTATCATTCTAATCAGTGCATTGTCAACGTATCTTAAGAGGTGCATTCATCAGCTGGACACTATTCTTTCAGTGATGTAGTTTCTCAATAATATATGTGCATCAGCATTCTTGTGTTTTTCCTAATTGTTTTTTTCTTTTCCATCAAAATAGTTGTCAGAGCTAAATTGATTTTAGAAAACTTAAAAAATTAGGATTGTTTATTGCTTCCATGTTGTTGAACAACCATTTAAAATTCTTGCTGTAGATTGACTGTTAATTAGTGAAAAATTTCTTGTTAATTGTTTCTCTTTTGAAATCAGCTTCAAATTACCTTTCCCAGACACTTAAATTTTGTGTTTTAACATGCATATAAGCTGTTTTTCCCCCATCCCCCTATATTCCCTCAGGTTAGCATTTTTTAAGCCCTGAAATCAAAATTTTTAGGTTCACTGTCAGTCTGAAATATTTCTTATTTTATTTCAGTATAAAAAGGAATGGTAAATGTTTTTTGTTGACTTGTTAGCAACCAATACAGACAGTTCATCACCCTTACAAATTCCTATTCTCAGATTTTATATTAACTCTGAAAAAGAGAAATCAGTCAAAACTAAAAACCTTACTGAAACGGAAATCAATTTAGATGAATTATTAATTGGTGGTGAATTTATAATTGGCATTCATTCTAAAAGATTTTCTATAAAGAAAGATGGAATTGCCTTCCTTGAAAACTTGTCTATTCAATTTTCCGGTTCTTATTTGAGAGCAACTAAACTTCAAAAGGAAAATTAATTAGCATGCTTGACAATGTGTGATTTTACACCTATGTTGGAATGTGTAAAATAACATATATCATAAAGGAGAATAAAATGCTAAACACCTATCAAGATTTTATCAACCATAATCCAAGGTATCAACAATTGGCAAATGACCCTGAGTTTCAAAATATCTTTGATTTTCTTTCAGAGAAAATGAACATTGTAAAAATGGTTGAAGCATGTAAATGGAACAAGCCTGCACTTTCAGCATGTGTTGAAGACCTTGAAATGAAATTCCCTGATTTGTTGAAAAATCCATACAATGACTATTTTATAAAACAATCAATTGGAGCTATGATAAAAGTTGTTTTGGCTCCATTTGGATTCATTCCCTTAGTTCCCAAAAGACTTTCAAATGTTAAAAGTAATTTCTTTACATCTGCTCATACATATCAATTGGATGAAAGTTTAAAAAAATTGGAATTAGTCCAAAGTTGGAAAATTGTAAAAGTTAGAGATTGATCTAAAACACCTTTACAATAGAAAATCAGTTAAGAATCATTTAACTTTATTGTAAGCATTCAGAAAATAATTTGGAGTGATAGACTTTAGATAAAATGTTGTAATTAAATAGACACTTAATTCTTACTTGTGACTCTCAGAAAACTGGTAATTTTCAAAAAACAAGAAAACGGTTCAAGAATTATGTGTCCCAGAAATGGGACACCTTTTCTTTTATCTTCTTGTTTGGCATACCAGTGCCACTGAGAGGGATATCTGAATTTGGTGTCCCTTTTTTTTATTTAAATCTGGTGAGATTATGAAAAAAATAGTTAGTGGTTTTGCATTAGTGGTTTTTCTTTTCTTAAGTCTTCAAGCTTGCACTGTTGGAAACACTATCCAGATAAAAAACCTTAAAGATGAAATGGTGATTGTAAAAGCAAGATTAGATTCTTTAGAAACCAAAATGAAGAAGATGGACAAAGTTATTGTTGACTCTCTAAAAATAAAGAACAACTAAAATATTTTGTGATTGCTTGAGGTTTGTATGGAAGAAAAAGAAATTCCCAAAGGTTGTCTTGGCTGTATGAGAGGGTCAATATGGATTTTCATTGTATTCTTAGCAATAGTTGGAATCGGAATATTGATTAGCTCTGTTGATTTAAGTTGTAGTGATAAAAATAATTATCAAGAATCATATAAGTTAGAAACCAAACCAGCTGAAATAAAAATTGATTCTGTTGCTTTGAAAGAAAATGAAGCTGAACAAAGACGCAAAGAAATTTTTGCTGTAGATGGACAGTGGTATAAACTTGCTATTGAAAAAGCAATGGACAAATATCCTTATGACTTGAAAAAACAAATGGCATATCAAGAGAAATTAGAAAAGAGTTTCAGAAAACAATTAGAAAAAAAATACGGTTTGAAAAAGGGTGAATTAGACTCAATAATTTTAGAGGGTGGTGAAAAACGGTGGACTTGGGACTAATCGAAAATGTTTCCCATCTTGTAATGTATCCTTTGTGAATCCATTCAATTTATTGGAATGAATAAAAAGAATAAGCTATTTTAAATTCATTCTATTTTTAAGGGTGAATTATGCCTATCGAAGTTGCCATTTGGGAAGTCACAAAAGAAACAATCAACAAGATTGATTACACTTCAATCGAATCAGAGACAAAACTTGAAAAAATATTAACAAAAGACCTCTCTATAATTTCTGATGACTTGCTCTTAATTGGAAATCAAATAAGAACTGCTCATGGAAAAATTATTGATCTGTTGGCTGTCAATAGTGAAGGCAAAATTTCCATTATTGAGTTAAAGAAAAATAAAACTCCAAGAGAAGTTGTTGCTCAATCCTTAGACTATGCAAGTTGGGTTCAAAATTTATCTTTTAAAGATATAATAGAGATTTTCAAAGAGAACAATGAAGAGAAAAGTTTTGAAACAAGTTTCTTTGAAATGTATGAAATAAATCCTCCTGAAGAATTGAACAAAGAGCATGATATAATAATTGTAAGTTCTGAACTTGACCCTGAGACTGAAAGAATAATTAATTATTTATCTGATAACTATGGCGTGCCTATCAATGCTGTGTTCTTCAAATATTTTAAACAAGATGGAAAAGAATTTTTAACAAGAAGTTGGTTGATTGATCCAAATGAGGTTACAGAAAAAGTTAGCAATTCCAAAATGCTCAATAAAAAAGAATCATGGAATGGAAGAGACTTTGTTGGAAATGTGGATGTGGTTGATAATAATTCAACTTGGGATGATTGCCAAAAATATGGTTTCATTTCTGCTGGTGGAGGCAAATGGTATAGCAATTCTCTGAAACCACTTTTCCCTGGCGCAAGAATATTTGCTATGATTCCTTCCAAGGGATATATAGGAGTTGGAATTGTTAAAGAACGTGCTGTTCCAATAAAAGAATTTTTTATAGAGCAAGATGGAAAGATAGTCCGTTTCATGGATGTTCCTTTAAAAACGGAATTGATAAAGAAAGATGCTGATGATTTAGAAAAATGTGAATACTTGGTTAAGGTTGATTGGATAAAAACAGTTCCTGAAAATAAAGCATTTTGGGAAAAAGGAATGAGAGCTAATCAGAATAGCGCATTTAAACTTAAGAGTGAATTTACACTTGAAAAATTAGTAAAGTTTTTTGGATTGGATGAATAGTTTATTTTTTAAACATTTGAGGGATATTTGATTAATCAAGAATCTGCTTTTGAGCAAATCTCTTTTCTTGTAAAAGATTTTAAAGAAAATGAATCTAAATTTTTATCCACAGATTATAGTGAAGCTGATGTAAGAAAAGATTTTATTGATAAATTTTTTCATGCTCTTGGTTGGGATATTTATCATAATGAGCAAAAGAATCCCTATGAACAGGAAGTTAAAATTGAAAAAGGTGTCTATGTTGGAAGAGTTCAGAAAAGAGCAGATTATGCCTTTTATTTAGCTCCAAATTTTAGAGAAGTTAAATTTTATATAGAAGCTAAAAAACCCTCAAGAAATCTTTCCAATGCTGATGATTATTTCCAATCTTGCCGTTATGGATGGAATGCTGGAACTCAAATAACTTTCCTTTTTGATTTTGAAGAATTACATATTCTTGATTGCAGAACAAGACCTGATATTGCCTCAATTCTGAATAACAAAATAAAAAAGTATCATTACAGTGAATACACTAATCAAGAAAAGTTTGCAGAAATATATTGGTTGTTAAGCCGTGAAGCTGTAGCAAATAGTTCATTAGATAAATTTGCTGACAGTTTGCCTAAACCAAAAGGAAAAGCTGTTCAAAAAGGATTGTTCAAGGGTGGTTATCAATCTATTGATGAAGCATTCTTGATAGAGCTTGATGAAATTAGAGATGCCCTTGCAAAATCTTTTAAGAAAGCAAATCCTCATTTGGAAAGTGAACAGCTTACTGAAATGACTCAAAGAACTATTGACCGTTTAGTGTTCATCAGATTTCTTGAAGATAAACAGATTGAACCAGATCACTATGTAAGTGAGTTTGGAGATTCAAAAAATGCTTGGAAAGATTTTAGAATTGCTTGTAGAAAGTTAGATGCAAAATACAATGGTGTTGTATTTAAAAAACACTTTGTTGATAGTGATAACTTTGTTGAACCGGATGATAAATCTTTCTCTCAAATCTGTGAAGAACTTGCCCATGTAAACTCACCTTACAACTTTGATATAATTCCAATTCATATTCTTGGTTCAATCTATGAAAGATTTCTTGGCAAGGTTGTAATTGCCACTGATAAAAGAGTGAGAATAGAAGAAAAACCAGAGGTTAGAAAAGCAGGTGGTGTTTATTACACTCCTCAATATATTGTAAACTATATTGTTGACAATACAGTTAGCAAATTGATTGATGGAAAAACTCCCAATGAAATTTCTAAATTAAGATTTGCTGATATTTCATGTGGCAGTGGTTCATTTCTGATAAATGTTTTTGACAGACTTTTAGAATATCATCGAAAATGGTATCAGGAAAATCCTGAACAAGCTAAAAAGGATGGATGCTATCTCCAAGATGAGAAATGGATTCTCTCTTTAAAACAAAAACAGAAAATCCTTACAAATAATATTTATGGTGTGGATTTAGATTCTCAAGCTGTGGAAGTGACCCAACTATCTCTTTATCTAAAATTATTGGAAGATGAAACAACAGCAACGGCTCAAGACACATGGGTAATGTTCAAAGAACAGTTATTGCCAAACTTGAATAACAATATAATTTGTGGAAACTCTTTAATTGGAACAGATATTCTTGAAGGAAATTTATTTAATAGAGAAGATGAACTAAAATTGAAACCCATGAACTTTGAGGATGCCTTTTCAGAAGTGATGAAGAAAGGTGGTTTTGATGCTATTGTTGGCAATCCACCATACGTCAGACAAGAGATGCTCGGTGAGATTAAAGAATATCTTTCAAGCAAATATGAAGTATTCCATAAATCATCAGATTTATATACATATTTTATTGAAAAAGGGATTAAGTCAATAAAGAAGGATGGATTTTTTTCATTCATAGTTGCTAACAAATGGTTTAGATCAAGTTACGGAACAACACTTAGAAGATGGATAAAAGGATTCCAGATAAAAGAGTTAATTGATTTTGGTGATCTTCCTGTATTCAAAGGAATTGTAACTTATCCTTGTATTTTGGTTGTTCAAAAAAAGAATTATGATGAACCAATTAAAACAGTTAATGTAACTGTTTTGGATAAAAATACTCTTAATGATTATGTTAAGAAAAATTCTTTCCTAATAGATCAAGATAAACTTGATGATAAAGGATGGTCATTGATTAACAGAACAGAGGTCTCATTAATTGCAAAAATCAAAGACAATAAAGCATGTCTTCATAATTATGTCAATGATAAAATATTTTATGGTATTAAAACAGGGTTGAATGAGGCATTTATTATTGACCAAGAAAAGAGAAATTATATAATTAATAACAATGCTCAAAGCAAAATATTAATTAAACCATTTTTAGCTGGTCGTGATATAAAGAGATATGAATCACCTCTTGTTAATAAATATTTAATCCTAATTCCAAAGGGCTGGACAAATAAGAACTCCAACCAAAAAGATAAATGGAAGTGGTTTGAGCAAAATCATCCTCAAATTGCTAATCATCTTATACAATTTGGAACAAAAGCAAAAGAAAGATATGACCAAGGGGATTTCTGGTGGGAAATGCGTGCATGTGATTATTATGATGAATTTGAAAAACCCAAATTAATGCTTCCTGATATTTCAATAAGAGGAAATTTTATTTATGATGAAGAGAATAAGTTTTGTATAAATACATGTTATATAATTCCTTCAAATGATAAATATTTACTTGGAATTCTAAACTCATCATTAACAACTTATTATTACAGCAAAATTTCTGCTTCTTATAGAGGTGGATATCTCAGATTCATATATCAATATATCGCTGAAATTCCTATTCGAGTTATCAACTTGGAGAATGAAGCTGAAAAGAAAATCCATGAGCAAATGATAAAATTTGTTGATGAAATAATGTTATCAAAAAAAATGATGTATGACTCAAAAACAGAAAGTGAAAAAGAATATTTAGAAAAGAAATGTAGTGCTCTTGATAGGCAAATTGATAGTTTAGTCTATGAGTTGTATGGTTTGACGGATGAAGAGATAAAAATCATTGAATCAATAAACAATTAATATCGCCCAAAACTGAACTATGGATATAATTGGAATAATAGGGTTAATAAAAGATTTTATTTCTAACTTATTCAAAATCAGTAATTCCATCCGTTGGAAAGCTAATCATCATACTTATCTCACAAATATTATCAATTCCTATCGAAATATTTCCTTCTCAATTAATTTGAGACTTGTCAAAAAAAATGATTTTGACAATCAGGAAATAAAAGATGACAGCTATTTAGTTAGACAACCACTTAATGAATTCAAACATATTCAGATTTTTGGTAAACCTGGCTCTGGAAAAACATTTCTTCTGAAAAAACTTCTTTATGATTTAGCTGTAGAATTAATAAAGAGTAAAGACAAAACAATTCCAATTTATTTGGAATTTGGAAAGAGGGATTTGTACGAGCAAATTATTCATGAGCTACATTCTAAAGGATTTGTGAATGATGTTGCACTAATTGATAAAAATTGGGTCAGAAACCAATTAGCAAAAGGAAACTTTATAATATTAATTGATGACCTTCATAAATTAAGCTATTACATCACAAAAGAAGATACAAAGATTGAAGAACTATTGAGCTATTCTAAAAATTTATTTGTGCTAACAAGTAGAGACTATTTTAAGAAAAATGAATTTGGTTTTGAGTTATTTAATATGGCCAAGTTAAGCCATGGCGAGGTTGATAGAATTTTCGAATTATATCTTGATAGGTCAAAGGTTGATGGTATTCATAGAGGCATTCTAATTCATCAAGGACTTTCTGATTTATATAATACTCCTCAGATGTTGACTCTTTTGGCAAAAGTCGTTGAAATATTTGGTAGTGTCCCCTCAAATAAAGCAGAATTATTCAGACGGTTCTTATTGATGAGAAATAAAATTGAATTGGGAAAGGATATTTCTCTTCATGAAACAAGGATGAATCTGAAAACATATGTTTTGAGTGAGTTAGCTTTTCATATGTTCCATAAGATTAAATCAAAATATATCATTGAAATAGAATTATGCTTAGAAGTTCTTCAGAATATTCTTAAGGCAGCTTATGAGAAAGGATTTGAACAAACTGATGCCAATAACTTTATAAATTATTTATTTAAGGAAGGATATTTAACAAATTATGATGGAGAAGTAAAATTTGAACATGATCAATGGCAGGAATACTTTGCCGCATTATATATTCATAAAAACAACATTTCTTTTAAAGAGTTTAATGAAGACTATTCTATTAAGGAAATCTCATATTTTGTTTGTGGCATGTACAGTATAGACAAAAAAGATGAAAAAGAAAGGTTAAACAAATATTTATGTGAGCTATTAGATTTTGATTTTTATTTAGTGGGCAATAGTTTGAAGAACTTTGAAAATAGGGATACTCTTGATCTTGTTGAAAAAAAATATGCTGACTTTGTTGTAACAGATGAATTATTAATGAGCTCATACAAAAGTTATCTGGATTTCTATGAAAATATATTAAGATTCCACTTCCCTCTATTAATAAATAAATTTTATCCTAAAACTAATGGAGAAATTGGAATTGCCATTCAACGTTCAAAAGATAAATTAGGTTTCTGGCATGGCTTTTTTCCTATTAGTAAAGAACATCAGGAAAGAGTTGTTCTATTCCCTGGTATTTTTGATGAGGATGGAAAAAGAGACCCTATTGAATTCAGAAATCTTGGAATTGAGTTAGGACTTCATATGCAATGTTTAGATCCAACAATTTATAAGCTACCAATTATAGGAGCTTTCCAAGAAACAACAAATCAGTTAGAACAAATTATTAAAAGTAAAAAACTCATAGAAACAGATGATTTAGAAAGAGAATCTCTATTCCATGAATTAAATGCACTAAGAAGGAACTTATATCTAACCAAAAAGATGGAAGATATTACAATTCAAGAGTTTCTTAATGGATTTAAGAAACTAAAAATTGAGAAAGAAATATTCCATCAATATGTGCATCACAATATTGTTGATACTATTTCTTTGGAAAAGGAAATTGAAAAAAGATTTTCTGAGAATTATGAACCTGTTGAAATATGGCCAACAAACATTTCTGGATTATACTCACATAGAATTACTGATTTGGAAGTTGAGAGAAAACTACTAAAATTTATAAAGGTTGAGCAATTAGGGTTTGATGATAAAATCAGTCCATTCTTCCATGTTATTCCTCAAAGCATAACTTACCATGGTAAAGTTAAATATGAGCAACTTTCTGAAGAGGGGAAAAATAATGTCTTAGATTGGTATGCTGATTTTTTTGAAAAGAAATATCGAAATTACAAAGCAATGATTGAGGTGAATTTTCCAACACTAAAAAAATATTTTAGATACTACAATAATATGCCCCTATTGATTGTTCTATTAAAAAGTGGACAAAAGCATGTCTATTGGAATATTGAAAAGCAAACTGAGTGTATTAAAGTACAGACCATGGATGATACAAAATTTGCTGAGTTTGATAAAAGTATGAAATTTAAAAAATGGTTAAGTGGTTTTTGGTTAGGACATATTGATGAGAGGGAAGAATTTTTAAGAAATGAGGTGTATAGATTGATTGAAGATGAATTTAAAAAATTATGGAGAGATTAATGAATAAGTTTATCTATCCATTTGAAATATTTTTATTTATTGTTATACTGTTTTTGTTCACAAACACTTATTCACAAAGTGTAGTCAAGGATACAGTTTATATCAAAGAAATTGGTTCTAATCAACATAACTTATATGAATTATTTCCCTACTTAATTGGGCTCTTAGGACTATATTCTTCATTCTATACACTTAACAAGACATTAAAACATCAGAAGGATATAGCACAACTGCAGCTTCTTATAAATGAAAAAAAGGAATGGTTGAAGGAGTTAAGAGAAGATTATAGCAACTTCTTCACATTATTAAGTCAAATACAGCTGTACATTGGGAAGCAAGAGCGTCATAACCAACCATTGTCAATCTTTGAAAAAGCATATTTAGATTTTGAAAAAGTACTGCATAAACTAAATTTATCCTTAACTCATGACAATGAAAAGGAAATGATAGGTGAGATATATGACTTAAATTCATTCATTTTGAAACCTTTTGATATTATAAATAACCTTAAAAAAGAAATGGATGATAATATCAAATTAGAATTGAAATCCTCCTTGAAAGATACAAACGACAAGTTGACTAAAATGGAAGGGCATTTACAAGTTAAGTTTTTGAAATTATTTGATAGACATATGGATGAAATAAATAAACTATTGAAAGAAAAACAAACATCAAAATTTATAGAATGGATTAAAAAGTCTTATAAGGAAGTTGGGGAATATAAAGGATAATATATTTCAGCAATACTGTCGAATTGTACTGCATTTGTTTTGAAATACTTAAAAGGAATAGAAATGATTTTAATGTTCGATACAAATATTTGGGTTTCTGAGTTAGGGTTGAATACAACTAAAGGCGCAGCAATCAAATTTTATATCAAACAGAACAAAGCTAAAATTGCATTGCCAGAAGTTATTAGACTTGAAACAGAGGAAAATTTAAGAGAAGTTATACATGGAAACATCCAACAGATAAATAAAAATTATAGACAACTTCTTTCGATATTTGGAAAGATTAAGGAGTTAGTGCTTCCAACAGATGAAGAAATTGACAACCAAATAAAAGGATTATTCCCTTTTAAGTCTCTGGAATTTGTTGAAAATGGATTTACGTTTGATAATGCAAAATCAGCATTTAATCGGGTGATAAAAAAGTTGCCACCAAGTCAAAAAAATCAGCAGTTTAAGGATTGTGTTATTTGGAATCATTGTCTTGAATTATTAAAAAATGAAGATGTTATTCTTGTAACAAAAGATAAGGCATTTTATGAGGGTGATGACTATAAAAATGGAATTAATAATTTCCTTAAAAGTGAAATTAATGTTCTGCCCAATAAATTTAGAATATTCAGTGATTTAAAAGATGTAATGGTTGATCTCAAAAAAGAAATTGAAATTGATGACAAATATATTCACGAAGAAATTCTCAGAAATCATCAATTAGAGATCAACTCATTTTTAAATGAATCTGGTTTAATTCTTTCTGGAAAATATGATATCCAAAAATCTTTGTATATCACTGAAGATATTAACAAACTATTGTTGGAATTAATTATAAAGGCAGAGTGTGAAAAACTAACTGATCCAGATAATACAGATATATTCATGAGGTTGGTTTGTAGCTGTGCATATCAAATTGCTGAAAAGAAAATTGAAGATGTAAGGTTTGATGAATTGAGTGTTATAGAGGTTGTTAATGAGATTGAAAATAATCTTAAAAGCATTTTATATTTGTCAAGCAATATTGTTCTTGGTCATAGAACAATTCAGAATAAAATAAAACACCAAGTTGAATAGATACCAAACTTTCAATTACTGATGAAATAGAGTTATTTTTCACAAATTCCGTTACTATTCCGTTACTCACCCAAAATGATAATTGTATAACTTATTGTTTTTACAATCATTAGAGAAAAACAGAATGATAACATGACAATCTTGTATATGATGTATGAATTCACTGATGAAGAAATAAAGGTTGTTGAAGAATTATGACCCGCCATCTAATTGAGATTCACTCTGATGATTTTACTGCCTTCTGGGCTTCTTCAGAATATGGGACTATTTTAAATTATTTAAAAGAAGAAAACAAAACTATTTGTTTATTCTATGAGAATGAGTTAAAAATTATTGATGATGAAGAAATATTTAGCTTAGAAAAATTGAGTCATTTAAGAAACAATGTTACAATAATTATTGATAGGAACTTATTAATCAGTGCAAGGGATATATTTCAATCAGGCAGTATATTAGAAAAAAGGCATAAATTCTTTTGTGCACTTATGTATTATGGAATGAGTATTGAATGCATGTATGACCCCGTTATTTCAATTTATGAAGGTGGTAATAGATATATACATAAAGCTGTTGACGATCTCCAAATGTTTAGAATAATTGATAATCTGGAATCCCAACTATTGATGGATTTGCTTTTTGGTGAAATTGAAAGAATACCTGAACAAGCTTTGAATAAAGCTAAACAAATGACTAAACAAATTGATAACGATGAAAAAAAAGAAAATTATAATAAAAATTTAACCCTTTATAAATATAGTTATCCATACATGTTGAAGACTGTTCAACTTTTAAGAAAACAAGGTGTTGATTTACCGTCCAAGATTAAAGATTTGTTGAAGTGGGCAATAGATGATTTCTTAATGAAGGAGGAAAGTTTGATGATTTCAATGTATTGTTTAAAAGAAAATGGTGGAATTATAAAAAAACATGGGTCTAAAAATTATCTTGAACTTATAACAAATATTAAAAATGCTGCTTGGGATGTTACGCAGGTCTCATATCTAAAGTATCAAGCTAAAAAAAATGATGGCAGATATTATATTTTTGTATCAGAGGATAGTCATTTGATAGAAGCTGCAAGATATTTCTTTGATCCCAAAATAGATTACAAAACTAAATTTGGTAAGAATGAAAAGGAAATACTAAAAATGATCAATCATGCAAATAAGATCAGAGATGTTGAGACCCGTGCTAAAATTGTTCAAGACCGGATAAATAAGATAGATTTGATAACAAGTTCTTTAGAAAATAATTTCAAAGCAGTGTGTGAGAATTAAAAATGCAAATTATTGATCAATATTGTTTCTAACAAAATCCATAGCTTACAATAATTCTAATGACTTCTTCAGTTCCCAAAATATTTTTCTTTTAACTCTTCCCAAACACTGTCCTAAAGTTGTATATTAATTCAAGTCTTAAGAATCTTATTAGACAATTTGTCCTAAAGTGGTAATGCAATGGTAATTGAACTGGCTAAATTGTTAATAAGAATTATTCTTTGAAAGAATGTTTTTAGTTGATTGGTAAGAAAGTGGTAATGATTTTCAGAGACTTGTTGATAAAGTTACAACTTAAAAAAATATTGATTGCATAACTTTAACAAATGATGAATAATTGTTACACTCGGTTGGCTTTCTCGATTCAAGAAATTCCCGCTTTAAAACTAAGAATCCAGCGTATGCTGGATTCTTGTTTAGTAGCGGGGCTAGGACTTGAACCTAGAACCTTCGGGTTATGAGCCCGACGAGCTACCAATTGCTCCACCCCGCGATGTAATTTTTTATCGCGATCTATTTTCTTATGTCGTACAGAACTTTTTAAAACTCGGGGTCAAAATATATCTAACGAAGGGGCTAATGTCAAATTTGCGCTTTTTATCTTCCGTTACGGTCTCGTATAATGATGCGTACAAAAATTTCGGAACACCAATTACTTGATACTTACAAGTTCATTCACAATATTCATATCGAAAAAAAACAGTACAATATGCTTAAATCGCTTCTTATAAAAGATTATGCCCTGATAGAGAATATCCACGTAGAATTCGGCAAAGGTCTGAATATTATAACAGGGGAAACAGGCGCGGGTAAATCTATACTGATTGATGCGATGAACTTGCTTCTTGGTGAACGGGCTTCAATAGAAATAGTCCGTAAAGATTGCGATAAATCCGTTGTGGAGGGAATCTTTGATGTCAGAGGAAATAAGAAAGTCAGAACTTTGCTCTCTGTAAATGAACTTGAGAATAATGACGATCTGATAGTCCGCAGAGAAATTTCTTTGAAGGGAACCAACAGATGTTTTTTAAATGATACGCCGGTTACGCTTAACCTTATTAAAGAAGTCGGCGATCTACTTGTTGATCTTCACGGACAGCATGAGCACCAATCGTTATTAAGAACTGAGACTCACATAGAGATGCTGGACGATTTTTCAAATCTCGAAAAAAATCTGAACGATTTCAGAATCTCACACACCAAACTTAATTCTCTGTTAAAAGAATACCGGGAATTGAGGGAAAAGGAAAGTCTGCTTCACGAGAAAAGAGAACTATACGAATTCCAAATTAATGAGATTGATTCTGTTTGTCCGTTGCCGGATGAAGAAGCAAAACTCGAAGATGAACTTAAGATTCTTGGGAATTCAGAACGTTTGCTTTCTACGGCAAACGAGATTTACGATAACCTCTATGATGCTGAGAATTCAATTCAGGACCGTCTTGGTGAGATAAAAAATAAGTTATCGGAACTTGCCAGCATAGATAAATCATTTCTGGAAAAACTCGGAGAGTGTGAATCTGCATTCGCGATTCTGAATGAAATTTCATCCTTTATCAGAACTTATAAAGAAAGAATAGATCTTGAGCCGGAACGGTTGAATGAAGTGCGCGACAGGTTAGGTGCAATGAGCCTGCTGAAGAAAAAATATGGCGGTTCATTAAACGCTGTAATTGCCTATCGTGAAAAGATAGGTATAGAGTATAAACTTGCTGAGAATTTTAGTACTAAGATTTCTGAACTGGATAAATTAATAAACGATGCACGTGAAGATTGCGGTACGATCGCAAAAAAACTTTCACAGGAAAGAAAATCCATTTCGAAAAAAGTTAAGAAAGAAATTGAAGAAGCACTCAAATCACTCGGTATTTCCGATTCTAATTTTGAAGTCAGGATAGTGAATCAGAGTGCTGATGGTAATAATGAAAATTTCATATTAATTGATGGGAAAAAATTCAAGTTTAACAACCGCGGATATGACGAAGTTGAATTCTTCGTTTCAACCAATGCCGGTGAAGATCCGAAGCCGCTTGTAAAAGTTGCATCAGGCGGAGAAGTATCACGAATTATGCTTGCATTAAAATCTATCTTGGCAAAATCAGACCGACTTCCAATTCTAATCTTTGATGAAATTGATACGGGTGTGAGTGGACGTATTGCTCAGAAGGTGGGGCAGGTACTTAAATCGCTTGCGTCTATTCACCAGATTATTGCAATTACACATTTGCCGCAGATAGCCGGATTTTCAGATTCTCACTTTGCAGTTGAGAAAAAGAAATCGGGAGACCGGGTTGTAAGTTCGATAAAAATTCTGAATAAGGATGAACGCGTTAAAGAAGTGGCAAAACTAATGAGCGGCGAGAAGATAACAGAAGCGGCTCTCAGCGGAGCCCGCGAGCTGATGGGTCTCTCACAAAACTGAGCTTGACTTCTGACACAGGATTATACCTGATGAACAATTTTCTTTGTGATAGAAATATAGTTGATTAAATTCCATCAAAGATATTTTAAAAAATCCAGGAGGATGGTATGAAGAAAAACGCACTATCATTATTACTAATACTTGGTTTATTATTTTCATCATCGTTAAAAGCGCAGAGTCTGGATGAAACTCTTTCGAAACTTTCATCAACAGTGGGGACCGCATATGTAAAACCGGTTATTTCTGCTTTCGGTTCTAATCTTAACTCCGGCTGGGTTTCAAGTCTTCCATCAGCTACAATACTGGGATTTCATTTCGATCTGAAAGTTGTGGCTATGGGATCTTTCTTTTCCGATGATACTAAAAAGTTTTTAACCAGTGGACAATTCTACTTCGATAATAATCAGATTGATGCTATCCTCAATAGTTCCGGCTATGCAGATGGAACTCCGCAGTACAACGCAATTTATTCTGCAATGCAGAATAGAGCATTCGATGTTAATTTCAGCGGACCGACAATCATCGGTAAAAAAAGTGATTTTCTGAAAATAAATTTCCCGGGTCAGACGATTACCGCATCAGGTCAGTCGTACACAGTCAGTTCAAAAGATATTGATGTTACACAGGTTAAAGGTTTCTTAGATGAATTGCCTGCTTTGCCAACAGCTACTGCACAGTTAACTGTCGGAACAGTCTTTGGTACAAACGTTTCGGTGAGATATACACCTGATATTGATATTCAGGATTTAGGAAAGTTCAGCTATTTCGGCGCAGGATTCGTTCATAATTTTGGAGTATGGTTTCCCAATCCACTGCCTATTGATCTTGCAGTCGGTTTCTTCACTCAGAAACTAAAGGTCGGTTCTATTTTCGAAAGTAAGGCTACACAATATGGAATCTACGCGGCTAAAACATTTGGATTTATTATTTCTATCACCCCTTATGTAGGACTTACTACAGAAACTTCCAAAACTACCGTAGCATATGATTATTCATCGAACCAGACATTGAACGGAGTTCCTGTAAAAGCACATGTTAGTGTTGATATGGACGGTGAAAATACAAGCAGTGCTGTTGTTGGTTTTAATTTGCATCTGGGCATAATCAACATAAATGCAGATTATAAATTCGCTAAGACGAAAACAGTTAGTGCAGGTGTTTCGTTAGGATTCTGATAAAATTTTTCATTCAACCGTAAGGGTTGTCTCAAAACTATTTATTGAGTCACACTGAGCGAAGTCGAAGTGTGAAGGAAGTGCAGTTCTCTTTTCTTGACTACGCTCGAAATGACTTATCACGCTTTTGAGACAACCTCTTTTTTTTTGGAACCGTGTTGAAAGAAACAGCGATATACATACACATTCCTTTTTGTGATCACAAATGCATCTATTGTGATTTCTATTCAATTATTAATTACGGAAATGTTTCATCCTACCTCCTATCATTGAAAAAGGAGATTAATTTTTATGCTGAAAAATATTCTTCAGGAAGAAATATCATTTCCATTTTTTTAGGAGGAGGTACTCCGTCTTTTATGGAACCGCAATACATTTCCGATATTATAGAACAGTTAAAGAAAAATTTTTCCGTGGATGATAACGCTGAGATAACTCTAGAAACAAATCCCGGGACGGTGAACACTGAAAAATTACAGACATTCCGGAACACTGGAATCAACCGCATAAGTATTGGTATTCAATCGTTTAATAATGACGAATTAAAATTCCTTACACGCATTCATGATTCTAAAACTGCAATCAAGACTGTACTTGATGCGGCAGAGACCGGATTCGAGAATATCAGCATAGACTTGATTTTCAATTTGCCAAAACAGACTAAAGAAATCTGGCGTTCAAATCTTGAACAAGCGGTTAAACTTCCAATCAAACATATTTCTACTTACAGTCTGATTCTTGAGAGGGGAACAATTCTTAACAAGATGGTCCTTGATGGTAAAGTAAAAATGCAGAGTGAAGATTACGATGCCGATCTGTATGAATTCGCAATTGACTTTTTGACCCGGCATGGTTTTAATCAATACGAAGTTTCAAATTTTGCCCGGGACGGAAAAGAGTGCGTACATAACAATTCTTATTGGAGATATAAAGATTATCTAAGCTTCGGCACATCTGCACATTCGTTCGTAAACGGAAAAAGGTGGTGGAATTACTCCGCATTGAATTTATTCCACTCGGCAATAGAAAAGAATGGACATGCTGTTGCAGGAGAGGAAGTACTAATGCCAAATGAAATGTTGGAAGAATATGTTATGCTTGCGCTTCGCAGCAAGGGACTTGATCTGATTGAACTCGAAAATATTTTTGGGAAAGAGTGGTACTTAGCGAATAAAAATTTCATTGATGAACTTAGACAAGAAAGATTTCTCACTTCAAAAAACAATCTGCTTTCTTTCACTCCCAAAGGTTACGCAATGTGCGATGAAATACTAGGGAAGTTGAAGAACTAAAAAGACCTTCCCTGTTAGACACCCATTTATTTTCTGTTGCTTTTCATGTTAAGTATGATAATTTGTACATATAAATTTTCACGGGGTGAAGATGAAATCTTCAAAATCTGGAAACATCTATTTACAGGCATCATTTTTTTTATTCTTCGTTTTGAATTATACTTTTCTGACAGCACAGTACAAAGAAAAACCGATTCTGGCAAAAGAGGCAGCAACCCTAGCCGAACAATATTTGAAAATAAACATCAATAACGTTTCCACATCTATCTATAATACCGGTCGCGCTGATCTTTCATCAACCGGCGATTCCGGTTTTGAATATCCCAAATTCTCAGGGAAGACACTTGTTTATGAATCCGGATTGCTTTGGGGCGGAAAGGTGAACGGGCAAATACGGAGCGGCGGCTCATCTTTCAATACTGGATTAAGACCGGGGAGAATTTTAACAAACGGTCAAACCGATAATCCAACTTCACCCTCAGTCCGTGCTTTCAGAGTTCGACCCGATTACAAAACGGGAGACTTATCAACCGAAGCAAAAGATGAGAACAAAGACCATCAGACAATCTTTAATCAATATGAAAAAGATTGGAATGAATGGCCTGCAAGCAGCGGTGCCCCATTCAAGGATGTAAATGGAAATGGAATTTATGAACCATCAATAGATATTCCTGGCGTGCCGGTTGCGGATCAGACAATCTGGTATATCGCGAACGATCTTGATTCTGTTCAAACAAAATCTCTATACGGCGCACTGCCGATGGGTATTGAAATGCAAACCACAGTATGGGCATATAAAAACGTAGAACCGCTGAACAATATGATTTTTAAAAGATATCTGGTGATCAACAAAAGCAGTACAAAATTTGAAGAGATGTATATAGGTATCTGGTCTGACCCCGATTTAGGCGGCGATGCAGGGGATGATCTTATAGGATGTGATACATTGTTAAATCTTGGATATGATTATAATGGTGATGATTCCGACCCTTCATACGGTGCTTACATTCCTTCTGTTGGATTCTGTCTTCTTCAAGGTCCAATTGTTCAAGGTAACGCAAATGGCGTTGCAAAATTTAAGGGAAAAACATTTACGGGTAAAAAAAATTTACAAATGACAGGTTTTAGCTGGTTATACAAATACCCCTCGCCGTATGGAGATCCAATTCTTGGTAGCTATAATGGAACAATTCAGATTTATAATTTCCTAAAAAGTAATTTAAGTGATGGAACCCCACATCCAAATCCTATAACAGGTGGATCAACTAAATTTCCATTCTCAGGTGATCCGATTACTCAAACCGGGTTCATCGCTGGTAAAACTTATGCTGGCGATTTTTCTGATAGAAAGCACGATAGAAGAATGATGTTATGTTCCGGCCCGTTCAATATGGAGCCTAGTGATACGCAGGAAGTTATATTTGCACAGATTGCTGCGGGGGGAGACCAAGGATATTCTCGATTTGCCTCAATTTCACTTCTTAAAAAATCTGTTGCCGCTGCCAAAGAGTTATACAAAGTAAATTTTATCCCGCCGGCTACTTTAAAACAATTGCCTAGTTTGCTCGCCTCTGAAATGGACAGAGAAATTATTTTAACCTGGGGCAGCGACGTTGCTAAAATTAATGAAGTTGAAAAACTTCAATCAACGATCTATTCATTTCAGGGATACAATGTTTATCAGATTTCGAAAGAAGAATCCACACTTGGAGAGAAAAAATTAATTGCAACATTCGACCTCAAAGACAACAGGCAATATTATTATAACGAAGAAGTTGAGCCAACTATGGGATATATATCTTCGGTCAGCAAGAAGTTTGGCACTGATTCCGGAATTCAGCGTTTCATATCAATTAAGAAAGACTATCTGAATGATATACTGCTTAACAATGGAAGCGATTATGATTTCGGTGTCAGCTATTTCCGTATTGCAAAAGAAGCAGATTTTCCATTTGGTTATGTTGAAAGCCCAATCTCGATTGTAACTGTAAAGCCGCAAACGCCAAAACCGGGAGTGAGATATGAAAGCAAGTTTGGTGATCTGATAAATTCTGTACATACAGCCGGGAGTTCGACAGCGGAGGTAAATGCTTTGATTCTAGATCCAAGCGGATTGACAGGTAATGAATATGAAATTAGTTTTAATGTTGTGAACGGTAAAACAGTATTTAATCTTGCAAACATTACAACCAATAAAATACTCTTGACCAATCAAGTCAATCTTTCCGGTGACAACGATTTTCTGGTTACCGAAGGATTTATTCTAAAGGTTAAAGACAATTTAGCAAAGCCGCTCAGTGAAAAAGATGTCTACCGTTTTACTATACCAAAAGTTGTTTATGATGAGAAACTTGCCGTTGACGATATCGGAAAAATAAATGTATTTCCGAATCCGTATTACGGCGGCAACCGTAACGAATTCAATAAGTATGACAGACACATAACATTCACGCATCTTCCTCAAAGAGCAGTACTAAGAATTTTCAATATTGCCGGAGAGTTAGTGCGTAAACTTGAAAAAGACTCGCCGGATCAGTTCTTAAGATGGAACATGTTAAATGAAAATAACTACCAGGTTCCTTCAGGTCTTTATATTGTTCACATAGAATTACCGGATCTTGGACGATCAAAAATTCTGAAGCTTGCCCTCTTCACACAGGAATATATACCGGATAATTTTTGAGAATTTATTAACAAAAAAATTAGAAAGATGAACTCTTTAAAAGTATACACCACTTTATTAAGAACAGCCATTGTTTTATTCATCTTTTTGAGTTTTACCTCCCTTACTGCACAGGTTAAGGGCAAATCAAATTCAATAAAACTTTCAAAAACACTCACTGAGCAATATGCAAAGTTTAATATTAACAACATCTCAACCTTCATTTATAGGGATGGGCGGGCAGATAACGACCCTAATACAGGCAATTCAGGTTTTCAATATCCTAAAAGTTCTGGTAAAACAACCATGTATGAATCGGGTTTTGTTTGGGGGGCAAAAATAGATGGGGAAATTCGAGTTGGCGGTTCAACTTATAGTTCAGGATTAAATCCGGGAAAAATTCTTTCTGTCGGATCAGCGGAAGATATTAATTCTCCGAATGTGAGAGTGTATCGGGTTAGAAGAGATTATAAAGATGCTGATCTTCAGATGGAAGCTAATGATGAAGGGAAGACAGCTCAGGAAATCTTTTCTCAATACGAAAAAGATTGGAATGAATGGCCGGCTGAAAGCGGGGCTCCGTTTGAAGACAAAAATATGAATGGTAAATATGAACCTCTTGTTGATATACCTGGCACCGGAGATCAAACTCTCTGGTTTGTTGCAAACGATCTAAATCCCGATCAAACTCGAAAGGTTTTTAGCTCTCTTCCGATGGGAATTGAAATGCAGGTGACAGTTTGGGGTTATAATCAGAATTATGCTCTTGGTAATATGCTTTTCAAAAAATATGTAATTATCAACAAAAGCCAAAAACATTTCGATGAGATGTATTTGGGTATCTGGTCCGATCCGGATATTGGTGGAGATGCGGGGGATGATCTTATTGGATGCGATACAACAATGAATCTCGGTTATGCATATAATAAAGACGATCAGGATCCATCATATGGTTCATTTATCCCGGCAGTTGGTTTTCATTTATTGCAAGGTCCATTGGTTCCGGGAAGTTCTAATGATAGAGGATATTTTAGAAATAAAATGGTGACTGGGAAAAGAAATTTACCCATCACGGCGTTGAGTTTGTATATATGGCCTATTTTAGGAGATCCATACTGGCCGGATCCAAGAGTCCCACAATATTTTTATAATTTTTTGCAAGGTAAACTTTATAACGGAGATCCATTCCAGAATCCTTTGACCGGAGGAGCTACAAAATTACCCTTCTCGGGCGACCCTATAGCACACTCTGGTTTTCTAGATTTTATTCCTTTTCCCAGAATCAGTGACAGGCGAATGATAGTTTGTACCGGTCCATTCAATATGGCTCCGGGTGATACACAGGAAGTTGTCTTTGCAGAAATAGCCGCAGGCGGAGACCAAGGTTATTCTCGTTTTGCCTCCATTTCACTTCTAAAAAAATCTGTTGCCGCTGCCAAGCAGTTATACTTAGTAAATTTTATCCCGCCGGCCACATTAAAACAGATCTCAAACCTTCAAGCAGCTGAGATGGATAGAGAAATTATTTTAACATGGGGCAGCGACGTTGCTAAAATTAATGAAGTTGAAAAACTTCAATCAACGATCTATTCATTTCAGGGATACAATGTTTATCAGATTTCGAAAGAAGAATCCACACTTGGAGATAAAAAATTAATTGCCACGTTCGATCTTAAAGATAACCGGCAATATTATTATGATGAGGAAGTAGAGCCGACAACAGGCTATGTCACGCAAGTAAATAAAAAATTTGGTTCAGATTCCGGAATTCAGCGGTTCATATTGATAAAAAAAGATTATCTGAATGAGATACCACTTAACAACGGTAGTGATTATGATTTCGGTGTGAGTTATTTCCGTGTTTCAGAAGAATACTATTTCCCTTATGGTTATGTTGAAAACCCAATTTCAATTGTAACTGTAAAGCCTCAAACGCCTAAACCGGGCATAAGATTAACCAGTAAGTTCGGTGATCTAATAAATTCTATACATACTGCAGGGAATTCTAATGCGGAAGTGAGTGCCTTGATTCTTGATCCGATTGGATTGACAGGCAACGAGTATGAAATTAGTTTTAAAACCGTCAACGGTAAAACAGTATTTAATCTCACAAACACTACTTCCAGCAAACCCCTTTTAGTTAATCAGGCAAACCTTTCCGGCGATAATGATTTCTTAGTTACTGAAGGATTCATCTTGAGAGTCAAAGACAATTCATCAAAGCCTCTCAGCGAAAAAGATGTTTTCCGTCTTACTACTCCCAAAGCAACTTATGATGAGAAGCTTGCCATAGACGACTTAGAAAAAATTAATGTTTTTCCGAATCCATATTACGGCGGTAACCGAAACGAATTCAATAAGTATGACAGACACGTAACATTCTCACACCTTCCTCAGAGGGCAGTGATAAGAATTTTCAATATTGCCGGAGAGTTAGTGCGCAAAATTGAAAAAGATTCGCCCGGTCAGTTCTTAAGATGGAATATTTTAACAGAAAATTATTTTCAGGTGCCTTCCGGTCTTTACATTGTTCACATTGAACTGCCGGATCTTGGAAGAATTAAGATTCTAAAACTCGCTCTCTTCACAGAAGTATTTTTACCGGATCGTTATTGAAAAATTTTTTTTAGGTGGAGACATGAATAAAAATATTGTAATAAAGACTAGTCAAGTTGTGATGCTATTCATTTTTTCAATTTTGATTTCCTTTATTGAACTTGGTGCACAGACTAAAGACGGATGGAATAAATCTCAGCTATCCAATTTAACTGCAGTCAGATCGGCGAAATTCAACATAAATAATATTTCCACTTACATTCTAAATAATGGAATTGCGGATGCGAATCCATCTACAAATGCCTTTTCTGGATTTCAATTTCCGAAAGGTTCCGGAAATATTTGTGTTACAAATACCGGCTTTCTCTGGGCTGGTAAAATAGATGGAAAAATTTATTCGGGAGGATCTTCTTTCCGCTCCGGTTTAACTCCCGGAAAAATTCTTTCTAACGGATCAACCGAAAATCCTGACGCGCCGGGTGTCAGAGTATATCGAGTAAGAAGAGATTACAAAGATGCCGATCTTGAAATGGAAGCCGCAGATGAAGGAAAGACAGTTCAGGAAATATTTTCTCAATACGAAAAAGACTGGAATGAATGGCCGGCAGAAAATGGAGCTCCCTTTGAAGATAAAAATGGGAACCGGAAATATGAACCATCCATTGATATACCGGGCAGCGGCGGCGGAGATCAAACTTTATGGTTTGTTGCCAATGATCTTGATTCAAATAAAACAAAAGAACTCTTCGGATCTCTTCCGATGGGAATTGAAGTGCAGGTAATAATCTGGGGTTATAATTATGAAAATTCATTAGGTAATGCATTGTTCAAACGCTATGTAATAATTAACAAGAGCAATAAACAATTTACCGATATGCATGTTGGCATCTGGTCGGATGTTGATATCAGCAGCAGAAGAGCTGATCTGGCAGGATGCGACACAACTCTAAATCTTGGTTATATTTTTAGTACCACTACTAATGATGATCAGTATCAGCAGTTTTCACCCGCTGTGGGATTTAGTTTATTACAGGGTCCAATTGTTCCCGGCAGTATTAATGATGTAGCAACTTTTATGGGTAAAAAAATTAAGGGCAAAAGGAATTTGGGATTTTTCGCATTCAGTCATACGACTAATAGCAATGTTGGTTTCACAGATCCTAGGCTAGGTCAATATAGAGGGACTATTGAATTATACAATTTACTTCAAGGGAAACTCTTAACCGGAGAACCCTGGCCGATACCAGCGCAGTTGGGAGGAGGAACAACAAAGTTTCCGCTTTCTGGCGATTACCTTAGAAGAACAGGTTTTTATGATGGGATTCAAGTTCCCGCCAGCGATAGGAGACTACTTTTGTCCTCAGGGGCTTTCAATATGGCACCGGGAGATACTCAGGAAGTTATATTTGCGGAACTGGCTGCCGGAGCTGATGGGATTGTAAATAATCTTGGTGCAGTAGCCGTTCTAAAATTCGATACTTACATTTTGAGAAATTCTTATCTATGGCCATGGACACCGCCGATAACTTTTAATCAAACTAAACCGGTTGTAAAGGTTATCAACTTTGATGGTGAAATACTTTTAGATTGGGGAGAAGATCAGAATCAAATAAATAGAATTGAAGCGGGTGATTTCTTGTATAAGTTCGAAGGTTATAATGTATATCAATTCCCGAAGGCGGATTCAAAAATAAGCGAAGCTAAACTTGTTGCAACGTACGATCTATCTAATGGTATTACAAAAATAGGTTCGGTCGATTTCGATCCATCGACACAATCATATACTTTCACTTCTAGAATTAACGGTTCCGATTCAGGAATAAAAAGGCACATTTCAATTAAACAAGATCCAATTCGGAATCAACCTTTGGTTAACTGGAACGAATATTATTTTGGAGTTACGCAATACTCCTACACATCTTCAAATTTACTTGCAACGAACTACTATGAATCGAACGCAACGATTTATAAAGCCATGCCTCAGCCATTACCTCCGGGATTGATAAGTGATCTAAAGGCGGGCTCAAGTATCTCCATATTTCACAATGCCGGATCTTCAACCTCTTATGTTAACGCTAGTGTTGTTGATCCTATGAAATTAACAGACAGCGAATATGAGATTAGATTTCAGATAAAAAACGGAATTACATTATTTAATGTTATTAATCTAACATCTGCAAAGACAATTCTTTTTGAGCAGACTATACCGCCAAATAAAGATGACATACCTCTTGTAGAGGGAGTCCTCCTTAGAATAATTCTGAATGTTAATAAACCTTTTACCAATCTAGATGTATATCGCTATAAAACTAAAGGATCTCAGATTGATCAGAATGCAGCTGGGGAAAGTCTTGATAATATCAATGTTTTCCCAAATCCTTTCTACGGAACAACCAGGAACGAATTATTCAACTTTGATAGGTTTATCAATTTTACAAATTTACCTTCTCGCGCCATCTTCAGAATATTCAATATTGCGGGATACCTTGTAAGAAAATTTGAAAAAGATTCTCCCGAACGAATTATTAAGTGGGATTTAAAAAATGACAATGGTGTAAATCTGGCCTCAGGACTCTATATCGTGCATATAGAGTTGCCGGATTTTGCCACGGTAAAGATTCTCAAATTTGCAATTATACAGTTATAGTTTTTACCGGATAATTTTCGAGTTATTTTATAGTTTATTAAACGGTTACTCATATAACAGCAAGGCTGAGGGTGGAGCTCAATTCACCCAGTGGTATACTCCACTTCTTCCGTTTTTGAAGGTATATAAACTGGGGGAAATACCAAAAAAATTCGTTTTTGTGATATTTTTGTAGGTAGGATTATCAAAATTACATTGATACCACCATCCTATTGACCTAACTTAAGTTAGTATAAATTTAATGAAAGAATTGGATATAATATTACTTATTAAATATAGTTTAAGATGTTGAAGAATGATGGGAAAGATTTTATGAAATCTTTTAGAATTGTCGTTATTTATTTGTTGGTAAGTTTATTTTGCATCAAGTCTGTATACTCGCAAGATTCTAAAAACCTCTCTCTTTTAGGACGCTTTTCAGAAGGTCCCTGCTTCACTGTTACTTCACAAGACTCTATAATATTTTTAGGTAATGGTACGGCTGTCGATATTGTAATTCTAAAATCAATGAATATCGTTGAGAAAAAAAGTCAATTTGTGACTCAATTCCTCATTAATGATTTGGAAATAAAGGGGAACACATTGTATGTAGCCACTGACGGTGGATTATACTTAATAAATGTTTCCAATATTTCAGCTCCAGATAAAATTGGCTTTTTCCAAACAGTAGGCAAATGCAAGTCTCTTTTTATTATGGACAATTTCGTGTACCTAGTGGATGATGCAGAAGGATTTCACATAATTGACATATCCGACCCCAAGAGACCAAATCTTTTATCAACATTTAGACCTGTAGCTACAAAATCTCTTACTCAAATTTGTGCTACAGATACACTTGCTTACTTGTGTGATAGTATGGGAGAATTATCGATTATAAATACTAAAGATAAAAACATCCCCAAACTTTTATCTACTTATAATTTTGAAGGTAAATATTATCCATCTGCTATAATTATTAAAAATAATTATGCCTACGTAGGAACAGTCAACCATCAAACACCACGATATTTGGGAAAGATATTTGTGCTTGATATAACGGATTCGAAATCAACAAAACAAGTCTATTCGAATCATATTCCAGGTGATTGGTATTCAAATGGTAGGGATCTCGCTATTCAGGATTCTCTCCTGTTTCTTGCATATGCTTCTGATGTTGGGGATGGTGTCGAAGTTTATAGCATCTCTAAGCCCTATTCACCCCATCTCTTTAATAGCGTCAGTATTTATGGTTATAAGGGTATATGGACTTTCGACAGTTATTCAGTTTCTGTTTCAAAAAATAATCTGATAATCGCTGAAGGAGGTTTCGGAATGTCAGTCTTTTCTCTGGTGGATTTGAAAAATGTAGCTAAGATAATTTCCTACGAAACATGTAATACGGTAAATGATTTGTTCGTCGAAAATGATAGAATCTTCGCTGCATGTGGATATAGTGGTTTAAATACTTTTGATCAGTCTAATGTGAGCAATATTATTAAAACTACGAAACCAAGAAATCTATTATTTCCTCTTTCTTATACAACTTCGATATATGCTAACAACGGACTTATGTTTCTTACAAGTACTCCGAGCGGCAGATATGGTTTTCAAATTCTCCAGTTACAAGGAGACAATTCTTTTAATGAAGTTGGAGGAGGTACTGTTGAAGGAAATAAAGTGATAGTGAAGAATAATTATGCTTATGTAGCAGCTAGGTTTTCTGGTCTTTATATATTCGATATCTCCAATCCTTCACAACCGATAGAATTATTCAAGTTACCTTTTGAGGTGTATGGCGTTGATATAGAATTAAAAGAAAATCTCTGTTTTCTTGCTGCTTCAATAAAAGGCATATACATATTGGATATTTCAGATCCCGCCAATCCACGGGAATATTCTCGCTTTCAAACTTTAGGCTCCGCTCTCGGGGTAGCGGTAAAAGACTCAATAGTTTTTGTTGCTGAGGGATCTCATGGATTACGAATATTTAATTATAAAAATGTATCTCATAATTTACTCTTCAATAAGGGTTTTACGTTTTTACAAAAGGTCCGCGTTGAAGGGAACTATCTGTATTTAATGGAAGAGACAAAAGGATTGGTCATATATGATATTTCTGATTCATTCAGACCTATCGAAATCGGTTATTATAATTTAGGTAGGGCAAAGCCTAACAATATTTTTATCAAGGAAAACATTATTTATGTATCGCTGGGTTATTATGGTTTCTCGATTTATAAAAACGACCTATCCACTTCGGTTTACAAGACCAACGACGAAATACCACATATATCCCATCTTTATCAGAACTACCCTAACCCATTTAATCCGAGTACGGTTATAAATTATCAGTTACCGGTAGCAGGTAACGTTTCATTAAAAATTTTTGATATTCTCGGACGAGAGGTAGCAACTCTTGTTGATGAATATAAGCAACCTGGCAATTATGAAGTTAAATTTGACATAGGTCATTTCGAACGAAGTCGAGAAATACCCAGCGGCATTTACTTCTATTCATTAAAAGCCGGAAATTATTTTGAAACTAAAAAAATGGTTTTGATAAAATAACTTGGCTTCACTTTTCGTGAAGAAATATTATCTTAAGCCAAACAAAAGCCGGATTAATTATGGATGAAAAATTTAAACACGTTATTCCCGTTTCAATTTTGGCGGGGTCAATTGTTCTTTCCGTAATTATCTTCTCGATGGTCTGGAAATCGACAAAGAACTCTGACCAAACAATTACGGTTACGGGCTCGGCAAAAAAATCGATTATTTCCGATCTCGGTATTCAGCGAGGTACACTGCAAGCATCAAGCGGAGATAGAAAGACGGCATATCAAATTGTTCAGCAGCAGATGCCGATAATACTAAAATATTTAGCAGATAAAGGTTTCTCAAAAGATCAAATCGAAGTATTCAGCATCAACGGTAATCCTATTTTTGAAGTTGCTCCGAACGGCAATCAAACGCAAAAAGTTTTAGGTTACGTTTACACCCAACGCTTTGAAATTAAATCGAACGATGTAAAGAAAATTAAGGAACTTTCTCTTTCCTTGAGCTCATTTGTGGAAAAAACTCTGGACATCAGCGTTGATGCACCTGAATACCTTTACACAAAACTAGACGATTTGAAAATTGCTGTTCAAGCTGCCGCATCAAAAAATGCAATGGAACGCGCCGAGAAAATTGCTGAGGCGACAGGAAGAAGTCTTGGTCCATTACGTAACGCAAGGATGGGAGTAATTCAAATTACACCTCTCAATTCAAATGTTATTTCAGATTATGGAATGAACGACACATCATCAATCGAAAAGGAGATCACAGCGGTAGTCAGCGCTTCGTTTGAAATCGATTGATTTACGAATTACGATTTTGGATTGTGGAATTTAGAATTACGATTTTGGAATTATTTTCTAGATAAGATGATAATGACAAAAACAGAATTGATGAGAGACTCAGGTTTAACATATCCCGCGCAGTTAACATCTCTTTTTAGGAAAGTAGATGAACTCGCGGCGGGGAAGTTCATTTGAAAGTTTTCTGTTTTAGCACCCCTGAAAAAGTAGAATAAAATTGCACTTGACAAATCCATATATAAATAATAGGTTCTAATTGAAATTATTGTAGTTCCAGTCAAGGGAAAAATTTGATAGTCCTTATTACTACTTACTACCTACTGTTTACTGTTTACTGTTTACTATAACTTATTCCTTCCTAATTTTCAAAATGAATTTCTTCTAGATATATATTTTGTTGGGTTTACGTAGTGCAATTCTTTCACATTTAAAAAAAATCTTAGATGGCGAACAGCATTAATGATTATGTGAAATAAATAATGAGAATGAAATGAAAGCAAAAACAAAAATTATAATCTTTTTTTTAACTGTCTTGATTTTGATCAAAACTGAGGTATACTCACAAGAAGCTGTTGATAGCCTCAACAGTACAACAGTCTATCTATCTGCCGGATTGGGATATAAATACCACTTTACAGAAATTGACCCTTATACTTACTCAAGATATGAAGTATACCGAAATCATTATGCTTTCAGTTTGGGTGTTGCTGCTGATTTTTGGGGAGGTCAAAAACATATCATTGGTTTAGAACTAATTGGCTTCCCATATGTTTATGGAGATCACCAAATGGGTCCTCAACATTTTTCATTAATAACATCCTTTTCCTATAGGAGAAACATTTTTGTATCAAAAAATATTTTGGTATACCCAGCCGCTGGAATGGTATTATTTAGTAATGACGCATCTCATATGTTCACTATTAATGTTGAGTTGGGAGTTGGATATACTTTTAAAAGTTATGAGTTATTTGTAAAAAATATTTTTAGAATATCACCTGGTATGATATTAAATGCACCATGGTTTTTAATTTTTGGTTGTTCCATAAAATTTTAAGGAGATAATAATGAAATCATATGAAAAATTTAGAACTTATTTTACACTTGTTATTTTGACCCTCTTTTTGTCAAGCATAAGTGATGCGCATACTGAGAGGGTTCATCAATATCTAGCCCGAGAAGCTTATAAACTTCTAAAATTATACCTCGGAAATAGAGATATTCCAGTTATGTTGAATAATCTTGGTTACAAAGAGACCGGAAATTTTCTTTCCTGCGTTGACAGAGGATCAGATTTTGTTGATGGTACTATATGTGCGGGTGCTTACAGGGAAGATGTACAAGATATAGTTTATGGTTATGGTGAAGCATGGGGCATTCCTGCTACAGACCAAACTGCCCAGGAATGGTTTGCCAGTGTAACTCATTTTTGGGAAGCTGATCAAGGGGACAATGCTTTAACAAATTTAGATTGGGTACCCAATTTGCAAATACCCAATGCTTACCAGAAAATAATGAGATATTTTAATGATATGTGGATAGGAATAAACAGTAGGGTTGAAGCAAGAACTGTACAAGGTGAACAGGTTAGATTATATACTGTAGCTGGTAATGAAGGTGCTAATATGCATTACAACAGTTTGATCGAACTATTTAAATCGGGTAAAATGTATGTTCCATATGCAATTGTGTTGAATGTTCAAACAGGTCAAAACAGAGGTTATAGCGGTGATATATTCATAAACGAAACCCTTAGAAAAAAAATAGTTTTTGAAATTCTTGGTCGGATGTGTCATTTAATAGCTGATATGTCGGTGCCTGCACATGTTCACAATAATTCTCATATACCACAATTAGGAACTGCAGATAAATATGAACAGGATTTTATGTTTATTCGATGGAATGACGAATCTTTTGGTCTTGCTAGTGTAACTTATTGGGATGCCAACAGGGTCTGGAATACATACGGCAATATCATGAATCCTTATGTGTCTTATGACACGCCATTGCATTTGTTAATGTATTCAACAAATCAATTAGCTGACCATTTTGCGAGTAGGACGGTTGCGGGGGATGATATTTTTAATCCTACTTATTCTGATGTACAACAGTATTTTCCATATGGTATAACTCCAACCACAATAGCGCAATATTCAGCAGCAAGTGTTTCAAGTTTAACAACAATACGTGATGCAACTTTCCCCCATGCTATTCGTGCAATCGCAGGGTTATTCTATTGGTTCGCTAAAGAAGCTGATCTTTTACCGGTACCTTTAACATATGTGTATCTCTCCGGCACATATATGCTTTATCAAGGAGGTACCGGTAATTGGTATGTTCAATTGGGTAACGGTCTTGAGCCATTTACATACCAATGGGAAATAATGTATTTAGATGGTGCCGGTTATTTACAAAACTATGAAAGTGTTAAAAAAGAGAAAGAAAAACGAGAGAAAGATAAAGACAAGAAAAAGGATAGTGATATTATTATTGCCGCTCTACCCAGCAATTCGTGGGTCGCAATCGGAACAAATTCATCAACTTTTAGCAAACCGTTTAATCCTTATGACTTGCGCGATTATAAGTTAAGATGCACGGTTACCGATGGAAGCAACACAACAAAAGTTTCTAATGAGTGGACGGTAGATGTTCTTGATTCACCTCCGCCTCAAGGTGCTATAGTTGAAAACGAAGGGTTGAAACAAGAAAAATATTTAGTAAAGGCATCAGAGGAGGTATCAGTTCCAAAAGAGTTTTCACTTGGGCAGAATTACCCAAATCCATTCAATCCAACAACAAGGATTTCTTATTCATTGCCTGATGCAAATTTTGTAACGTTAAAAATTTATGACATGCTGGGAAGTGAAATAGCAACACTTGTTAATGAGAACAAACCTGCCGGTAAGCATGAAGTTGAGTTTGATGCTTCAAAACTTTCAAGCGGGACATATGTTTACAAACTTGTTGCAGGTAATTATCAGTTAACTAAAAAAATGCAGCTTGTGAAATAATTATCAATCCATCTTTAGAAGCCATTCTTATTATTATAAGAGTGGCTTCTTTTTTTCATCAATCTTTTTATCAATTCATTCAAATCTAAAATCATAATCCTTTATTGTTTTTGCTATTTCGAGCTATTCTTCATACCTTTGTGCCGTCCAATTCGCCCCTCGAGGGCGATTTTTATTTATAGAATATGGAAAAGCAGCAAATTAATAACAGAATCGAAGAAATTGTAAAAGCTCACGGCTTCATCCTAGTTGATGTAGTTCTTCGCGGCGACAACCACCTCCGTATTTTTGAAGTTTATATTGACGGTGAAAAAGGTATCACAGCCCTCGATTGTGCTAATGTAAGTCGTGATCTTAACGAAATAATAGAATTGGAAAATTTGGTTGGTTCAAATTACCGTTTGGATGTTTCGTCTCCCGGAGTTGAACGACCGTTAAAATTTCTAATTCAGTACATAAAGCACATCAACAGAAAATTTGAAATTAAATATGATGATGGCGGCGAAAAAACATTAACTGCTAAACTTCTTCGTATCGAAGGAGAGAATCTTTTTTTTGCAGTTAAGAATGACGAATACAAAATAAAATTTGGTGATATCACCGAGGCAAAAGTTTTAATTAGTTTTTGATTACGGAGGAGTAATAAATGAACACCGAGATAGTAGAATCCTTTGCGCAGATGGTTCGCGAGAAAAGTCTTGATAAAGATGTTCTTGCCGGAATCATAGAAGAAATCTTTGGGATTATGGTTAAAAAGAAATTTGGTTTGGAAGCAAAGTATGAAGTTGTAGTTAACATGGATAAAGGCGATATAGAAATTTTTCTTGAACGCTCAATTGTGGATACCGTAAACGATCCGACTAGCGAAATCAGCATTGATGAAGTTAATGAAAAGGGAAATGACGACGGTCTTGAAGTCGGAGAGGATTTCGTTCAGAAAATTGAATTGAAAGAATTTGGGAGAAGATTAATAAATCTTGCACGCCAGAGTCTGAATCAGAAAATCAGAGAAATTGAGAAAGATATTATTTATAACGAATACATCGAGATGTTAGGTGAGATAGTTGTTGGCGATATATATCAGGTTAGAAGAAACGATGTGCTTGTAAATCACAACAAGAATGAACTGCTTCTGCCTCGCCACGAACAAATACCGCGCGAGAAATACCGCAAAGGCGATACTACACGCGCAGTTGTTAAAGATGTTAAGAAAACTCCAAACGGACCGATTATTTTAATCTCACGCGCAGATAATCTTTTCTTAAGGAGATTGTTTGAAATCGAAATTCCGGAAATTTATGATGGAGTAATTGAGATAAAGGGTATTGCCCGCGAACCCGGTGAAAGAGCAAAAATTGCTGTTGAATCGAGTGATCCCCGAATTGATGCTGTGGGCGCATGCGTAGGAATGAAGGGCGTGCGCATTCATGCAATCGTTCGCGAATTGAACAATGAGAACATTGATGTTATTAACTATTCTGATGATCCGGTTGTATTCATTCAAAGATGTCTTGCACCTGCGAAATTAAAGCAGATTGATATTGATGAGGATGCAAAGAAGTGTGTTGTTACTGCCGATAGCGATCAGGTTTCTCTAATAGTTGGTCGTAATGGTGTCAACATTCGTCTGGCTATTAAACTGAGCGGTTATGAAATTGAAGTTATAAGACTTGAAAAACCGTTTGAAGAATATGATGAAGATATTGAGTTGATAGAACTCCGTGAAGAATTAGGGACAGAAATGGTAGATCTGCTTATCAACAACAGATTAGATACAGCACTTGAAGTTCTTGCCGCAGGTATTGATAAGTTAAAAGAAATAGAAGGACTCGATGAGGAGAAAGCAAAAGTGATTATCGAGATATTAGAAAATCAATTTGAAGAAGAAGAATAAACAGAACATTTAAACGGATAATTACAAAATGCCGGATACTGCAAAAGAAAAAAAATTACGTCTTTACAAATTTGCTACTGAGTATAATCTTTCAACTGATTCGTTGGTAGAATTTCTTCAGAAGAAGGGCTTCGATGTAAAGTCTCATATGTCCTTATTGACCGATGAGATGGTTTCTGAAATCAAATCATTCTTCAAAAAAGATATTGAAAAAGCTGAGAAACATTACAAAAAGATTTCGGATTTTCAGAAAAAGAGAACTGAGCACGATGAACCGGAAGCCCCGGTTGAAGTTGTTCACAAAGTTGTAGAAGAAAAACCTGCCGAGCTGAAAGTAGAAAAAATCGAAAAGGCAGAACCAAAGGTTGAAGAAAAACCAGAGAAGAAAGTTGATGTTGTTCCAACTCAAAAGGAAGAAATTTCTGCTGTTAGTGAAGTTGAAGTAACCGAACCAGTTGTTATCCCCCAAGTTGCTGAAGTGCCAGTCTCAAAAGTTGAACCTGTGGTTGAAGAAAAGAGATCTTATCGGACCGAAACCGAAATCGCTCTTGAAGGAAGAAAGAAAGGTTTAACTATCATTGGAAGGGTTGATCTAAGACCTAGACGTGAAGGAGTTGAATCGAAAGAAGGAACAGCTCCACAAAAACCTGCCGTTTCTTTAACACCAGCACAGGAAGAAGCAGATAAGAATAAAAAGAAAAAGAAGATTCTTAAGACAAAGAAAAAAGTTACAACTCCCGGTCAGGCCCCTGAAGAAGTAACTGTTGCCAAGAAGAAAAGAAAAATTAAACGTCTAGAAATTGATAAACGTGAAGTTGAAGATGCTATCAAAAGAACACTTCTTAGTATTGATGAATCTTCCGTTGGCGGACGTGCCTCTGCGAGAAAAAAGAAGAGAAAAGAAAAAGAAGAGATTCAGAATCAAATCCTTCAGCAGAGAGAAATAGACAAAACTAAAATAAAAGTGAGTGAATTCATTGCCGTCAACGAGCTTGCTAATTTAATGGGCGTTTCTGTAAGTGATGTAATCCAAAAATGTATCGGATTAGGTTTAATGGTTTCGATCAATCAGCGTCTTGACGTTGAAACGATTACACTTATTGCAGATGACTTTGGATTTGAAATCGAACTTGAAGAAGAATATCAATCAGATATCGATGCAGACGTACCGGATGCGGAAGAGACACTAAAACCCCGTCCTCCGGTTGTTACGATCATGGGACACGTTGATCACGGTAAAACATCTTTGCTCGATTATATTCGTCGTGCAAATGTTGTTGCAGGAGAAGCAGGCGGAATTACACAGCATATCGGTGCGTACAAAGTTATACTTGACGACCTGAGAAAAGTAACATTCCTAGATACACCGGGTCACGAAGCTTTTACTGCAATGCGTGCACGCGGTGCCCGTGTTACAGATATCGTAGTGTTGATAGTTGCGGCAGATGATGCGGTAATGCCTCAGACAGTTGAAGCAATTAATCATGCGCTTGCGGCAAATGTTCCTATCATCATTGCAATAAATAAAATTGATAAACCAAACAGCAACATAGAAAGAATTAAACAGCAGCTCGCAGATAGAAATATCTTAGTGGAAGAATGGGGTGGTAAATATCAGTGCGTTGAGGTCTCTGCTAAACTTGGGAAAAATGTTGATCTGCTTTTAGAGAAATTAGTCCTTGAAGCCGAATTGCTTGACTTGAAAGCAAATCCTGACCGTTTGGCCCGCGGAACAATCATTGAATCACAGCTTGATAAAGGTAAAGGTGTTACCGCAACAGTATTAGTTCAAAAAGGAACTCTGAAAGTTGGTGATCCGTTTATTGCCGGAGTTGTTCACGGTCGCGTACGTGCAATGTTTGATGAACGTGGTAAAAAAGTTTTTGAGGCAGGTCCTTCTACTCCTGTACTTGTTCTCGGGTTTGAATCCGCACCTCAGGCAGGAGATACATTCCATATCGCCGAATCTGAACGTGAGGCTCGTGAGATAAGTCTTAAACGCATGCAGTTGAAGCGCGAACAGGATCATCGTCAGGTTCATCATATTACTCTTGATGAAATCGCGAACCAGATTAGTCACGGCGGATTTAAAGAACTGCCTATAATTGTAAAAGGTGACGTGGATGGTTCAATTGAAGCTTTATCCGATTCATTGATGAAATTATCTAATCAGGAAGTTTCTGTAAGGGTAATTCACAAAGCAGTTGGTGCTATTTCAGAAGGTGATGTACTTTTAGCCGCTGCTTCGGGTGCTATTATAGTTGGATTCCATGTTCGACCTAACACTAATGCACGTAAACTTGCCGAATCTGAAAAAGTTGATATCCGTTTATATAACATTATTTATGATGCTATTAACGAAATTAAATCTGCTCTTGAAGGTATGTTGTCGCCGGTAGTTTCTGAAGAAGTTGTAGCAACACTTCAGGTAAAAGATGTTTTCAAAGTACCCAAGGCCGGAACAATTGCGGGCTGCTCAGTTCAGGATGGAAAGATTATGAGAAGCAACAAGGTCCGTTTGTTCAGAGAGGGCATTGCGGTTTATGAAGGTGAAATCAGCTCGCTTAGAAGATTCAAAGATGATGTTCGTGAAGTTGAAAAAGGATTTGAGTGCGGAGTTAGTATCGCAAACTATAATGATATTAAAGCAGGCGATATAATCGAAGCATACAAAATGATTGAAACAAAGAAGAAGTTAGAGTAGATATGTCTCATAGGTTAGATAAAATTTCGAGTCTCATTAAAGAAGAGCTCAGCTTGATTTTCCTGCACAAACTTCAAGACCCAAAGCTGAGTCTTATCACTGTTACCAATGTAAAAGTGAGCCCGGATCTTAAGCACACAAAGATTTATATATCGGTATTTGATAAAGAGAAACGTACAAAAGTTTTAGAAAGCATTAACGAGCTTAAAGGCTTGATCAGAAGTCAATTGGCAGGAAGAATTCAACTTCGATTTGTTCCGGAGCTCCATTTTTTTATAGATGATACTTTAGATTACGTTGAAAAAATGGAAGGATTGTTCAAGAAAATTCATGAAAGCGATAACGAAAAAAACAATATCTGAAATCGAACCGGATTATGTTGCCGGCGAGATCATACTTATTGATAAAGCATGGCGAAAGAGTTCTTTTGACTGTGTTTATAAAGTTAGAAAAACACTTGAAGTGAAAAAAGTGGGACATGCCGGAACTTTAGATCCGAACGCAACCGGTTTGGTTGTCGTTTGTACTGGAAGAATGACAAAAGAGATTTCAAAGATTCAAGATCTCGAAAAAACTTATACCGGAATTTTTTCTATCGGGAAGACTACGGCTTCGTTTGATGTTGAGAGCAAGTTTCTCTCAGAAGAAAAATATGAACACATTACGGAAGAAGAAATTCTAAAGACGCGTGATCAGTTCCTTGGTACTATTTTGCAGACACCGCCGATGTTTTCGGCAATTAAACAGAATGGGCAGCCTCTTTACAAGCTGGCTCGAAAAGGGCGAGAAGTTGAACGCGATTCGCGTGAAGTGAGTGTCTCGAAGTTTGAAATAACCAAGATTGATCTGCCGGATGTTCATTTTGAAATCATCTGTTCAAAAGGAACTTATATTAGAGTTATTGCCCATGACTTTGGACAAAAACTTGGATGCGGTGCTTACTTGAAAGAATTGAGACGTACTCGCATTGGCGAATTTTGTGTAGAGGATGCATTAACACTTGATGAATTTAAAGAGTACGCAAAAAATTATACTCTTGTTCCTGAATTGAATTGAAATGAAAGTTTATACAGAAGTTTCTGAAAATATAAGGACGAAAAATGCCGTTGTGACGGTTGGATCATTTGACGGTCTGCATCTTGGTCACTTCAAAATCCTGAATGAAGTGAAAAAAGTTGTTGCTGAGAAAAATGGAACCAGTTTTGTGGTTACGTTCGAGCCGCATCCGCGATTTGTTCTTTCAAAAGATTTTGAGATGAAACTTCTGACCTCGCTTGATGAGAAGAAAGAAATTCTTGAGAAGTCCGGAATTGAAAATCTGATGGTGATAAATTTTACCAAAGATTTTTCACAATTAACATCAGATGAGTTTATCAGACAGTTTATTGTTGATAAGATCGGCGCTTCGCATATGGTCATCGGGCACGATCACAAATTTGGCAAGGACAGATTGGGCGATGTTGTAAAACTAAGCCAGGTAGGAAAGCTTCATAATTTTGATGTTACGGATGTCTCTGCCGAAAGTCTGGAGGGAGAGATAATAAGCAGTACCAAAATCAGGAATGCGCTATTCAATGGCGATATTGAGCGGGCAAATCTCTTTTTAGGCAGAAACTTTTCCATCTCGGGAAAAATTGTTGTAGGCGCTCAACGAGGTAGAACACTTGGATTTCCGACAGCAAATGTAATGCTGGATGAAAGCAGCAAAGCAATTCCGAAGAATGGTGTTTATGTTACCAGATGCCTGCTGGATAATGAGATTCATTTTGGAATTATGAATATCGGTTACAGACCGACTTTTGAGAACAAACATGAATTGGTTTTGGAAGTTCACATATTGAATTTCGATCGGGACATTTACGGAAAATCTATGAAGATAGAATTTCTAAAACGTTTGCGGGATGAAGTGAAGTTTGAGTCAAAAGATTCATTGATTCATCAGATACAAACTGATAAAAAAACAGCTCAGGAAATCATTAGTAACACAGATTTTTAATCTGTGTTAATGTGAGCAGATTAAAAATCTGCTCAACAAAACAAAATTAACTAACTAATAAACCCCGGTTTATCCCGCAAAGAGCGGGATTGATTCTGGGGTTGTATCGAACAAACAAATAAAGGAGTAACAAAAATGGCATTATCAAAAGAAGAAAAACTTGAGATAATCAAAAAATTCGGTAAAACGGAAAAAGACAGCGGAACTGCCGAGGTGCAGATTGCTTTACTTACCGCGGAAATTAATCGTCTTACCTCACATTTTGAAGCACACAAAAAAGATCATGCTTCAAGACGCGGATTAATGCAAATGGTAGGAAAAAGAAGAAGACTGCTGGATTATCTAGCAAGTAGAACGATAGAAAGATATCGTACTATAATTAAAGAATTGAACATAAGAAAGTAACGGAGTTTCTAAATGGTTTATACCAAAGAAGTACAAATAGGAAAACAAAAATTAATTTTTGAAACAGGAAAACTTGCCAAACAAGCAAACGGCGCTGTTATTGTCCGCTACGGCGATACAATGGTTTTAGTAACTGCGGTTGCAGGTGAATTACGTCCGGATGTAGATTTCTTTCCGCTCAGTGTTGAGTATAGAGAGAAAGCATTTGCTGCCGGTAAAATTCCAGGTGGATTTTTTAAACGCGAAGGCAAACCTACAGATAAAGAAGTTCTTACGGCACGATTGATTGACCGTCCGCTTCGTCCCTTATTCTCTGATAATTACAGAAACGATACTCAGGTTGCTGCGTTTGTTTATTCATACGACAGCGAGAATGATTCTGATGTGATTGCTGCCTGTGCCGCATCAGCTGCACTTGCTATTTCCGACATTCCATTCCTCGAACCGATCGGTGAAGTGAGAGTTGGAAGAATCAATGGTGAATTAATTATCAATCCTACTCTTAAAGAAACTGAAGAGAGCGATCTTGAATTAGTAATTGCCGGAACAGAAAGTTCAATTATGATGGTTGAGGGCGAAGCAAAAGAATTAAGCGAACAGGTTATGCTTGACGCTTTAAAGTTTGCTCATGCTGAAATCAAAAAGATCATCGAAGTTCAGAAAGAATTACGCGAGCTTTGCGGTAAACCCAAAATGGTTGTCCCTGAAAAAATTGTTGATCAGAATTTATTCAACGACATTTCCGCGATAGCACATGACAAGTATAAAGCGATCGTTTCTTCTGTTCTTGCAAAAGAAGAAAGATCAGCTCAGAACCATACTTTAACGGATGAAGTTCTAGCTGCTCTCGCAGAAAAATATCCCGAACAGGAAAAAGCCATCAAAGAAATTCTTCATGATATGGAGAAAGATTTGATGCGCAAAAGAATTCTCGAAGACGGATTACGCCTTGACGGAAGAAATACAACACAAGTCAGACCAATCTCTATCGAACTCGGAATTCTTCCTCGTCCGCACGGAACTGCTCTTTTCACAAGAGGAGAAACCCAAAGCTTAACGACACTTACATTAGGCGCTAAGGGTGACGAACAGGTAATTGACGGGCTTCAGCCTGAGTATAAAAAACGTTTCCTTCTTCACTATAACTTCCCGCCGTTTAGTGTAGGCGAAACCGGAAGATTTTCCGGTGTGGGGAGAAGAGAGGTTGGACATGGTAATCTTGCTGAACGTTCATTAAAAAATATTATTCCTGCTGAAGATAAATTTCCATACATCGTTCGCTTGAACTCGGATATTCTTGAATCAAACGGATCATCATCAATGGCTACAGTTTGTGCAGGATCTCTTGCCTTAATGGATGGCGGCGTTCCGATCAAATGTGCTATTGCCGGTATTGCAATGGGTCTTGTTAAAGAGGCTGATCAATTTGCAATTCTGACCGATATTCTTGGTAACGAAGATCATCTTGGCGATATGGATTTCAAAGTTGCCGGTTCTGAAAATGGAATTACCGCTCTTCAGATGGATATCAAGATTCAAGGAATTTCATACGAGATTATGGAAAAGGCTCTTGCTCAGGCAAAAGAAGGCCGTCTACATATACTCAAAATTATGAATGAGGCTATTTCAGAAGCCAGACCAAACATTTCCAATTATGCGCCAAGAATCTTCACAACAAAGATTCCTACTGATAAAATTGGAACTGTTATAGGACCTGGCGGAAAAGTTATTCAAAAGATGCAAAAAGATTTCTGTGTTGATATCAACATTGAAGAAGATGGTACTGTAAGCATCGCAGGTCAGGATGCAGCTCTTGCAAAAGCAGCCAAAGATTACATCAGACTTCTTGTTGCCGAACCGGAACTCAATAAAAATTACACCGGAAAAATTATGAAGATTACAGACTTCGGTGCTTTTGTTGAAATATTTCCGGGTACACAGGGACTATTGCACATTTCGCAGGTAGATACAAAACGTGTTAATAAAGTAACGGATGTATTGAAAGAAGGCGAGATGGTAAAAGTAAAATTAATTGCAATTGAAGGTGGAAAGTTATCCTTATCAAGAAAAGCGTTGATGAACGATACTCTTGCAGCTGAAGAAACTGAAGAAAAAGAATAAGTATAATCCTGATAAGGGGTTGTCTCAAAAGACTAATTTTGTCATTTCGACCCGGCGTATGCCGGGGAGAAATCTTTAGTTAATAACTAAAGATTCTCACGCCACGGAGTTTATCCCGTAAAGCGGGACTCCTCAGAATGACAGCCTAAGACTTTTAAGACATCCTCTGCGAAGGATATCTTATCAAATCTTTTTTGAGATTTTTTTTCTTACAGATTTCTCAGAAAGACAAAATGATTAACAAATTGTTTTTTGGAAATGACTGGGTAGAAGTTATTAAATGAAAATCGGCAACCTCGATATTGGCAAGAAATTATTTTTAGCCCCAATGGCGGAGGTGACCGATTCTTCTTTCCGAAAAATATGCAAACAGTATGGCGCCGGAATAACATTTACACAAATGGTAAGTGCAGAAGGTGTCATAAAAAATAATTTTGAAACACTTCGTCATTTTTCATTCAACCGCTCGGAAAAACCAATCGGTGTACAAGTCCTTGGCAACAATCCTGAAATTCTCTATGAAGCCGCAAAAGAAATTTCAAAACACAAACCGGATTTAATTGATTTAAACTGCGGCTGTCCGGTGGAGAAGGTTTGTTCAAAAAATATGGGCGCCTCTCTTCTCGATGATTCAAAAACAATCGGTAAACTCGTCCGCAAAATGGTTGATGGATCGAATGGGGTACCAATCTCTGTTAAACTGAGATTGGGCAAAGACAAATCCCACATCAATATTATCGAAAACGCAAAGGCTGTTCAGGATAACGGCGGATCATTAGTCTTTGTTCACGGCAGAACCCGTGCTGACAGATATGATATCGAAGCCGACTGGACATGGCTGAAGAAAGTTAAAGAGGCGATTAATATTCCCGTTGTGGGAAACGGGTCAATGTTTTCTCCTCAGGATATTAAGGGGATGTTCGATTTAACCGGATGCGATTCGGCTATGATTGCACGAGGTGCGTTAGGTAATCCGTTTATATTTTCACGGTTTAATACGCTGGTGGAAACGGGCAAAGATCCCGGTGAGCCGGATGCTTCAATTGTCAGCGCAACAGTTTTACAGCATATTAAAAATTTAGAAAGCGAATTCGGAGAGTTGCTCGCTCTCGATAAAGCTAAAAAACATTCTATATGGTATTTCAAATCTCATAGCGGAGTAAAATTTTTACTCGACAAAGTATTCTCAATCAAAAATTTAACTGATCTGTGTTCGCTCATTAGTGAACATGCAGATAGCATATTGCATACTCCCGTCAATATAGACGAGCATGCAATTATCCATAAAAAATTTCAAAGGAAAGTTCTTTTCTGGCTTGCTGAAGAAAACGCAGGCGTTAATTGAGAAGAACAAAAAGGTTTTAAAATGAATAAAGAAATAATAATTAATTCGTCTGCATCACAGAATCATGTTGCGATTACTGAGGATGGAAATCTGGTGGATTTTTTTGTCGATCATCCGGAAAAAAGAAGAATGGTCGGCGATGTTTTCCTTGGCAAGGTTGCCAGAGTTATGCCCGGCATCAGGGCAGTATTTATCGATATCGGATTAAAGCACGATGCCTTTCTTCACTTCTCAGATATCGGAGAGAGAACCGAAGCGCTTCAAAGCATGCTCGATGAGGATAATGATTCTGATGACAGCGATGATGACGATAAGGAAGAAACCGGTACACTAATACCTTCAGTAGCTGAAGGCGAAGCGAAGCCCCAACCGAAACCAGAGCAGAAAGAACACAGGCAAATACCAAAACTCCATAAAGGGGAAGAGATCTTAATTCAGATCATTAAAGAACCTGTTAAGGATAAGGGAGTTCGATGTACCTCTTCTATTTCGATCCCCGGAAGATTTTGTGTTCTTCTTCCGTTAGATGATAAGATTGGCGTTTCAAAAAAGATTTATGATTTCAGAGAAAGAAAAAGATTGCGCAGAATTGCGCGCGGAATTTTGCCTTCAAATTGCGGACTTATAATACGCACTGCTGCAAAAGATCAGAGCGAGGAATCACTTTCCGGAGATCTGAAATATCTTGTAAAGATTTGGGAAGACATGCAGGAAGATGCCAAGAAACAAGAACCGCCGTTCCTCCTTTACAAAGATTTAAGTACCACTATCAGTGTAATCCGTGATTTATTCACACCCGACGTATCAAAAGTTTTTGTTGATTCAAAAAAGCTTTACAAAGAGATCCGCAACTACGTTCAGTTCATTCAACCCGCATTGATAGACAGGATAGAACTGTTTAAAGAAGATATCTCGATTTTCGAAGCATTCAAAATTGATGAACAGATCAAAGGATTGATGGGACGAAAAGTCTCGATGCCGAGCGGCGGACATATTGTGATTGAACATACCGAAGCCATGGTTGTTATCGATGTTAATAGCGGACGATACGCGGCTAAGAAAGAACAGGAACTGAATTCACTAAAGACTGATCTTGAAGCAGCACGAGAGATTGTCCGGCAGCTTCGTCTGCGTGACATCGGCGGATTGATAGTTGTAGATTTTATTGATCTTGAAGATGAAAAGAACCGGAAGAAAATTTATGATGAATTGAAAAAAGAATTCAAGAAAGACCGTGCAAAGATTGCTATGCTGCCAATGACGGAATTTGGCCTGATGCAGATTACACGTGAGCGTATCCGGGAAAATATTATGCAGTCGATGAACGATGCATGCCCGTATTGCGCCGGCTCAGGTTTGCTGACCAAGAAATCGAACCTGATGCATGAAATTGACCGCTGGCTGAAGCGTTTCAGATCAGAAGGTAAAGGCACCGGACTTACTTTACAGGTTCATACTTCGCTCGGAGAAAAATTAACAAGGGGATTATTTTCACCGTTGTTAAAAATGCAATTACGATATTTTGTTCGTGTAAAACTTATTCAGAATGAAAAAAATAGTCCTCAGAGTTTTCGATTTATTTCAACGAAGACCGGGAACGATATTACCGCAGATTTTGTCTAAAACCGGACTTTCGAATTACGACGGTAAAATGTTTTGGATTTTTATTATTTTTCTATAGAAGAAAATTCTATTCACCCTATTTAAGGTAATCAGATGAAATTTTTTATTGATACTGCTAATATAAATGAGATTAAAGAAACCGCTTCATACGGTTTGCTCGATGGAGTTACAACCAATCCATCTCTTGTAGCTAAGGAGGGGAAAAATTTCCGCCAGCTGCTCGATGAAATTCTCAAAATTGTTGATGGACCAATCAGCGCAGAAGTTGTTTCCACTGATTACAACGGTATTTTAAAAGAAGCACATGAACTTGCAGCTATTCACAAAAATATTGTTGTGAAGGTACCTTTGATAAAAGAAGGAATTAAAGCTGTAAAATCTCTGAGTGATGAAGGAATTAACACAAATGTAACTTTATGTTTTTCTCCAACACAAGCGTTGCTGGCTGCTAAAGCTGGCGCAACTTATATCAGTCCATTTGTCGGCCGTTTAGATGATATAAGCACCGATGGAATGGGATTAATCCAACAGATAGTACAGATTTATGAAAATTATGATTTCAAAACACAGGTGCTGGTTGCAAGCATACGCCATCCTTTACATCTTGTTGATGCCGCATTAATGGGTGCTCATGTTGCAACAATGCCGTTTGATGTTATTGAAAAGTTATTCAAACATCCTCTCACCGATATCGGATTGGAAAAATTCCTTAGTGACTGGAGAAAATCAAACGAGAAATGATAATGAAAAAGACAAAATTTTTTTCTGTTCATGAAAAATGTGGTGCTAAGATTGTTGACTTTGCAGGTTATCAAATGCCGGTTCAATACTCATCAATAATTGCAGAACATAAAGTTGTACGTACGGCAGTCGGAGTTTTCGATGTCTCTCACATGGGAGAAATTCTTATCAGAGGAGAGCGTGCGCTCGATTTTGTTCAGCATATCGCAGTGAATGATGCATCCCTTCTTACAGACGGAAGGGTACAATACTCAGCTATGTGCTATCCCGATGCAGGAATTGTTGACGATCTCTTAGTCTATCGGATTAGTGAAAAAGAATTTTTGCTCGTAGTAAACGCATCGAATAAGGATAAAGACTTTGCATGGATGAAAGATAACAATACATTTGGCGTTGAAATCGCTGATGAGAGTGACGAATACTCGCTTCTTGCTGTACAGGGTCCTAATTCAAAAAATGTTGTTGAAAAAATTTGTGATAAACCTCTTGATATGGAATACTATCATTTCATCTTCGCAAAAGTTGCAGGAATAGAGATGATTGTCTCCCGGACAGGCTATACCGGTGAACTTGGTTATGAATTGTATTTCAAAGGCAGTGAGACTGATGCGGTAAAGGTCTGGAATGCATTATTTGATGCCGGAAAAGATTTTGGTATCCAACCGATTGGTCTCGGCGCACGTGATTCATTACGACTTGAAATGGGTTTCTGCTTATATGGAAATGATATTGACCAGACAACAAACACTCTCGAAGCCGGACTCGGCTGGATCACTAAATTGAAGAAAGCAGAATTTATCGCAAAAGATGTTTTGCTCAAAGTGAAAGAGGATGGACTCAAGAGAAAATTAGTCCCCATCATCTCGGACGAAAAATCATTTCCTCGTCACGGTTACGACCTGTCCGTTGATGGAAAAGTAGTTGGTCATATTACAAGCGGGACCGTAAGCCCGATGCTCGACAAAGCGATTGCAATGGGCTATGTAGATACAGCATACAGTAAAGAAGGAAGTAAAATAAATTTTGTTATTCGTGGGAAAGAAGTTCCTGCGGTAATTACTAAACTACCATTTGTGAAAAACTAAAAATGAAAATTAACGTACACTACTCAAATCTGCATCTCGATGATCTTTATTTCAGCGGAAAAACTTCCGTTGTTATTGATGTTCTCCGTGCATCGACTGTAATAGTCACGGCTCTCGCCAACGGTGCGCGTGAGATTATTCCTGTAAGCACGGTTGATTTTGCTATGAAAGTTTCCGGCAATGCATTCGGCGGTCAGACTATTCTTAGCGGTGAGCGTAACACAAAAAAAGTTGAAGGGTTCAATCTTGGCAATTCACCATTAGAATATACCCCGGAAATTGTCTCCGGGAAATCGATCATTCTTTACACTACCAATGGATCTAAATCGATTGTTAAAGCAAAGTTTTCTGAAAATCTTTTTATCTGCAGTTTTAACAATCTTCCATCGATGGCCAGGCATCTGCTTCTGCTCAACAAAGATGTTGAAATTATTTGTGCCGGCTCTAATGGTAATTTTAATTTAGAAGATGCAGTTTGTGCAGGCAGGTTAATCAGCGAAATGGATAAAGAAAGTACCGATCTTGAGATAAGTGATTCAGGCAGAGCGAGTTTGGTTCTAAATAAAACTTTCGGCAAAAGTATTTTAAAGCTGCTGAAAGAAACCGAACACGGTCAGCTCTTAATTGAGAATGGTTTCGGTTCAGACCTGAAGGTTTGCGCGCAATTTGGAACTACCGATTTGATTCCGTATTATATTTCCGGTG